>JBCBGY010000037.1:0-13350 GCA_038526275.1 Pseudomonadota bacterium | reverse complement strand
CCCGGTCACGCCGCGCCTGAGAGATCTCCTAAAGGGCAGTTAACCAAAAACCGCAACATACGACTGACACGTGGTCTTCTGTCCAAATGTCCCCGCCGGAAGCTCCCCCCGAAAAATCCATCACATATGCGCCGGTGGCAGTCTTGAGCCATGCACAAACCCGCGCCTCGATGACTCAGTCAATCACAGACACGCCCGCGGCCTGCATCGCAGAAATGGCAGCCGCGAGAGACCCGTCGATGTCGATACCCCGGCACGCCGACAGCCGCACGGTCACCTCGAACCCCAGCGCCGCAGCATCCAAGGCTGAATATTGAACGCAGAAATCTGTGGCGAGACCGACAATTTCGACTTTTTGCACGTTCCTTGTCCGAAGATACCCTTCCAGGCCCGTCGGCGTAGTCCTGTCATTTTCGAAGAAGCCCGAATAGCTATCGATTGCCGGATTATGGCCTTTGCGAATGACGACATCGGCAAAACTGACCTCAAGATCAGGATGAAAGGCGGAGCCCTCGGTACACTGAACGCAATGATCCGGCCACAAGATCTGAGAGCCATAGGACAGCTCAATTTGGTCATAGGGAGCCTTGCCCGCGTGGCTGCTGGCGAAGGACGAATGCCCCGCCGGATGCCAGTCCTGGGTAAAAACCCGAACCTCGGCGTCTGCGAGCAGTCGGTTGATTGGCGCAATGACCGCATCCCCATCTGCGACAGCGAGCGCACCGCCGGGGCAAAAATCGTTCTGAACGTCGATGACAATCAGCGCCAGGGTCATGAAACATCTCCGATAGTTTGACCCACCATAGCAGACATGCGGGCAGCTTGAAGCCAGGCACCTGCTTGCAGTATCCAAGGTGCCATGTTCACCGTAGCTGCCCTTTATAAATTCGTTCGCTTTGACGATCCCGCCGAACTGATCGCGCCATTGCGAGAGGTCTGCGACCAGAACGGCGTGCATGGTATTTTGCTGGTTGCGCGTGAAGGTGTGAACGGAACGATCGCAAGCTCGCGCGAAGGTATCGATGCGGTCTTGGCCCATCTCAAGGCGTTGCCGGGATGCGACGATTTGGACTGGAAGGAAAGCACAGCCGCCACGCCACCCTTTAGCCGAATGCGGGTCCGACTGAAGAAAGAAATCGTGACCATGGGCCAGCCGGATGTCGACCCGGCAGCCCAGACAGGGCAGTATGTGCCGCCCGAAGACTGGAATAGCTTGATCAGCGCGCCAGACGTGGCCGTGATTGACACGCGCAACAATTACGAAGTGGCCATCGGCACCTTCAAAGGGGCAATCAATCCCGAAACAGATGCGTTTGGGCAGTTTCCAGAATGGTGGCAGGCGAACAAGGCAAAGTTCGAAGGCAAACGCATTGCGATGTTCTGCACCGGCGGTATCCGTTGCGAGAAATCCACCAACTACCTGATGTCAGAAGGCGTTGAAGACGTCTTTCATCTGCAAGGCGGCATCCTGAAATATCTGGAGACAGTGCCAGAAGAGGAAAGCCTGTGGGACGGGTCCTGCTTTGTGTTCGATGAGCGCGTATCGGTCGGGCATGACTTGGTTGAGGGCCCACATGTGCTGTGTCGCGCGTGCCGCCGCCCGATTCTGCCAGAGCATCGCCAAGATCCCGGATTTGAAGAAGGTGTCTCTTGCCATCAATGCGTTGATGAAACAACGGACGAGGCAAAGGGCCGATTTCGCGAAAGACAGAAACAAATTGCCCTTGCGGCAGCGCGCGGCGAACACCACATTCGGCGATTTGGTTAAAAGTTGGGCCGCCATGCCCAATTTCTTGCTAACTTTTGACGAAACTGTGGCCGAACACTCCAAAACGTATTATTAACTTTACACGCGGCAAAGTTGCTGGGGGTAAAGGCGGCTTTACGCAGGAATGTGACCAGATCGGTGCGGGTGAAGATGCCCAAAGCCGGTTGGGTGGGTGATTTTGGACAGCCCTTCTGCGGGAAGTCTGGGTCAGCGGCGCTAGCGTGGCCGCAGGTGTGACCGGGGCTTGCTCGGCTTGGTTGTCATGGTTCGCTGGTGCGGGATGTGGGGTCCGCACTTTGATCATGGATCAATTGCCCGAAGGCACGGTCGATCGGCCGGGCCCAGGGACATTGGGGGAAACAACGACTTATGTGGAAAGCTCAGAGTCTGCCTATCGCGACCGCTCTGGTTTTGGGCCTCGCACCCGGAGCAATGGCCGATAGAGTGAAGCTTCAGTCAGAAGATCGGGGGATCAACGTATCCGGCGATTTGATTGAATACAGCAACGGCATTTACCATATTCGGACCGATCTTGGCGACCTAAAGATCCGTGCCGAACAGGTGACCTGCATAGGCGATCCCTGCCCCACGGCAGACGTTCCCGCATTGGGCGACGATATCGTCGTCATTAAGACCAATGACGGGCGGATTGAACTGGAAGGGCGCATCCTGGCCTTTGAGGATGGCATCTACAAATTCGGCACCTCGGTTGGAATTTTCGAAGTTCCCGCCTCGGAGGCGCAGTGTATCGGGGCAGCCTGTCCCGAAGCCGCAAAGCCTAATCGCAACCAGATCGTTATCTCGACTGCACCCGAGCTCAGCGCCAGTCTGATCCCTGCCCTTGTGGACGGTTTCGAACGCTATACCGCGCCAGCCCAAGATGTTGAGAACCTGACAGGTCTTGAACCTGTAAAGTTCAGTCTCCCCGCCGACCTTGCGGTTCAGACGAGCGATGCACCATCGGTCTTTGCCAACTTGCTTGAAGGCAGCGCCGTCTTGGCGGCCCTGTCGCAATCGGTTGAGCCCGAAAATCTGGGTCAGGCGGCCAATGCGGAAGAAGAGGGTGCAGAACCACGCATCCGCGAACAAGTTCTGGCGCTGGACGGACTTGCGATTATCGTGTCCGACGACAACCCTGTGCGGGCGATCCTGGAAGAAGATATCGTGCGGGTCTTTTCCGGTGAGATTACAAACTGGTCAGAGATTGGTGGGAACGATGCCCCCATCAACCTTTACAGCCGCGATCGCAACAGCGGGTCTGGCAGCGTTTTCTTCGATCTTTTGATGAACCCGGCGCGGGCCTCGATGAGCATCAGCGCCACCGAGCTTGTGTCGGATCAAGCAGTCTCGGAAGCTGTGCAGGAAGATCCGAATGGGATCGGTTTCGCAAGTTTTGCGGCCGTGACTGAAACCCGACCGCTCGCCATACGTGGCGCGTGCGGGATCCAAACACCGCTGAACCCGTTCACCATCAAGACCGAAGAGTACCCGCTCACCCGACGGCTTTACCTTTATCAGAACGCGGACAATGTCCCGCAAATGGCGCGCGACTTCCTGTCCTACACCCAGTCAGCCGAAGCGCAGCAGGTGATCCAGGATGCCGGCTTTGTCGGGCATGATGTCTCTTCCCTATCGATCAATGAGCAAGGTCTGCGCTTTGTCGCGTCTGTTTTGCCGTCGGAACGGGACGTGGCCTTGGAAGACGTGCAAGGCGTGATGTTGGAACTGGCCGCGGCAGACCGGATTTCGCTGACTTACCGGTTTGAGCAAGGCACGGGACAACTGGACTCGCGCGGGCAGGCAGATCTGGCCCGGTTGGCCGAGATGATCAGGGCTGGCGTCTTCCGTAACAAGGAACTCCTGCTCCTTGGCTTCACCGACTCCGTTGGTCAGAACAACCTGAACCGCGAACTCAGCAATACCCGCGCGGCACAGGTACGGGACGCATTGATCGAGGAACTTGGCGGCGATCTTCCAGAAGATGTCGTTGTACGTTCGGTCGGTTATGGCGAACTCGCACCGCTCAGCTGCAATGATACGATCCTGGGTCGGCAGACCAACCGCCGCGTAGAGCTTTGGACGAAAGATATCGTCGGCGCCGCAGACACATTCTAAATCCCTGCCCCGGCATCTTTTTGTGGTGCCGGGGCAGCGGAAACTTTGGCGGGGACCTGCGAGCGAAACACGCTTCGCCTGCCAAATGCGCAGACCTCCAATAGATCGCCCATAGCCTATTCTCGCTGAAAAAGCCGAAGCGATACGCAGCTTTTTGAAGGGCACCCCCATCCCGATTTGTCACAGCACTGTTGCATGGCTTACCACACCCGGTAAGGTGATCTGCAGAGTGACCATTTGCCTTTGTTTTCAGAGGAAACCGGCACGCGAGAGCCGGAAAATGCCAATTCAACCAACACGGAGGACCCCATGAAACACGCTTTGATCGTTTCCTTTCTGGCTGCCACGTGCCTGACACCCGCCGCTTTTGCCGAGACAAAAGACGGTGTGGCGTTGGCGGAAGAACAGGTCTTCACCTATCAAGTCCTTGACGACATCAAATCCTTCGACCCACAGGTCAACACCGATGTTGCCGGATCGACGATCCTGCGAGACCTGTTCGAAGGTCTTTACAACGATGATGCAGAAGGCAACCAAGTCCCCGGTGCCGCTGAGAGCTTTGAGCTTTCCGAAGACAAGCTGACCTATACATTCAAGCTGCGCGAAGCCCAGTGGTCGAACGGTGAAACGGTCACGGCAGGTGATTTCGTCTATGCCTGGCAGCGGTTGGTCGACCCGGAATTCGCCTCGGAATATGCGTGGTATATGGAGTTGATGGGCGTGGTGAATGCCGCCGCCGTCACCAAGGGCGAGATGCCTTTGGATCAACTTGGCGCCGTCGCGCTGGATGACAAAACCCTGCAAGTGACCATCGATGCGCCACGGCCCTACTTCGTTTCGATGCTGACCCATGCTTCCACGTTCCCAGTCCTTCAGAGCGTGATCGAAGAGCATGGCAGCGACTGGACCAAGCCGGGCAATCTGGTCGGCAATGGCGCCTATGTGCTGACCGGCTATAACCCCGGCGAACAGGTCATCCGCGAGCGTAACCCGCTTTACTGGAACAACGAAGAAACGGTGATCGACAAGACAGTCGCGCTGATCATCAATGACGAAAACCAGGCCCTGACCCGGTATCTGGCCGGTGAACTGGATCTGGCACCGATCCCGACCGGGCAATATCCTCGCCTGAAAGAGGAATACCCGGATCAGGCGCATTCCTATGCGCGGTCCTGTTCCTATGTCTTTATGTACAATCTGGGGGATAGCGGCCCCGACTATCTGAAAGACATCCGCGTGCGAAAGGCGCTGTCCTACGCCCTGAACCGGGACATCATTGTCGATAACGTGCTGCAGGGCGGGCAGATCCCGTCTTACAACTGGACCCACTCCGCCACGGCTGGTTTCCAGATGCCAGAAATGGAATGGGCCAATTGGAGCCAGGAAGAACGGAACGAAGCGGCCAAGGCCCTGCTGACAGAGGCAGGCTATGGCCCCGACAATCCGCTCGACATTCAGATCACCTACAATACCAGCGAAGGCCATAAGAAGATCGCCATCGCCACCTCGCAATTCATGAAGCAGACGCTCGGGGTGAATGTCGAACTGACAAACTTCGAATGGAAGGTTCACCTGGACAACCTGCGCCAGGGCAATTTCGAACTGGCCCGCTATGCCTGGTGCGGGGATTACAACGAACCGTCGACCTATCTGGGGCTCTTCACCTCCACTTCAGGCCACAATAACGGCAAATACTTCAATGCCGAGTTTGACAGGCTGATGGAGGAATCCAAAACCCAGGCCGACCCCAGTGCGAACTATCTGGCCGCCGAGACGATCCTGATGGAAGATATGCCAATGATCCCGGTCTATCAGTACACGTCGAACATCATGCTAAACCCGCAGGTCAAAGGGTGGCCCTTCGACAACCTGATGCAGAACTGGTACTCGCGCGACCTTTACGTGGTCGCAGCAGAGTAACGCCATCGGGGCCGCTCGCGCGGCCCCCTCACTTTTCCGGACATCTGTATGCTGGTTTACATTGCGCGGCGCCTTGCGGTGGCTATCCCCACCCTGCTGGTGCTGATCATCATCTCGTTCATCCTGATGCACGCGGCCCCAGGCGGCCCCTTCACCCAGGAACGCCCGCTGCCGCCGGAGGTTCTGGCCAATGTTGAGGCCAAGTATGGGCTCGACCAACCACTGTGGAAGCAAATCGGGACCTACGTGATCAACGTCACCACCCGGTTCGATTTCGGCCCGTCCTTTGTTTACAAGGACCGGACGGTAAATGAGATCATCGCCAACGGCTTTCCCATCACACTGACCTACGGAGCCATATCCTTTGTGGTCGCCGTCGCGGTGGGCTGTACCCTGGGCATATTGGCCGGGGTCTTTCAGAACACGATCCTGGACTATTTCGCTGTCGGTATCTCCATTGGCGCGCAGGTTCTGCCGAATTTCGTTATGGCCCCGATCCTCGTTCTGGTCTTCACCCTGTGGCTCGGCTGGCTGCCGGGCGGAGGGTGGCAAGGCGGTCAGTGGCAATATCTGATCCTTCCGGTGATTGCGCTGTCGACCAGCTTCATGGCCTCAATTTCCCGCATCACCCGATCTTCGATGCTGGAGGTCCTGACCTCGAACCACATCCGCACCGCCCGCGCGAAAGGCTTGCCCGGGCATCAGATCATCCTGCGCCACGCCCTAAAACCTGCGCTTTTGCCGGTGATCTCCTATCTGGGCCCGGCCTTCGTGGCGATGATCACAGGATCGGTTGTGATCGACATGTTCTTTTCCACGGGCGGGATTGGGCTATCCTTCGTGAATGCCGCGCTCAACCGAGACTATGCCGTGATGATGGGAGTGACGATCCTGGTTGGATCTTTGACCATCCTGTTCAACCTTCTGGTCGATATCCTGTATGCCTGGATCGACCCAAAGATCCGGTACTAGCCCGTGGGTACTGACAGAAACCGGATCGGCAAGAACAACACGGCGGGTGGGCCTTAGGAGGCAGGCATGATCGGGGGGTATCTGAAATTACGAACGGCGGGCGCCGCGCCAATGGAAGCCAAGGGGCGTTCGCTTTGGGCCGACGCGCGGATCCGGTTTTTCCGCAACCATGCCGCCGTGGGTGCGCTGGTGGTGCTGATCCTCGTGGGGCTGTTCGCCATCCTCGGCCCGTTGATCGCGCAGTATGAAATCGATGAGATAGACTTCATGGTCATCGGAAACGTGGCCGAGATGGGCGGGCCATCCATCGCCTCGGGCCACTATTTCGGCACCGACGATCTGGGGCGAGACCTGTTTGCCCGAACGGTGCAAGGCACGCAAATCTCGCTGATGGTTGGCCTGGTGGGCGCAGGGATCGCCGTTCTGGTGGGCACGCTCTATGGCGCTGTCGCTGGCTATGTCGGCGGGCGGATTGACGACATCATGATGCGCACGGTCGACGTTTTGATGGCCATTCCCTACATGTTCGTCCTGATCCTGATGCTGGTCATGTTCGGGCGGTCGATGTTCATGCTGTTCATCGGCATTGGCCTGCTGTCATGGCTGGATATGAGCCGGATCGTGCGCGGCCAAACCCTGACGCTGAAGAACCGCGAATTCATCGAGGCCGCGCGAGCCACAGGCGTTTCCACCGCGCGGATCATCACCCGCCACATCATCCCGAACCTGCTGGGCGTCGTGATTGTATATGCCACGCTCCTCGTGCCGCTGATGATCCTTGCGGAAAGCTTCATCTCGTTCCTAGGCCTTGGTGTGCAGGAACCGCTGACCTCCTGGGGCGCACTGATCCAAGAGGGTGCGGGAACCATGCAGTATGGCACACTTTGGCAATTGGCCTTCCCGCTGTTTTTCTTCGTCATCACCCTGTTCGCCTTTTACTTCGTGGGCGACGGGTTGCGCGACGCGCTTGACCCGAAGGACCGTTGAGATGGCTTTGCTTGAGGTCGAGGATCTAACCGTCCGTTTCCGCACCAACGATGGCACGGTCCAGGCGGTCAACGGGATCAGCTTCGCGATGGAGGCGGGCGACAATCTGGCCATCGTTGGCGAAAGCGGGTCAGGAAAAAGCCAGACAGCCTTTGCCATCATGGGTCTGCTCGCACGCAATGGCGAAGCGACCGGCAGTGTGCGCTATGATGGGCAAGAGATCCTGAACAGCGATCTGTCCACGCTCAACCGGATCCGGGCAGCCGAAATCGCAATGGTCTTTCAGGACCCGATGACCTCGCTGAACCCCTATATGCGGGTCTCGGACCAGATGGCTGAGGTGTTGATCCACCATCAGGGCATGGGCAAACGCTCGGCGATCGCCGAAGCCGTGCGAATGCTGGATGCCGTGCACATCCCCAGCGCGGCGGAACGGGTGCGGCTTTATCCGCACGAATTTTCCGGCGGGATGCGCCAACGGGTGATGATCGCCATGGCCTTGCTGGCGCGACCCAAACTGCTGATTGCGGACGAACCGACCACGGCGCTTGACGTGACGGTGCAGGCTCAAATTCTGGACGTATTTACGGAACTTCGGACGGAGTTCGGCATGGCCGTGATCCTCATCACCCACGATCTGGGCGTGGTGGCCGGATTTTCGGACGATGTGATCGTGATGTATGGCGGCCGGATCATGGAGCGGGCCACCACTGACACGATCTTCTCCGGGGCGGAACACCCTTACACACGCGGGCTTCTCGCGGCTATTCCCCGGATCGATCACGCGACAGACGCGCTCTACAGCATCCCGGGCAATCCACCCAACATGCTGCACCCCCCGGACGGATGCCCCTTCGCGCCGAGATGCAGCAATGCCGGTGCACTTTGTGCGACGGATCTTCCCCTTCTGGAGACGGTCGGCACCGATCACACACGCGCCTGCTTCCACCCAGTGAAGGAAAGCCTGAGTGCCTGAACTTCTGTCTGTCGAAGATTTACAAGTCACGTTCGATGTGCCACCTCGCAATGCGTGGCCCTGGACCAAGCCCTTGCGCCTGCGTGCTGTCAATGGCGTCGACTTCACCCTGAACCAAGGCGAAACCCTTGGGATCGTTGGTGAATCCGGCTGCGGGAAATCTACCCTCGCCCGGGCCTTGATCCGCATGATCCCCGGCAAAGGCCGCGTCGTCTGGATGGGAAATGACGATCTGATGGGCCTGAGCCCTGACGACATGCTGGCCTACCGGTCAGAAATCCAGATGGTGTTTCAGGATCCGCTCGCTTCGCTTGACCCAAGGATGACCGTCGGTCGGATCATCGCAGAACCCCTGCAAACCCATCGCCCCGATCTCAGCAAGGCCGAGGTCAAGGCCCGGGTCCAGACAGCGATGGAACAAGTCAGCCTGCATCCGAACCAGATCAACAAATATCCCCACGAATTCTCGGGCGGCCAATGCCAACGGATCGGCATCGCGCGGGCTTTGGTGGTAGAACCGAAACTGATCATCTGCGACGAACCGGTTTCGGCCCTGGACGTTTCAATCCAGGCACAGGTCATCAATCTGCTGATGAAGCTGCAGCGGGAGATGAACCTGTCGCTGATATTCATCGCCCACGACCTGAGCGTCGTGAAACATGTCTCGCACCGTATCATGGTGCTCTATCTGGGGCGGGTGATGGAGATCGCGGATCGTGACGCGCTGTTTGCAGAGCCCAAGCATCCCTATACTCAGGCCCTGTTTTCCGCCGTACCAATCCCGGACCCGAAAGTTGCCCGCATCCAGAAAGTCCTGATGCTGGAAGGCGAACTGCCCAGCCCTCTTAGCCCCCCATCTGGATGTGTCTTCCGCACACGTTGCCCCCATGCGAAAGAGGTTTGTGCGGAAGAGGTCCCACGCCTGAAAGAGGTCAGTTCAGGGCATCGGGCGGCCTGCCATTTCGCGTGAACCATAGCGGCATACCGGCCTATGACGGAAATGCTTGCACAAGCTCTCGCACTCCTATAGGCCCGCGCGTCTCACCAGACTCAGATAGAGGTGCGCAATGGCTACGCACAAGGCAGCGGCGACGCTGGGGATCGACTTTGGAACGTCGAACTCTGCAGCAGGCATCATGATTGACGGGCGGCCCCACCTGATCGAACTGGAGCCCGGACACGATACTATTCCGACGGCGGTGTTCTTCGATTTCGCCGCCCGGCGCATGGTCTATGGCAATGCCGCGACGGAGGCCCTGATTACAGGTGAAGAAGGGCGGTTCATGCGGGCCCTGAAAAGTGTTCTTGGTACGCCACTGATGCGTGAGACCCGCAACCTGATGGATGAAAAGCTGACATTCATCGACATCGTTGGGCGGTTCTTGCGCGAGGTCAAAGAGCGGGCCGAAGCCGCCACAGGCCAAGTGTTTGACCGTGCGCTTTCCGGTCGCCCCGTCCATTTTCATTCGCGCGACGCGGCCCGCGACGCCCAAGCCGAAATTGATCTGCGCGCTTGCTACAAAGCGGCTGGTTTCACAGATGTCACCTTCATGTTCGAACCAGAAGCCGCGGCCCGCGCCTATGGTGCCTTACCGAGTGATAAGGCCTTGGGATTGATCGTCGATATTGGCGGCGGTACGTCCGACTTTTCGCTCTTTCGGAATGATACGGATGGAGGCGTGGAGATCATCGGCAGCCACGGAGTTCGGGTCGGCGGCACCGACTTTGACCACAGCCTGAGCTTTGATCATGTGATGCCGCTATTTGGACGTGGCGCTGAAATCCGCAAGGAGATGGGCCAGGGGCGGCTGACCGCACCGAACGCGCTTTTTGCCGATCTCGCGACCTGGCAGAAGATACCCTTCCTTTATACCGGCACCAATTTGCGCGATGTCCGCCATTTGCAGAAACTGGCGGTGGAGCCACAGTGCTTCGCCCGCCTCTCCACCATCCTGCGCGACGAACTGGGCCACGATGTCGCCTTCGCCGTCGAGAAAGGCAAAATCGCAACCAATGGATCGGAGGATGCGACCGGCGAGGTTAACTTATCGCTGGTTGAAAAGGGTCTGGTCGCGCCGTTGACCGATACCGACCTGAGCGGATCGCTGCAGAACTACGCCGATCAGATCTGCGCGGCTGCCTTGGATACCCTGACCCAGGTCGGAAAAGGCGCGGGCGATGTGAATCGGGTGGTTTTTGTCGGCGGATCGAGCCTGATGCGGATCGTTGAGACCGCCATTGCCCAGACATTTCCGGCAGCAGAGCGAAGCCACGCCAACGCATTCACCGCTGTGGCCGACGGGCTGGCTCTCTCGGCTGCGCACGCCTTTCGCTAGAGCATGTAAGGTTCAATCGCGTTCCGATTTCACTGTCTCTCGCCCTTGGCTCGTATCTGAAGTTTCATGAAGGCCGGACTCGACAGCCCGTGGATCCTGTGGGTCTATTGGCGGTAATGGCAGAGGAGGCCCCCAATGAAAGTCGGCGACACCCATTACCGATCCATTTGGCGCGATGCAGAGACGGGCGAGGTGCGCATCATCGATCAGCGATGGCTCCCCCATGAATTCCGCATCGCTACGCTCAAAAGCCGGGCGGACTTCGCCACCGCCATTCGCGATATGTGGGTTCGCGGCGCGCCATTGATCGGCGCTACGGCGGCCTATGGCATGGCCGAAGAGATGCTGCGCGATCCATCTGACAGTGCGCTGGACACAGCCTGGGAGGAATTGCACCAAACCCGGCCCACGGCGATAAACCTGAGATGGGCCTTGAACCGGATGCGCGATCATCTTCGCCCGCTGCCAGAGGCCGAGCGGGCGGAGGCCGCCTTCACATTGGCCGCCGCGATTTGCGACGAAGATGTCGAGATCAACCGCACAATCGGAGAACATGGGCTTAGCCTCATCAAAGAGGTCGCCGCGAAGAAAGGGCCCGGGGAGCCCGTCAAGATCCTGACTCACTGCAATGCTGGCTGGATCGCAACCGTCGACTGGGGCACCGCAACATCGCCGATCTACCATGGCAAAGCCGCTGGCATTCCCGTCCATGTTTATGTGGATGAAACCCGGCCCCGGAACCAGGGCGCCCTACTCACCGCTTGGGAGATGGTCGGCAATGATGTGCCGCACGATCTGATCGTCGACAATGCGGGCGGTCACCTGATGCAGCACGGTGATGTGGACATGGTGATCGTCGGAACAGACCGGACGACTGCTTCCGGCGATGTGTGCAACAAGATCGGTACCTACCTGAAGGCCTTGGCCGCCAAGGATAATGGTGTTCCGTTCTACGTGGCTCTCCCATCTCCTACGATCGACTGGACAGTTTCAGACGGATTGGATGAGATCCCGATTGAGGAACGTGCCGGAACGGAGGTGACCCATGTGCAGGGCAAACTCTCCGATGGGTCCACAACACAGGTGCAAATTTCACCGGACGGAACACCTGGCAAGAACCCAGCCTTCGATGTGACGCCTGCACGCCTGGTCACCGGACTCATAACGGAGAGAGGGATTTGCGATGCGAGCCCCGAAGGGCTCGCCGCCTTGTTTCCCGAACATGCGAAGACCGCGTGATCTTCGCTGCGGACGATTATTCCACGACGATGGTGATATGATCGGTGGTCAGGTCTGGTCCGAACGGCACATGCGCATGGTCTCCCAGAACCAATTGCAGAGTATGCTCGCCCGCAGGTAGGTCGAGCGTGACTTCGGTTTGACCGCCACCAAAGTGAATATGGTTGTCATCAGCGATTATGCCGTACTCCCATTCCTCTTCGCCGTCCTCTCCCTCTCCGAAAGGCGGACGGTTTAGCAGAAGATGGTGGTGCCCCACATTCTCCAAGTCCTCGGTTCCGGCCGGCGCGACGCCCATTCCGGACAGACCGAATTGAATGGTAACCGGTGAGGACACCGCGTCGCCGTCGCTTGGACTGATGATGTAGACCGATGCGCCTTCCGGATATGGCGTTTTGTGATCGTCGGCGACCGAGACGACAGCCGTTGCCGCAACCAGAGCGGCTGCGATCGTAAGTGCTCTGAACATTTTGTTCCCCCTATTGAACAGGAGCGAGTAATCAGTCGCATGGCGCGATTGTCGTTGGTAAATGTCAATCGGCTCACGTTGAAGAGGATTGCTCAAACGCTATGGCAAGCAGAATGAGCTATTGGATGAGGGCGCCATGGGAGCGGGCCTCGCCAACTTCTGCAGATTTCGCCCTACACCAATTGCTGATCGAGATTCCCCCGGGCCATGTTTTGGAAAAACGTGATCTGAAAGTGGTCGCACGGAACGGCCTCGATGACATTGTCGTAATCGATCAGAACGACGGCGCGGCCTTCTTCGTTCACCTCACATACAGTCGGACGCGAGAAACCGATCCACGTTGGCCAAACACCGAACCTGTCAGCCCGGAACAATTGAAGGCAATACTGCCAGGTCAAACCGGATCAGACTAACCCGTTCAGCGGCTGGACGTTCGCAAATTTTCGGCATGGCTGGAGTTGATTCGTGATCTGCAACCCAACCGTTCGATGCAAAGCTCCGGGACTGACGGGAGATCATGCGCGAAGCGCATGGAGCCGCGGGAAAAAATTCCGAATGATTGGGTGTG
>JBCBGY010000036.1:0-27928 GCA_038526275.1 Pseudomonadota bacterium | reverse complement strand
CAAGATGGTCCGTGGAGAGCTCAGACCTACCGCACGAGCTACGGGCGATATGTAACGAGTTTGTAGCTGGCGAAGCAGAAGTAGATGCCGAGAACTCCCTCAATCCACCGACGCGCTTTCGCGTAGACCGCGACGACAGGCGATGTGGAGAAAGCGACTGCGTAAATCACATGTCCGACCGCGGAAATGATGCTGGTGCCGGCAACGACAAGTGCCGCCACCCACATTGGTGCTTGCTCGTCCATCGCGAGCGACATGATTGCGATCCAGACCAAAGCCGCCTTGGCGTTCGTCATCTGGATCAATAGGCCGCGCTGGTAAAACGCCAGCAGTCCACCGCTCAGATAGACGGGCCGCATTTCCAGCTCTTTGACTGTCATTGCCGATTTGAAGGCCTTGAACGCCAACCAAAGCAAATAGGCCGCGCCGATCACTTTCAAAAGGACCGTAACCGAAGCATATGTCGATACGAGCGCGGTGAGACCCAAAGCGGTTAACATCGACCAGAAGAAAGTTCCTGTCGCCACGCCAAGGGCCAGAGCTTTCCCCTCCGTCCTACCAATGGACATGGACGTGCCGATCACTGCCAGGATATTTGGTCCCGGCGTGAACATACCAATCATAAAGACGCCGTAAGCGAGCAAGATGCCAGTGAGATAGGGGTCGATCAAAGCTGCCTCCGTTTTCCGTAAACTGACACAGTTTCACTAGGAAGCAAACAACAGCAATGTCCGACGGTCCGTTAGTTCGACCTCCGCCGATCTTTGCACATGACCGAAAAGAGTGCCAGCATTGGGTCGAATGTCTTTTGTGGGCCGTTCCTGTCTGGCACCATTTGTCATTCCGATGCCGCTACACATCTGCGGTCAACTCCGATGCAGGTTTGGCCAACCCAAGACGTCACCAATGCGGCCCGATCCCGGGACGCGCGCTTCGTCGTTCGAAAAGGTTCATTTATCGTCTCCGCCAAGGCGAACCCAAAGGACCCGTCCTTCTTCTTCGCCGACAAAGAGCCAACCGTCAGTTGTGATTGCGAGAACGGAGATGGGCACTCCACTGGATCCCTTGACCACAAAATCCTCTAATTCTTCGTTGGCCGATAGGCGACCGGCAAGGACGCTGCCATCAACGAAACCGGCAAAAACACCATTGTGGCCAACGAGCCCGGTCACTGCGGTGCAAAGCTGTTTGCCGCCATAGGCGCAGGTTTCCGGAGGACGTCCCATGGGGCCGTCCTTGCCTTCGAAAGGCCAGCAGACCGCTTCATCTGCCCCTGACGTGGCGAGATAAGGCGCGTTGCCGACCCAAGCAAAGCTTTTGACCTTAGCTGGATAGCCAGACATGCGCATGTCGGCTTTGTCGCGCAGTCGCCAACCATGGAGCGCGTTTTCCTGCATTGAAGTGACAAGGTATTTCCCATCGGGGCTGAACGTCGCCGCGCCATGTGAGCCCTTCCAGAAAAGCTTGGACGACTTCCATCGACGCTCACCCCGCTCCCAAATCGTAGCGCCGCCATAGTGCGCTACGGCCAACCGACGCGCCTTTGGATCGAAGGCAAGTCCGCCAACGGTGCTTGGATGTTCGAGGACCATCGCTGACATGTCCCCTTTGCGCCAGACGTGGGCTGTCCGGCCTGACGAACAGGCATAAAATCCCGGCCCCGCGGCAACGCAGTCGACCCAACGCGTCCCGAAGCTGGCAAGTACTTCAACTGATCCATCAGGTGAAATTCTGAGGAAGCTTCCATCATCGCCCCCGGAGAGCAAAGCCTCTGTGGATCCATCCTGAGTTAGAGCGAGAACCGGACCACTGTGAGCCTCTATGACAATAGGGGGCGCATTTGGACGAAAAACGCGAACAATTCCGTCACCAAAACCCGCAGCGACATTTGTCCCCACGGCAACTGCCGTCGTCACTGGCGCACCAGTCTCTAGCGACAGACCTTGCCGTTCCAGGTTGGTCTGAGCAAAGCCCTGGCGTTTCGGGCTTTGCCGGACGTTCTCTACAGTCATGCTGCCTTACAGGCGTCGAAGCCGTCTTCCAGACCCATGCTATCAAGGTCGCGGCCAATGAAGACGATACGAGATTGGCGTGCCCCGGCTGGCCAAGACCCCATTGGGGCACCATCCATCAACATATGGACGCCCTGGAAAACGTAACGATCCTCTTCTCCCTTGAAATCGAGGATACCCTTAGAGCGCAAGATATCCTGCCCACGGGTTTGGAGGAGCTTTCCGAACCAGGTTTGAAACTTATCCAAATCGAGCGGTACATCGGAGACGAGAGAGATAGATTTTACATCATCGTCATGCTCATGGTCGTGGTCAGACGTCAGGAAATCTGGCTCTACTTCGAGCACGCGATCGAGGCTGAACGCATTAAGGCCAATCACGTCTTCCAGATCAGCAGCGCAATGTTCAGTGCGGATGATCTTGGCATAGGGATTGATCTTACGAATGCGGTCTTCGACCCGGCCAAGACCATCCGTGTCCACCAGATCTGTTTTGTTTAACAAGACGATATCGGCGAAAGCGACCTGTTCTTCCGCCTCATGATGTTCGCCCAACTGATTGTCGAGATGAACGGCGTCCGCCACCGTCACTATGGCATCGAGCTTGGTGCGGTCGGCAACATCCTGGTCGACAAAGAAGGTTTGCGCGACAGGTGCCGGATCCGCCAGACCCGTCGTTTCGACGATGATAGCATCAAGCTTATCGGCCCGTTTCATCAAACCGCCAAGGATGCGGATCAGATCGCCCCGAACAGTACAACAGATGCAGCCGTTGTTCATTTCAAACACTTCTTCGTCGGCATCCACAACCAGATCGTTGTCGATGCCTTCTTCGCCAAACTCATTCACGATGACGGCGTATTTCTTGCCGTGGCGTTCGGTCAGAATGCGGTTGAGAAGGGTTGTTTTCCCGGCTCCGAGAAAGCCGGTTAAAACTGTGACGGGCACCGGTGCGGACTGATCCATAATCTATCCTTTATTGGGCTGTCTGGTCGGAACCGCAAACGCTGCACCGACCATGGATTTCAAAGATGGCGTGATTGGGCAAAAAGCCAGTGCGCTTTGACAGGCTGGCAATACTGTTCGTGAAGTCGGCATCGACATATTCGGTAACCAATCCGCATACGTCGCAGATCGCGAATACCGGACTTTGTTCGTCATGGCCCCCGCAGCAGACTGTCCAGGCGTTCAACGACTCGATCCGGTGCACTTTTCCAGCGTCCAATAGTTTGTCGAGTGCACGATAAACGGTCGTTGAGGCTGAAACGCCGTCAGTCCGAAGACCTTCCAGGATCTCATAGGCGGAAACAGGCCGGTCACAGCTTTTTAAATAGCTTAAAACACGGTCTGCATGGGTGATGCGCTTTGCACCTTTTTCCAACGCCTGCCCTCCCACCCGATTAAGCTTGACCTTTCGTAACACTCACGGTTTCATCCCGCAATGTTGCAACGTTACACTTTGGGGGTGATTTGGACGGAGCTTCACAGGAACCGGTCTTGTCGATATGCGTGACTTGTCGTGATGGTCGCGAGGACAATCACGGCACACGAGGGGGATCTAGATTAGCACAGCGTGTCGCATCTCAGTTGGACGATCCGGCATCACGACAGATGCAAATTCGGGGCGTGCAATGCATGAGCCAGTGCAAACGCTCTTGCATTGTGTCGCTCACTGCTACCGAACGGTTCACTTATGTTTTTGGCGATCTTGACCCGGAGAACGACGCCCATGTGGATGCGCTGTTTGAGTTGGTCGCGCGCTACAATGCGGCTGCAGAGGGATTTGTTGAGCGCAAAGACCGGCCTGAGCCGCTTCAGGCAAGTATACTTGGTCGTCTTCCGCCCTTGGGCAGTCAGTCGCAACTGATCTCGGACATAATGGTTTCTGAAAGATGAAAGACCTCGCTTCGATATCTCCACACGCGCCTCAGGATTGTGTTCCGGCATCGGCACAACTTGCCGTCAACAATGTAAGTTGGACGACTCCGAGAGGACAGACGACTATCCTGCATCCGGTCAGTTTCGATTTGACGCCCGGGCGTGTCCTTGGCGTTCTGGGTCCAAATGGAGCAGGAAAATCCACATTCCTCAGACTGCTCTATAGATACCAGCGCCCAACAACCGGAACCGTCGAGGTCGATGGAACGGATATCTGGACGATCCCGGCGCGAGACGTCGCCCGTAAAGTTGCGGCCGTCCTGCAAGAGCAACCCACAGATTTCGCGCTGACAGTACGCGAGATAGTGGAACTCGGTCGTACTCCCCACCGCAAGGGATTCGGTGCGATTTCGGGTGCCCGCGATGCGGGGATCGTTGACGATGCGCTACACAGGCTGGGTCTTGAAGGTTTCGCAAACCGGCATCTCGGCACGCTATCCGGCGGCGAACGCCAACGCGTCATGGTTGCCCGGGCCCTGGCTCAAGAACCCCGGTTGCTGATCCTGGACGAACCCACAAATCATCTCGACGTACGTCATCAACTGGAAGTGCTTGCACTGATCCAGGACTTGCCTTTGACCATTGTGACTTCGCTGCACGATCTGAACATGGCCACCCAAGTCTGCGACGACGTTTTGTTGCTCCAAGGGGGCCGGCCATTGGGCCTTGGATCACCGGAAACCGTTTTCACTGAAGGCACCATATCGGATGCTTTTCACGTGACAGCCCGGCAAGAGCGCCTCTCCCCCAGCGACACGAAACACCTGACATTCCATCTCTAAATCAAGGAAACATGTGATGAGAAACATCGCCGTAAGCGCGGTCGCGCTGAGCCTCGTTGCCGGGTTTGCCTCTGCTGAGACCTCCGTTCAAAGCTGCAACCGGACCGTTAGCTTTGACGCGCCGCCAGAGAGAGCAATCTCGAACGACGTTAATCTTACGGAGATGATGCTGGTGCTTGGACTTGCAGACCGCATGGTGGGCTATACCGGCATATCCGGGTGGAAAACACTGGACGAAGAAATGCGCGCCGGTGTGGAAGAACTGCCCGAGCTTTCGGCCAAGTATCCGTCCAAAGAGGTCCTCGTTGGAGCCGATGCTGACTTTTTCTTTGCCGGGTGGAATTACGGCATGAAGGTCGGAGGAGAGGTGACACCGGAAACGCTCGAACCGTTCGGCATCAAAGTCTACGAACTGACTGAATCCTGCACCCACATCATGGATAAGGACAAGGCCAGCATAGATGACATGTATGCCGACCTCACAAATCTAGGGAAAATATTCGGGGTCGAAGACAAGGCAGCGAGCCTCGTTGACGGCTACAAGGCGGATCTCGCCGCATTTACTGGCGGTCTGGAAACCGGCGAGCCGTTGCGGGTGTTTGTCTATGATAGTGGTGAAGATGCTCCCTTCACGGCAGGTCTTTATGCGATGCCAACAGCGTTGATAGAAGCCGCGGGCGGCACCAACGTCATGAACGGCTTTGAAAAAAGTTGGGGCACAGTGACCTGGGAAGAGGTCGTGGAGCAAAACCCTGAGGTGATCATCATTGTCAACTACGGAGAAGTAACGGCTGAGCAAAAGCGCGACTTCATGATGTCGAACCCAGCATTCGCCGACATTGATGCGGTCAAGAACGACCGCTTTGTTACGCTTGAATATGTCGAGGCGACACCGGGCCCCCGGAACATTCAGGCCGTAAAAACCTTGGCCGAGGCATTTTGGGCCGAGTAAAACGTGAGTGACGTAGCAGCCCAAGCCAGCCGAGCGATAAGCAGGCGATCGATCCTGGCTATTGGCGGTGTCGTTGTGCTGCTCGTCTCTTTGTCTATTGCGATCTCAGTGGGGGCCGTCGCAGTCCCTACTGGTACGGTTTGGGGCGTTCTGGCCAACAAGCTCTCCCCTGGGCTCTTGGAACAAACCTGGAGCCAAGGACGGGAGGCCATTGTCTGGAACATTAGATTTCCGCGCGCCCTGCTGGCGGTAATGGTCGGGGCTGGCTTGGCGATTGTTGGAGCAAGCCTTCAAGCTGTGACCCGCAACCCGCTAGCAGACCCACATCTTCTGGGTATTTCATCTGGCGGAGCTTTCGGCGCGATTTTCGCGCTTCTGCATTCCGGTCTGTTTTTGGGGCTCCTGACGGTGCCGCTTTTGGCCTTCGCAGGCGCCCTAATGGCGACGCTCATCGTTTTGGGAGTGTCCCGACTCGCCGATGCCACAAGCGCTGATCGTTTGGTTCTTGCGGGTGTGGCGGTATCGTTCATCATTATGGCGGCAGCCAACGGGCTTATTTTCCTGGGCGATCCGCGTGCGTCACACACCGTGGTTTTCTGGATGCTCGGCGGACTTGGTCTCGCGCAATGGGATCAACTCATCTATCCGCTGACCATACTGCTCGCCTGCGGCGCCTGGCTCATGAGCCGAACAACGCAACTCAATGCCATGACCGTCGGCGACGAGACGGCTTCTACCTTAGGCATTCCCGTCGCGCGCTTCCGCCTTGTCGTCTTCGTAGTGGGCGCCCTAATCACCGGTGTGATGGTCGCATTCTCCGGGATCATAGGGTTCGTCGGCCTGATGGTTCCCCACATTGCGCGCATGTTTGTGGGCGGAGACTACAGCCGTGTGCTGCCGGCGTCCGCGTTGATCGGTGCTGTGTTCCTTCTCTGGGCGGACATCGCCGCGCGGACTATTATGGCACCTGAAGACATGCCCATCGGCATTGTCACCGGCCTTGTCGGCGGCGTCTTCTTCATCTGGCTTCTAGGGCGCCGTTCGATGGGGTGACCTGTTCGGTAGCCTCGCAGACGACGTCACAATTCACCTCAGCGCGACAGCATCCATGGTCGAACACCCGGCAGGTTTTTCGAGCCATTCGCCGCTTGCGCCTTGCGCGATCCAATCTTCGGACCAGTTGGGGTAAGCCCATGGTGCGAGGCGCGTTTCGGGCTATCGGAACTTCGCTCGTTGGTCGCTATGGCCCGCCGACGATGGTTGTTCATGACAGAGATGCTGGGTGCTGTCAGCAGCACTCGGGGTGATGGGGCGCCGCAGGTCGGACATGAGCTGGGCGCATCAAATGTGGCCAGTGAACCGGGGGCCTCGAAGGCCCCGCAGTCCTGGCATTCATACTCGTAAACAGGCATCAGAGATCGGGTGCCACTGGCACATCGACCGAACCGTCGAGGTATTTCGTCGGACCATCCGGGCCCGGCATCAGGTCGCCTTCAAAAATATCGGTGGGCAGCCAGAGCGTCGCACAGGCGTTCGGATAATCGACGATGCCCGAAACATGCCCTTGCACAGGTGCAGTACCCAGGATTGCAAGACCCTGTTCTCGAGAATACCCAAACTTGGTCATGTATTCGATCGCATTTAGGCAAGCCTGGCGATAAGCCTCTGTCATGTCGACATAATGCTGGTTTCCGTCATCATCGACCGAGATCCCTTCGAAGATAAGGTAATCGTCGTATTTCGGTGTGACCGGCGAGGGTTTGAACATTGGGTTCTTTACGCCGTATTTCGCAATCCCGTCTTTGATGACGCTTACCTTCACGTGCAGCCAGCTTGCCATCTCAATTCCGCCGCAGAACGTGATTTCGCCGTCGCCCTGGCTGAAATGAGTGTCGCCCATGGAGAGGCCACCGCCTGGAACATAGACCGGAAAATAGCAGACCGACCCGCGCGAAAGATCTTTGATATCGCAGTTCCCGCCATTTTCACGTGGGGGAAGCGTTCGCGCGGCTTCAGAGGCTGCTGCGACACGGGCATCGCCGGTCATTTTTCCCATATGCGCCGCTTGGGTATTGGGGAGTTCGGCAAGGGCGGGAACACGCGCCGGCTCCGTGTCAAAGAGAGCCTTCTCACGGGCATTCCACGTGTCCAGCATCTCGCGGCTCGGCAAAGTGCCGATCAGCCCAGGATGGATGAGACCCGCAAAACGCACACCCGGGACATGGCGCGACGTTGTGAACATCCCCTTGAAATCCCATATGGATTTCTGAGCTGTCGGAAACTGCTCTTGCAGAAACCCACCGCCGTTGTTTTTCGAGAAGACCCCGTTGAAACCCCATTGGCTGCGGTTCAAAGGACCAACATCCAGAAGCTCAACCACAAGCAGGTCGCCCGGCTCGGCACCTTTCACGCCAATTGGGCCTGAAAGGTAGTGCACCTGGGGCAGTTCCACGTCGCGCACATCTGAAGCGTCGTCGTTGTTTGCGATCTGGCTTCCGGTCCAGTCATAGGCCTCGACAATAAAATCGTCGCCTGGATTGACCCAAGCCA
Organism: Pseudomonadota bacterium; assembly: GCA_038526275.1. Lineage (GTDB taxonomy): Bacteria > Pseudomonadota > Alphaproteobacteria > Rhodobacterales > Rhodobacteraceae > 188UL27-1. The sequence goes on along the minus strand of JBCBGY010000036.1, from coordinate 19,695 downwards.
CAATTGGAATATCCGGATGCCAACGATTGTGGATCATCTCATTTGTATGCGGGCTTTCTTCGAGATCGACCGTGATCAGCGTATCTGCCGAATAGGACGACACAGCGCTATGAAGTGTGTCAGGCATTGAGTTCTCCCTAGGTTGGTTACACGGAAAGGAATTTCGAGACCTTGGCCTCGTCGATGCCCGCGCGGGGGCTGTCATGCACGAACGTGCCGTTTTCGATGACCATCACACGGTCGGCCACATCGAGGGCAAAGCTCAGCACCTGTTCGGATACGACGATCGAGAGGCCCTTTTGATCTCGGATCTTGCGCAGAGTGCGGGCCATCTCGCGGATAATGGATGGTTGAATGCCCTCCGTCGGCTCATCGAGAAGCAGCACTTTGGGGTTCGATGCCAAGGCGCGCGCAATGGCCAGTTGCTGTTGTTGCCCGCCAGAAAGGTTACCGCCACGGCGACCCTTCATCTCCAAAAGCACGGGGAACAGCTCATAAATGTCGGGCGGCACGCTGGTCTGGCCGGTCACCGTCAAACCCGTTTCCACATTCTCTTGCACGGTCATCGCCGAGAAAATCATCCGGCCTTGCGGGACATAGGCGACGCCTTTGGCCACGCGCTCATGGGATTTGAGACCAGTGATAGGGTCTCCGTCCACAGCGACCGCACCGCCCTTTTCCGGTACGATCCCCATGAGCGTTTTCATGAGTGTGGTTTTTCCCATGCCGTTCCGGCCCATGATGGCGACGATTTCGCCAGGCTCGACGGTCAGGTTCAGACTGTGAAGGATCTCGCTTTCGCCATAGCTTGAGCGGAGGTCTTGGACGTTAAGCATTCTTACCTCCTCAATGTCCGAGATAAACTTCGACGACCTTCGGGTCGTTCTGGACGCGTTCCATGGAACCTTCAGAGAGGGTCTTGCCCTGATGGAGCACGGTCACCCGGGTCGCGATATCTTTGACAAATCCCATGTCATGCTCGATCACGATCACCGAACGGTCTTGGATGATCCGGTTCAGCAACTCGGCGGTTTTTTTGCGCTCGGCCACCGACATGCCCGCGACAGGCTCATCGAGCATTAAAAGCTCCGGGTCCTGGATCAGGAGCATGCCAATCTCCAGCCATTGCTTTTGCCCATGACTCAGGAAGGCCGCTTTCTCTTCAAGCAGATCCTCAAGGAAGATCGTCTCAGCGATCTCTTTGATCCGCGCCCGCACCGGGTCATCACGGCGGAAGAACAAGGCACCAAAAACGTTGTGGCCCTTGGGGTAGCTCAATTCGAGATTTTCAAAGACGGTAAGATCTTCGTAAACGCTCGGCGTCTGAAATTTACGGCCAACACCCGAAAGCACGATCTGATCCTCGCGCTTGTTCAACAGCTCTTCCCCTTTGAATCTTATGCTGCCTCCCGTGGCTTTCGTGCGCCCGCAGATCAGGTCGAGCACTGTGGTTTTGCCCGCACCGTTCGGGCCGATGATCACCCGACATTCGTTCGGCTCGACGCCGAAGGTGAGGTTGTCCACGGCCTTGAAGCCATCAAAGGAAACCGTAAGCGCTTCGACGGCCAGGAGGTATTTGTTGAAAGGTTCTGCCATGATCTTGCTCCTATTCCGCAGGCGCGCCAGGAGCGGTGACAGTGTCACGTTCCCTCGGTTTCACGAGCTTTTGGAGGCGTGGCAAGATCTGTTCCGTCCAGACGCCTGCCAAGCCGTTGGGAAAGGCCATGACGACTGCGATAAACAGGCCACCGAGCCCCAGGAGCCAAAGTTCGGGAAAGCTCTCGGAAAAGCTCGTCTTGGCCCAGTTCACCAGAAGTGCGCCATAGACTGCGCCCAGGATTGAGAGACGCCCACCGACCGCACAAAAGATCACCATCTCAATCGAAGGGACAATGCCCACCAAGGTGGGGGACATGAAGCCCACTTGCAGGGTGAACATCGCGCCACCGATGCCCGCGAACGCTGCACCCAGGCAAAAGATGAAAATCTTAAAGTTTGCAACGTTGTAGCCAGAGAACCGCACCCGGTCTTCCTGGTCGCGCATGGCGATCAACAGGCGCCCAAGCTTTGACTTGCGGACAAAGTGCGCGGTGAACAGCACCACGAACAGAAGCATGCCATTCACATAGTAGAGCGTCTCTTTCGCGGCGTCGGTGCGGATGTCCCAACCCCAAAGCGTCCGCAGATCGGTGATGCCGTTGACACCACCCGTGAACCCTTGCTGACCAATGATCAGGATCGTCATAATCGCTGCGAAGGCCTGCGTGATAATCGCGAAATACACGCCGCCCACACGCCGTGTGAACATTGCCACCCCGATGATGAAGGCAAATCCCACCGGCACCATCACGACCATGATCAAGGTGACGGGAAGCGAGTAGAACGGCACCCACCACCATGGCAATTCTGTAAGTTGGTTCCAGTCCATGAAGTCCGGGATGCCGGGGGTGGATTGGATCGAAGTGTTCTCTGGGGTTGATGCTTCAAGCTTGAGAAACATCGCCATGGCATAGCCGCCAAGTCCGAAGAACACACCCTGTCCAAGGCTGAGGATCCCGCCTGCGCCCCAGCAGAGCACCAGGCCCACAGCAACGAAGGCATAGGTCAGGTACTTGCCAAAGAGGTTCAGGCGAAAAGCGTCGAGCACATTGGGCAGGAGGAGAAAGATCACCCCGGCTAGGATCAAGAAGCCCACAATCTCGAACGGGGTAAAGAGGCGTTTGCTTGCGTCGGTCATCATGGGATCACTTCCGGAGCTTGAGGGCGAAGAGGCCTTGCGGGCGGACCATGAGAATGCCGACCACAACCAGCAGGGTAAGAACTTTGGCCATTGAGCCGGAGAGGAAGAACTCCATGATCGACTGGGCCTGGCTGATGGAAAATGCGCTGGCGATGGTGCCAAGCAGGCTGCCTGCGCCGCCGAAGACCACGACAAGGAACGTGTCGACGATGTAAAGCTGCCCTGCGGTCGGCCCGGTGGAGCCGATCATTGTGAACGCCGATCCAGCAACACCCGCGACACCGCAGCCGATGCCAAAGGTAAGTCGGTCGGTCCACTCGGTGTTGATCCCTACGGCACCAGCCATTACGCGGTTCTGGTTGATCGCACGCACCTGGCGCCCCCAGGTGGATTTGAACATCATCACATAGACTGCTGTCGCAATGCAGACCGTAAGGACCATCACGAAGATACCGTTGATCGGCACCTCTATCAGATCGGTGATCGGCAAAGAGCCCAACATCCAATTGGGAACGCTGACCCCGACTTCGCGGGCACCAAAGATGCTACGATAGAGTTGCTGCAGAATGAGGCTGAGACCCCAGGTGGCCAAAAGCGTATCGAGAGGGCGCTTGTAGAGATGTCGGATCATTGCCCATTCGACCATGAGCCCGAGCCCGCCCGACGCTAGAAACGCGAGGATCATCGCCACAAAGAAGTAGCTGCCGAACAGTGCGGGCATGTAGCCGGAAAAAATGTTCGAGACGAGATAGGTCACGTAGGCGCCGAGGATCATGAACTCGCCATGGGCCATATTGATCACGCCCATCTGGCCAAAAATAATCGCCAGCCCGAGGGCCATGAGCACAAAAACAGAGAACAGGATCAATCCTGCGAACCCTTGCATGGCGAAGATCGCGCCAAGCTCGGTCATGGAATAGTCGGCGAACATGCCTAACCCTTCTTCCGGAGTGAGGAGGAGGTCGCGCCCCGCGAGCTGCCTGTCGCGGGGCGCGCGGTGAGCTTACTGGTAGCCTTCGGGGAAGGGGTCAGGCTCGACCAGGTCCGCTGTCTCGAAGACCACTTCGTATTGACCGTCCACCTTGGCGCGGCCCACGCGCGTCTTCGACCAGAGATGATGGTTTTCGTGGACCTTCACATAGCCCTCGGGCGCGGTCAGAAGCTCAATGCCCGGGCTTGCCGCACGCACCTTGTCGACGTCGAAGGAACCGGCCTTTTCAACCGCTGCCTTCCAGAGCCAGGGCCCGAGATAGGCGGCCTGGGTGACGTCGCCAATCACGATGTCCTCGCCCCACATCTCTTTGAATGCCTCAACGAAAGTGATGTTGTTGTCGTTTTCCAGCGACTGGAAGTATTTCATGCAGGCATAGGCGCCCTCGATGTTCTCGCCGCCGATGCCGCGGATCTCATCTTCGGTCACTGAAATGGTCAGCAGGATCGGGCTCTCGGCGGTCATATCAATGCCTGCCGCCTTAAGCTGCTTGTAGAACGCCACGTTCGAGCCGCCGACAACGATGGCATAAATGACGTCCGGTTTGCGCAGACGGATCTTGTTGATCACCGAGTTGAATTGAGTGTGGCCAAGCGGGTAATATTCTTCGCCAACGACCTTTTTGCCGAGGAAATTTTCGATGTGCTTGCGCGCGATTTTGTTCGACGTGCGCGGCCAGATGTAATCGGAGCCCAAGAGATAGAATGTCTCGGCACCCTTCGTCTCGGATACCCAATCGAGACCCGCAATGATCTGCTGCGTGGCTTCTTGACCAGTGTAGATTACGTTCGGGCTTTCCTCTAATCCCTCGTAGAAAGTCGGGTAGTAGAGGAAGCCATTGTGCTGTTCGAAGACGGGCAACACAGCTTTCCGGCTGGCCGAGGTCCAGCAGCCCATAACACTCGCGACCTTGTCATTGACCAAAAGCTTCCGCGCTTTCTCCGCAAAAGTCGGCCAATCCGAGGCACCATCCTCTTGGACATATTCGATCTTTCGACCGAGGATACCGCCTTGGGCATTGATTTGATCGATGGCGAGCTTTTCCGCCTGGACCGAGCCCGTTTCTGAAATGGCCATCGTGCCCGTGATCGAATGAAGGATGCCGATGGTCACGGCATCGTCGGTCACCGCAAGACCCGTTGTGTTCACCTCGGCCGTTGGAAAGTCCGCAGCGCGCAATCCTTTGGGCGCAAATAGTGACGCGGTGAGCGCAGCAGCGCCTCCGGCCAGAACCGCGCGGCGGCTCATCTCAAATTCTTTTCCGGACGTTTCATTTTCGGACATTGCGCATCTCCTTGCAGCACCTATCGGGCTTCTTGGCCCAGGAAATATTTCAGACCTGTCCGAGAATTCCGGAAATTGCGGCGCCGCAGTATACGTCGTTTGACGTATAGGCCTGCGCATTTTTCCGGGTAGCATTTCATTAAGGGTCAACACGGAGGCTGCTGTGGGGAGGAGCCTTTGCCACCTATTTGGCATTGCGCGGCATGCGTTCCGAAGAGGGGGCGTATGGAGAAAAGGGCATTCGAGGTCACGCCTGAACGGCGGCGATACAATCGTTGGGTGGCCAACGAGACAATGGAAGATTTTGCGCTGCGCTTCACGGCTCGGCGAGCGCGTCGGTGGTCCTATGCGCGGGTGGCAAACACCGCGATCGGCTCAATCTCGTTCCTTGCGCTCGAAGCGATTGGTGGTGCCATCACCCTGACCTATGGGTTCGACATCGCCATCACCGCGATCATGCTGGTGGGGCTTGTTCTCTTTCTGACGGCTGTACCGATCAGCTACTACGCAGCGAAACACGGGCTCGATATAGACCTACTGACGCGCGGCGCCGGCTTCGGCTATATCGGTTCGACAATCACGTCGCTGATCTACGCGAGCTTCACATTCATTTTCTTTGCGCTCGAAGCGGCCATCCTCGCGCTCGCCATGGAATTCTGCTTCGGCGTCCCTATCCCATTGGGCTACATTATCAGCGCGGTGGTTGTGATCCCTCTGGTGATCAACGGCTTTTCTAAGATCTCTGCCTTCCAAGCCTGGACCCAACCTCTGTGGATTCTCCTCCACTTGCTGCCCTTCGCGCTTCTAGGTCTGGTCGGATACAACCTGGATCTTTGGGTGAGTTTTGAGGGCAACGTGCCGCCGGGCCCCAAGCTTCTCTTGCTCGGGGCAGCGTCGGGTGTGGTGTTTTCACTCATTGCGCAAATCGGCGAACAGGTTGATTTCCTGCGCTTTCTTCCTGATCCCACGACCCAGGCTGACAAACGGCGATGGTGGATTGCCTTGATGGCCGCAGGCCCCGGTTGGGCAATCCTCGGCGTGCTAAAAATGCTCGCAGGTTCCTACTTGGTGACCCTGGCACTCCGAAACGCGGTCCCGGTCGAAGATGTGAGCGATCCGACGCGAATGTATTTCACCGCCTTTGACCAAGTGATCCCGTCAGCGCCGCTCACGTTCCTCCTTACGGGGCTATTCGTGATCCTTTCGCAGATGAAAATCAATGTCACGAACGCCTATGCAGGCTCCATTGCCTGGTCGAATTTCTTCTCACGCCTGACCCACAGCCACCCGGGGCGTGTGGTTTGGCTTGTCTTCAATGTGGCAATTGCCTTGATCCTCATGGAACTCGGCGTCTTCGGGGCGCTCGAACATATCCTGGGTCTGTATTCCCATGTGGCTCTCGCCTGGATCGGTGCACTTGTAGCCGATCTCGTGGTGAACAAGCCCCTGGGCCTCAGCCCAAAGGGTATCGAGTTCCGCCGGGCGCATCTCTACGACATCAACCCAGTCGGTATCGGCTCCATGGGCTTTGCCGGGATGATCGCGATTATGGCCGCGTTCGGCCTCTTTGGCACTGTTCCTCAAGCCTTCTCGGCTATCCTTGCGCTGACCGCGGCCTTCGTCAGCGCCCCGGTCATCGCCTGGCTGACCCGCGGCAAGTACTACATCGCCCGCCCTGCCCCAAAGCTAGCCCAAGGTCTCCAAACCTGCGGCGTGTGCGAATATCGTTTTGACGCTGAGGACATGACCCACTGCCCATTTCATGCCCAGCCCATCTGTTCGCTCTGCTGTACGCTCGACAGTTCCTGCCAAGATATGTGCAAACCCCATGCCCGGATCGGATCACAAACCGCCCGGCGTATCCAACAAATCGCACCGCCCAAAATCGCGGCTCTCTTGATGTCGCGCGTGGCACATTTCGCCGGGGTCACGGCGCTACTCGCCGCCGCCTTTGGCGTTGTGCTGCTGATCATTCAAAACCATGAGGGGCAAGAGAATTTCAGCGCGATCTTAACCCTGATCTTTTGCATTACGTTAATCGTCATCGGCGTTTCCGTTTGGATGTTTATCCTGGCAAGCGAAAGCCAACGTAAAGCCAGACGCGAAGCGGAGATCCAGACGGAACGACTGTTGCGCGAAGTCCGAGCCCACGCCCGAACCGACGATGCGCTCCAGGAGGCCAAGGAAAAGGCCGAAGCCGCGAACCAGGCCAAGACACGATACATGACGGGTCTCAGCCATGAACTGCGCACGCCGTTGAATGCAATTTATGGGTTTGCACAAATCTTGGAGAAAGATCCGGACATCCCGCCCAGGCGGCGCAACTCGGTGACAACGATCCGACGCAGTTCCGAGCATCTGGCAGGGCTGATCGAAGGGCTTTTAGACATTGCCCGGATCGAAAGTGGAAGACTTGAACTCAGCCGCGATCGAATAAACCTGCCCTCATTCATCGGTCAGGTCACCTCGATCTTTGAAGAGATGGCACGGGACAAACGGTTGAACTTCACGACCGAGATCGAGGGACGCCTGCCCTCCTGGGTGGCTTTCGACGAAAAGCGGCTGCGCCAGATCATTATCAACCTTCTCTCTAACGCCATCAGGTACACCGAACACGGCGAGGTCACGCTCCGTGTCCGGCATCGCAATGAGGTAGCCGCAATCGAGGTGACCGACACTGGCATGGGCATTCCCGAGGAAGATCTGTTGCGGATCTGGAAGCCTTTCGAGCAGGGCAAGACAAGGAACGCCCAAGGCAGCGGACTTGGCCTTACCATTACCAAGCTTCTGGTCGAAATCCTGGGTGGAGAGATCGATGTCAAGAGCACGCACGGCGTTGGAAGCACCTTCCGGGTACGGCTCATGCTACCCACCGTGACTCGAGCGCAAATGCTCAGAGAACCACCTGAATCTGCAAAATCCACCCGGGTCACCGGCTATGACGGCCCGCGACGTACCATTTTGGTGGTGGACGATGACCCGAACCATCTGGCTTTGATTGAGCACAGTCTCGAGCCCATTGGATTTGCCGTTCTCGTCGCATCTGATCCAGATCAGGCCCAAGACATGCTGAGCGACATCTCCCCTGATCTCATCCTTTTAGATATCGACATGCCCGGCTGTGACGGCTGGGCTTTTGCCAGAAGGCTCCGGCAGGGTGATCATGCCGCAACCCCGATCATCATGATCTCTGGTCATGCCGAAGACACGGGTGCTCCACAACATAAGGCAGCGCTCTGCGATGGATTTGTGGCCAAACCCTTCAATATTGACGATTTGGTCGAACGTATTGCCGATCTCTTGCGTCTTCGACTTCGCGAAAACTCGGCTGACGCCACGAGCTCGCCCGCAACCATCGCCGAAAGTGACAAGGCGGCGCTCAAGACCCTCGCGCGCGACGGGCAAATCCGTCGCCTGACGGAAGCAGTCGAAGCGCTTGAAGCCGCCTCCCCTGGTTTGGCGCTGCTCGGCGACATTCGCCGTAAAGTGGCCACCTATGATTTGCCCGGCGTCATCGCCCTCTTAGAGGATCGGTCATGACGCGCACCCGCGACATTGCCCTCGTCGTTGACGATAGCCCGGAAAGCCTGGGGATGGTTGCGACCGCACTCGAAGAGGATGGGATGACGGTCCTGGTCGCCCGTGACGGCAAAACGGGCATTGATCTGGCCCGCCGGTTGGAACCTGATATCATACTTATGGATGCCGTCATGCCTGAGCTGGACGGCTTTGAAACCTGCCGCATCCTCAAAACAGGAACCAAACCTACACCCGCACCGGTGATCTTTATGACCGGCCTCAGCGAACCCGAACACATCGTGCGCGGCCTCAAATCAGGGGGCGTTGACTACCTCACCAAGCCTGTAGTGGTGGAGGAACTCATGGCGCGGATCACCATCCATTTGGTCAATGCACGGATGATTCAAAGCGCCCAGGCTGCGCTCGACAAATCCGGCCGCGCCGTCATTGCATTTGACCAAATGGGCCAGATGCTCTGGTCCAGCCCCAAGGCCAATGATCTGATCTCCGGAGCCATGGAACTGATGGATGCCACGACCGAATTGGGGCAAGCGCTCCGGCTATGGCTTCTCACCAGTGTGACAATGCCGCTTTCGCAGAATCTGGATCTTGAGGCGAAAGGGCTGCGCTTTCAATTCCTTGGACTGTCGGCCACCGGGGAAACTGTGGTCCGGGTCATGGGAGAAATCGGGAGCGATGTCGGAGAGGCTCTTTCCAAGGCCTTCGATCTCACCCCGCGAGAAGGCGAGGTGCTCTACTGGCTCACGATGGGCAAAACCAACCGCGATATCGCTCAAATTCTGACCTTAAGCGCGCGCACCATAAACAAACATTTGGAGATGGTGTTCCAAAAGATGGGCGTGGACAATCGCACAACCGCAGCGGTCATGGCAGACCGCATCTTGCATCAGACCTAAAGGATAGTGATTTCGCATTTTTGCGTCGCCGATTACTGAAGTGAAATGATCGCAATATGCACTGGATCGCAGTCATCAACGCCTGAGAGTGGGCAAAGCTGCGACTGCGTTTGCCGCCACGCGCATCAAAACAATCGGAGCCGATGCATCTTGTCGAACTACGATTTAGTGCTATTATATCATGATGAAGAACGTCAGTATCTCGCTTACCGACCAGCACGCCTCTGAAATCGACGCGCACATCTCGTCGGGAGACTACGCGTCTGTATCAGAGGTTGTTCGGGCCGCCCTTAGAGAATTTCTGGCAAAAACCCCAGGACCGACCCTCGATCAAATCGATCAAGACATCGCGCGCTACCGAATGTCTTTGGAGAAGGACGAAGCGCTGATTTCGCCGTCGGACGCTCTTGAAAGGCTACGGACCGCGATCAAGAAATGACGCCAAGGGTTCTGCGGCTGACCGAGCCGGCGCTGGCAGACATCCAGCGCCGTGCTTTCTATCTTTCGCGCGAGCGTGGTCCCGATTTTGCGACCATGTGGGTTGAGGCACTGATCGGCTGGCTGGAGCGCATCGCAGCTTCAGGCACCCAGCTCGGGACCGAACATCCGTCGGAAACAACGTTCCGAACCTTTGGATATAAGCGTCAGGCGACCATACTCGCAGAGTTTCTAGAAGATGAGCTTCGTGTCATTCGGGTTTATTTCCCAGGCCAGGATTGGGCAGCGTGAATGGCCCTCAGCAGCCCGAGGCCTGAGTGAATATGCCGTTTTGGAGGTCACGCCAAAGCGGCAAATCCGGATCATTCGTCGTTCGATCCTCGTCGCCTGCCAGCCATGCCAGGGCGCCGTAGCCAACATTCGTGGGAGGAGACTTGGCTCTAGAAAACAACCTCCATGCTCAACCGAACTGAGCGACCCGGTTCGTTCAGAGGAACCACTTCACCCACAAATTCCTGGCCATATGTCGCGCGGGCGGCGTAAGTCTCGTTAAACAGGTTATTGATTTCGGCGCGAAGGGTCATGTTATCCAAGCGTTTAGGTGAATATTCGGCGAAGACGTTGGCAACGGTATAGCCAGGCAATTCTGGCCCTTGCCCACCAGTTGCGAAATCGTAGGTGTCTTCGTAGTCAAACGCGACCTGAGCATCACCTCCTATAAGCACGCCATTGTCAAAGCGATGGGCGGCCTGGAAGGTCAGGAAATCACCAAGTGGCATGGTGAGGTAGTTCCCAGTGAACGAGTCTGCTGTCCGACCATCAAGTTCGGTATCTATCCGGGCAAATCCGGCCCGGAAAAAACCGCCATCCCAGGTTGTTGCAAAACCCAGCTCGAAGCCCCGAGAGTCAAGGTCTGTGGTCAGATCCGGGCCGCCCCCATAGGTGGCCGCTCGGGCATTGTTGATCTTTGTCGAGAAGATTTTTCCGTCGATGACCCAGCGTCCGACATCATAACTTGCGGCAAGGAAGGCATTCTGGGCAGTAACAGGCTCGATACCATCTTCAGAATAGGTCCACGCCGGATTGAGAATGTAATTCTCGGCCAATTCGATCCCGCCCCAAACATGCGAATAGCCTGCGCTGACCTGGAACCGCTCTGTTACATCAAACTCCCCGGAAATGTTGCCAGAGACACCGGACTCTGACTGCGTCGAGCCATCTACGCCTTCAAAATCCTGGAAGTCCGCCCGTACACCAAATGACAACCGGGTGCGATCGGTCGGTTCCATCCTCACTTGCGCGAAAACCCCGACATTTGACAATTTCTCTTCGGCAGCTTCGTTGAACGCCGCATCCGGAAGATAAACATAGTCGACCTCCGCACTGTCCGAAAAGAAATCAATGCCTGCATTGACTTCGCCCCAGGCCAAATTGAACCGGTTCGAGACCTCTCCGCTGACGCTGGTCGTCTTGCCGAAAATTGTTTGTGTGGTGCTCAAATCGCTTTCATCGTTGAACAGTTCTGTTCCGCTATAGGCCAATCGTATCGTTGGATCCCAAAGGCCGTCGGGTTCAACATTGGTGTAGCTTAGAATGACGTTAGTGCGCTCAAGCTCATAGGGACGGGTCTCCGGGACGGGGCGACCAACCGTGATTGCCGCAATGTTGGCGCGGTAAGGGCGGGATTCATCGTCTGTCACGCGCTCAAACGACAATTCGATCCGGCCACCTGCCTCGGTCTCGTAGGCGACTTTGCCCAGGCCGCTTATAACATCCGTACCCGATCCAATGATTTCGTCTCCATCACCATCTGTACGTGAATCGCCCGATGCGTATTTCAGAAAGCCCAGATAGTCGAAGTTGCCTTCCTTCCCAAAGAACGTGAGGCTGTTCGACAAAGTATTTCCGTTGCTGTCGTATTCCAGTTTGTAGATGCCGCCAAAATTGTCTCCTGGTGTGAGTAGATCGGCTGCATCTTTCGTTTCATATGCAAGCGCGCCGCCCAATGCGCCAGGGCCTGCATCCGCGGGCGCGACGCCAGGATCGATGCGCACTGCCTTCAGCAAGGCCGGATCGATCAAAGTCGTCGTGTTGTGATGGAAAATCTTGTTATTCTGCCGGGCACCATCGATGGAAATTGCCAGATTGTTCTCTTCAATACCGTTCACATAGACCTTCTGCGACATCGGTATCGAACTGCCCACCGCAATGGTCGGTTCGGCCACAAACAGTTCTGACAGGTCCGCCGGATTGCTCAGGGCAATCCCTTCGCTTGTCACATCTATCCCGTCATCATCGGCAGGCAGAAATGGGCTCGACAGAACAATCGTTCCAAGAAAGCCGTCTTCGTCTATTTCCTGAGCCGTTCCGACCGCTGGAAACACACCTGTGGAAATACAAATTAGCAGCGTGGATTTTTTCATCCTGCGTCCCCCAAACCGTCTTTGATTGGTTAGATGGCTCGGAGATCCGCGGCTGTCTTGGCGTCACGCTTTTCAGAATTTCAGCGGAAAGGCAAGCCGGTGCCCGACGCCCAAAAATCATTTGCCGCCTTTTTGCTGGACCTCAAGTTTTGCGCTGGGTATGCGAAGCAGAAACCACCCGCTCAGCCACACGGAATAGCCAGGCGTAAGAACATGAGGTTGCCCCATGCTCAAACGACTGTCAGTTCTCATTGCTCTCATGGCTTGGCCTGCTCTCGCCGAAACCGTTGAAATAGAGACTTATCGGGGCAGTGTTCATGCTCCCGCCGCCCCCACGTCGATCGCGGTCTTTGATGTATCCGCGCTCGACAGCTTGGACGCACTCGGCATCAAGCCGAACGCAGTGATCGACCCGATCTTTGTGGATTATCTTGACGCCGCGAAAGCCGACGCAGAGATCGTTGGAAGCCTGTTCGAGCCAGATCTTGAAGCTCTTGCCGCCTTGCGCCCTGATCTGATCATTGCTGGCGGCCGTTCTTCGGAGGCCGTCCCAGATCTGGCAAAGCTCGCCCCCACCATCGACATGACAATCTGGGAAGATGTGGTGGGCCAAGGCCTTGACCGGCTTGCATCTTACGGTGAGATATTCGGAAAAGAGGACGAAGCGGCGGCTCTGATCGCAGCATTCGAAGCCAAACTTGCGGCCACAAAAGATGCGGTCACGGGCCATGGCACGGCTCTTATTGTGATGACCGTTGGCCCCAAAATCTCTGCCTACGGTGCGGGAGGACGATTTGGTTGGCTTCATACGGCAATCGGGTTGCCAGAAGCGGTCGAAAACGTGGAAGCCACCACGCATGGCGAGGCCGTGAGCTTTGAGTTTATCCGCGATGCCAACCCCGATATCCTGATCGTGGTTGATCGCCTTGCTGCCATCGGTCGCCCTGGGAAAAGTGCTAGAACAACCCTGGACAATGCGTTGGTGCAAGAAACCAACGCCTGGAAAGATGGCAAAGTCATCTATCTGGATAGCGCTCCGCTCTATATTGCGGGTGGCGGCATCCAATCGATGAATATGACGCTCGACCAAATCATGAACGTCCTTGAAAGCGCTAACTAGGTTCGCCGCTCGCGCATTCCAGCGATGGAAACCCCAGGAAGTGCCAAATGGATCACCAATACACGGCTTCAGTCTGACATGGGATTGCCGAACTATTTGCTGCCCGGCTTGTTACTGCTCAGCCTAAGTTGCACATCATTGTTCGTGGGTGTCATTGACCTGAGGCCAATCGATCTGTTGCAGTCATCGCAGGCCTGGGAACTTCTGTTCGACAGCAGAGGTCCCCGCCTTTTGGCCATCCTGATTGCGGGATCGTCCTTGGCAATTTGCGGAAGCATCATGCAGATGCTGACACGCAATCGATTTGTCGAACCCACCACCGTGGGCACCGGACAAGGCGCGGCGCTTGGCGTGCTGCTGGCCACACTTCTGATCCCAGCCGCCCCATTGTGGTTGCGGATGTGTCTCGCCTCTTTCTGCGCCTTTGCAACCAGCATCGGCTTCCTTGCCCTGATCAGACGCTTGCCGCCGACGGAGCCGATCTTGGTGCCGCTCGTTGGCTTGACCTATGGCGGCGTTATTGGAGCCGCCGTCACGTTTGTCGCCTACCAGGGCGACCTGCTGCAATATATCGAGATCTGGACAAACGGAGAATTCTCGGGCGTCTTGCGGGGCCGATACGAACTGCTGTGGTTGGCTGCGATTGCCGCCAGCCTCACCTACCTCGCGGCAGATCAGTTTTCGATCCTCGGGCTTGGCGAGACAACGACGATCAGTCTCGGGCTCAGCGTCCGGCAAGTGATGCTTTTCGGAATCGCCACGGTTTCGATGGTAACGGCGCTTGTGGTGGTTGTGGTGGGGGCCATTCCCTTTGTTGGGCTGGTTGTGCCGAACATCGTGTCGCGCCTCTATGGCGACAATCTGCGCAATACCTTACCCGTCACCGCCTTGCTCGGTGCGAGCCTCGTCTTGGCATCGGATATGATAGGGCGTCTCGCGCGCTCTCCGTACGAGATCCCAGTAGGTACAATAATGGGTGTCATCGGCGCGGTTGTGTTCCTATGGCTCCTGCACAAACCGACACACTATGGCGCCTAGGCTATGGGTTTTGGCGTCCGTGCTTGCCGCGTTCGGTGCGCTATTCATGTTGTATGATGCTCGGGCAGACTGGAGTTTTCTACTTCCGCACCGTGGTACCAAGTTGCTTGCATTGATCCTGGTTGGCAGCGCCATCGCAACCGCAACGCTGCTCTTTCAGACGATAACGCAGAACCGGATCCTGACCCCATCGATCATGGGGTTTGATGCACTTTACATTCTGCTTCTGACCAGCATCGTGTTCTTTCTTGGATCTCAGACCTACTTCGCCTTCGGTCCCGTCGCGCAATTCACTGTTACGCTCGTCGTGCTGACCGGGTCGTCCCTCCTCCTCTTCGGTGGGATCCTCGGTCGCTCAGCCGGGAACCTGATCGAAATGGTGCTAACGGGCGTCATCCTCGCGACGCTCTTCCGAGGCCTTACAAGTTTCATGGCCCGACTGATTGATCCTAATGATTATCTTGTGCTCCAATCCGTCTCGTTTGCGCAATTCAATCGCATCGATACCGATCTGCTGTTCATCGCTGCGGTGCTGAGCATCATCACGATGGCCCGCGCCTGGCAGATCCGGCACAGACTCGACGTCCTAGCACTGGGGCGCGTGCCGAGCATAAACTTGGGCGAGGATCCGAAGCACGGACAGCTTGAAGTACTCGCGCTGATCTCGGTTCTGGTTTCGGTTTCGACTGCCTTGGTTGGTCCGATCGCGTTTCTGGGTCTGCTTGTGGTCAATGCGACATACCTATTGCTGCCCGTCCTACAACATGCCGTACTTCTGCCTGGCGCTGCGCTCGTCGCTTCGATTGTCCTTGTTAGCGGTCAGTTCGCCATGGAACGCGTCTTTGCCTTCTCCACACCCCTGCTAACCGTGATCGATTTTTTGGGCGGCCTCGTGTTTCTTTGGCTGATCCTGCGTGGAGTGATGCGGTGATCGCTATCGAAAATCTCGGGCACCAGCATGGCAATGTGACTGTGCTTCGCGACATCAACCTGGTCATTCCCAAAAGCGGGATAACAGCGTTGATCGGCCCGAACGGCGCTGGAAAATCCACCCTCCTTTCCCTTATGGCCCGCCTCGAACCCATCCAAACCGGTCGCATCACCGTCGACGATTTGACGCTGGGGAAATGCTCCACAAAGGTATTGGCCCGCCGTCTGGCCATACTGCCTCAAAGCAGCGACGCAGGCTTGCGACTGACTGTTCGCGAGCTTGTCGCCTTCGGCAGATACCCACACCATGCCGGACATCCAGGGCCAGAGGATGATGCCATAACCGACAAAGCTCTTGCCCTCTTTGGGCTAGAACCTATCGCTCAACGGAGAACCGACAGTCTTTCCGGAGGTCAGCGACAGCGGGTTCTGCTGGCGATGGTGTACGCACAAGACACCGATTACATCTTGCTTGATGAACCCTTGAACAATCTGGATATGGCAGCCGCTGGGGCACTGATGGCCATACTCCAAAGACTTTGCACAGAGCGACAAAAGACAATCGTCATCGTTCTGCACGACGTGAACTATGCCAGTTTGTACGCGGACAAGATCGTTACCTTGAAAGACGGGCAGTTGGGTCCCACTGGTCACCCAACATCCGTTCTTGTGCCAGAAACTCTAAGAAGTGTCTTCGGGGTGAATGCTCGCGTCCGTCAGATAGAAGGTCGACCGTTCGTGTTACCAGCTTAGACCTGCGAATAACGCAAATTCAAAGCGTTAGCGGGGAAAGAGCCCGATGGAACTCAACAGCGGTTCATCAGATATGTCCCGTAGGGTACCGGCGGAGGATAACTGAGAAACCAAGGCCGCGCGGTCGTGTTCCAGGGTTTGGAACACGTTGTCGCCAAACCATTCCAGCGAAAGGTTGGCTTCGGTCTCGTCCGCAATTTCCGCGATCAGTCCGCCATAGGGCATTTGTCCCTCGAATAGTGGAACTATTCCCTGACGTGTCCCGGCGGCGTCATAGATATTTCCTGGTGCAAAGACCGGCAGCAAGGATTTGTCAGAAATGTTCTTCAGATGGTAGTTGCGGATCTTTGGCAGCAGCACCTTGCGGGCAATAACCGGATCGTCACCGCCTTCCCAAATGTGCAAGGCGTCGAAGTTGATGGCCAGGGCCGGATGGTCCACTTGTTCGATCAGTTGCACAGTCGACTCCAAGCTGTCGGCCAAAGTGCCGGGATGAGTCTCGACCAACAACCACTTGCCCTGCTCGCCAATCTGACGGCAGGCGCGCCGCAGAGCTTTCGTGATCTCTGCGCGGGCCTCCGGCGAGCTTTTGCCACTGGCGGTCTTACCGGCGAATGTGCGGATATTGTCAGCACCCCATCGATTGGCCTGGTCCAGCGCAGCCACGGTTTTGCGGTCTAACGTATCTGGTCGATCCAACGGCAAATAATCACTGATCATCGGAACGTGCAGACCGAACTCCGCCAGCCAACGTGCATCATATCCTGAAGCAAAAGGGATATGGCGGGCATGCGCTCCCCAGATCTCTATTCCCTGAAAACCGTTTCTGCTGGCCCAGTGCGCAATTTGCTCAAGGCTGAGCAAGTGGTGGCGGAAGGAGATGGTACAAAGCGAAATGTTCATGCCTTTTCCCCTGCCATCGCCAAGGAAACCTCGCCCCGCACGAACGTTGCGGTCAGCCACTTCACATACCACCTCTTCAAACCGTCCTTTATGCGAAATTCCAATCGGTTCATAAAATCCAGATCCTCGAAAATGGTTTTGGCCAGCGCGGGATCACCTGACCCGGCAAGTTTCAGGATCTTGTATTGCAGCGTTCGAAAAGCCTGATGCAGCGTTTCAATCTCATCGCACCAGTTTTCAAACTCCTGATCCGGCAGATCAAGCGCCCGCCAGAACACCGCGAACCCGTGCTCATAGGCATATTTTCGAATTGCTATGACCGGCAGTTCGCGAAGCGCCTGTTCCAAAGAGGCAAGGCCTAACGTTTTGGAAGGGTCCAAATGCGCCTGTAAAATGCAGCGCACGCCGTCGACAAGCGGGTTCCGGGTCGTATCGAATACAGCTTCGAAATATTCTCGCAAAACGATGTCGCTGGGAGCTTTGGCCGAAGAGCGATCAAAGATGTAGCCGCCTTCGACTGTGGGCTGGGCGATCGCGTTCAGAATGGTTGCGCGGGGCAAGGTTCCCTCCCACCGATAGTCTGGATCATGCATGAACCAAACATCAGGATCGTCTGTCTTTTCGATCATCACATAGTGCGGGAAAGGGTTCTGATTGAATTTGTTCTCGCGTTCGGGAAGGTGGAACATGTCCAGCATGACCATGAGATGCTGGGTCTGCGATTTCTGGTGCAACAGCTTCTCGAACCGCGCCAGGTTGGCTTCTTTCCCGGCAGTCTTCTCATACCAGGGGACAACCTCGACCCCATAGAGACGGTGAAACCAATGTCGGAAATGATCGTGTTTGACGTCTGGGCCGTGGTACGACAATCGGTAGGCCGCATCGATATGAAAGCCCGTATCCCAAACCCCAAAATAGAATGGACGGTGATCCAAGCCGGGCTGGGCTTTGATCGCGGCGCAAAGGCAGCTGACAAAGCAATGGACCTTTATGTCGATCTCTTGTTCCTGAGGATCTGGCAGGGGTGCACCTGCTACAAAGGACGCCAGATCGCGTACGGTGCGGATCACGTCTTTGTTCATGTCCCGCTCGGGCACAGTGCATCCATGACTGGTTTCAAGATGCAGCAAGAGGTTTAGGATCAGAATGCTGTCCAGGTAGAGATCCTCGTTCAGCCGAGCGTCCGGACTGAAGTTGGTCATATGCGCATTTTCCAATGGCCCAGATAAAATGGCTTGGATTGCGCCGATAACATGTTCAACGGTCATATCATTGAGCCGCTTCGGCAAATTTGCGGGCCACATCGCGACGATTGATTTTGCCATTTTCCTGCCGGGGGATGCGCGGAACAGTATGAATCTCCGTAGGCACCTGATAAGGCGCCAGCCGATGGGTCAACCAGCCCCGCAGCGCCTCTGACTGCGCAGGTCCGTCAAAGACCAAGCCAACGCGCTGGCCTGCCAAAGCATCATCGATGCGAAAAACAATGGCATCATTCACGCCCGTCATCGTCATCGCGACCTCTTCGATTTCGTTGGGATAGACATTTAGTCCGGCGACATCGATCACATCATCCTGGCGCGAGATGAACCGAAGCATGCCATCGGATCGGAACTGGCCCAGATCCCCGGTCGCAACACCATTGACCATGATTGGCCCGGGATCATCAATTCCAGCCGACACCGACAGGTGCGGCAACGGTATTCCCATTTCGCTGGGGTCTTGCAAATCCGGGTTGATCGCAATGCACCCGATTTCGGAACATCCATATTGCTGGAAAAGATGATCGGTCTTGCCACGGATTTTTTCGAACCAAGGCTGCGACAGAACCGTTCCGGATGTCATTGCAGCGTGAATGGAGTGGTTGTCTGGTAGAAAAGAGGCAAGCATATGCAGCATAGCGGGGGAAGAATAAAGCAATGGATTCTGAACTTCGGCCAAGCGCCGCAGGATGAATTTGGGATTAATACTGTTGAGGATGACAGGCACTCGTCCGCGCTGCAAACCGACCATAACTCCGGCGATCAATCCGTAGGAATGGGTGATCGGGCAAGCGATGACAGGGGTCATGTGTGCCGCCGTGTCAAAGGTCCGGGCATAGGTTTCAATTTCCAGCTGAATGGACTCCCACCGGCGCGTGATCACCTTTGGCGCGCCCGTCGTGCCCGAGCTCATCTGGACCAAGACGCCACCGCCAATGTGGTGGGAGGCCTCCGAAATGGATGCAACCCCGTCTTCCGTCAGCAAGAGATCACAGCCAGCTTGCGCGGCCATGCCCTGTGCCTGACATCGGGGGATGTCCGGGTGAATGGGAAAGACGCCTGCCCCGGCATCCCGCAGCGCAAGAATGTACGACAGAGCCTGGGCAGTGTCTTGTACCTGCACAGCATAGCAATGGGATTTCGGTTCAGGGAAAACAGTGCCGTCCAACGGCGCGACGTTTACGATTTCATCGTTCAGAACAAACGTCATCTTCATCCTTTCGCGAAATGAAGCGGGTTCGAGACGTCGTGCCGATACACGCCTTTCCCGCCGCTGAGTTTGTGTGTCACCAGAGATTCCGTGAAAACGCGTGGTGCAAACGGACGAAACAGTGCTTGCCGTTCCTGCAGCCCGTGGCGGTCAGCATGTTCGTCCAG
>JBCBGY010000035.1:0-28265 GCA_038526275.1 Pseudomonadota bacterium | reverse complement strand
GTGATGGACATCAGGCCAGACATGCCCTGCGCGATCAGATCAAATCCGCCTCGCTCCGCATAAGGGCCGGTCCGACCGAACCCCGAGATCGCACAATAGACCAGCTTGGGATTGCTTTGGCGCAACGTGTCGTAGCCGAGCCCCAGTCGCTCCATCGTGTCATGGCGGTAATTTTCGACCACGACATCGGCGCTGTCGAGCAACGTTCGCAGAGCGGCAACTGCTTTTGGATCCTTGAGGTTCAAGGCGATGCCGCGCTTGTTGCGGTTCATCATCATGAAAGCGGCACTTTCACCCTTGATGTCAGGCGGCAGAAAGCGGCGACTATCGTCCCCATCGGGCTTTTCCACCTTGATCACGTCAGCGCCCATATCCGCCAGCATCATGCCGCAGGCGGGACCGGCCATGATATGCGCAAGCTCTATGACCTTCATACCGGTCAAAGGGCCTTTCCGGGTCATGACCCCGACCATTCCGGTTTGGACTTGGACAGAAACGCTTCTAGCCCATGTTTGAAGTCCCGGCTCATGTAGCAAAGGGTGATAAGGTCGGCATCTTCAACCGCAGTGGCCTCGCGGTTGCGGCGCATCGCCTCCTTGGTCGCGCGCAAAGTCAACGGCGCCATACCGGCCAGATGCTGCGCCAGTTCCTCTGCCCGGGCCATCAAGGCTGCTTCATCCGGCAGAACCTCGGTGACCAACCCACAAGCCAGCGACTCTTCCGCCCCCAACAAACGGGACGTGAAGATCATCTCTCGCACCCTGCCAGCCCCCAGCAATTCGGTCAGCCGTGCCAGATTTCCGGCATTCAGGCAGTTTCCCAGCGTGCGGGCGATGGGAAAGCCGAACTTCAACTGCGCACTGGCGATCCGAATATCGCAAGCCGCCGCAATCGACCCGCCACCGCCGGTACAAGCCCCATGCAGTGCGGCCACCGTGGGCACCGGGCATTGCTCCACAGCGGTCAGAACACGGGTAATCTCTTCTTCGTAGTCCAGCGCATCCTGCGGTGTCTGAAACCCGCGAAACTGGGTCATATCCGTGCCAGCGGCAAAGGACTTTCCACCCGCACCGCACATGACAACCGCCCGCACCGACGGGTCCACATCTGAACAAAGCCGCGCCAGCCCTTCATACATGGCAAAGGTCAGTGCATTGCGGGCCTCAGGCCGGTTGAATGTCACCCAGAGCGTACTGCCAACCTGTTGGGATAGAAGTTCATCCGTCACGATTCTGAGGCTTCCGAGTTTGCGTCCATGGCCCGCATATGGGCGGCATATTTGTTCATCATATGTTGCCTCATGATCTGACCCAGCACAGTCCCGTTCCGCACGCGAAGTTCTTTCATCATCGCCTCATGTTCCTCAATGGCCTGCGCCCAGCGTTCATCGGACAGGTTGGCCATAAACCGCACCCTCCGCACACGTCCGGCCAACAAACGGTGGTGCCCTTCCAGAACGTCGTTGCGCGCTGCCCGGATCAACGCCAGGTGGATATCCTGATTGGCCTGAAAATAGTTCTTGCGGTCGCGCTTTTGGTAGGCCGCCACCATCGCGGCATGGCGGGCTTCGATATGTTTCAGGTCGGCATCCGTTGCCTGTTGGCAGGCCAGTTCGCCTGCCAATTGCTCCAGGGCGGCAATCACGGGAAAGGTTTTGTCCAGTTCGGCGCGGGTAACCTCGGCCACGCGGGCGCCCCGATTGGCCTGCAAAACGATAAACCCCTCGGAGGCCAAGACCTTTAGCGCTTCTCGCAGCGGCGTGCGGGAGACGCCGAACGACTCGCACAGTTCCTTCTCGGGTACTTTTTCGCCTGGCTTTAGCGCATCCTCGACCACAAGGTTGCGCAGCCGTTCGACCAGTTCTTCGTGCAGTGTCGGGCGTTTGATGCTTTCAATTTGGTTCATAGCGGCATCCTATCCAACCAAGGCCTGATCCAACAGTCGGGCAACATGAATCGCCCGCCGCGGGGTTCCATCGGCAATCTGATGGCGGCAAGAGGTGCCATCGGCCACAATAATCGCGTCCTCTGGGGCCATTTCCAATGCGGGGAACAGATCCAACCTGGCCATTTGCAGGGACAGATCGATTGATTCCGGCGCATATCCAAACGCTCCGGCCATCCCGCAACAACTGCTTTCGATCATGGTGATTTGAGCCTTTGGAATGCGCTGGAGCACATCCAGCATAGGATTGACCGCGTCATGTGCCTTCTGGTGGCAATGTCCATGAACGTAGATCGGGCCTTGAACGGGTTTCAACGGCAGGTCATCCCGTTGGGCCAGATATTCTTCCAGCGTGTGCGTCGCACGTGCCAATGCCTCGGCCTCGGGTCCGGGACAAAGCGCAAGGAACTCGTCGCGGAAGGTCAGGATCGAGGATGGCTCCAGCCCGACCACCGGCACACCTTCGGTCACGGCGTCGCGCGTGGCGCGGATCACGCGTTGCGCTTCGGCGCGTGCTTCCTCTACTGCGCCGACAGCCAGGAACGTGCGGCCACAATCGAGCGCCTTGCCCGAGCCATCCGCTGCAACGGCGACGCGCAATCCTATAGCGCGCAGAATGCGCAGGGCGGCGCGGAGGTTTTCTGGCTCGAAATAGCGGTTGAAGACGTCGGCAAAGAGCAAAACATCCGGGTTGTCGTCCTGCGCTTCTGCATCACGAAACGGATCACGAGACCATACCGGCAGATCGCGCTTATGCGAAATGCCGGTCAGTCCTTCGATCAGTTTGCGCACCGGACCGATACGGTTCCGCACGTTCATAAGCCACGCCACTTTCGCCGCTATCGGAGCGTATCGGGGCAGATACCCGATAAGCTTATCCGCGAGGGTAAGGCCCTTCTCTTTACGTCGGGCGGCCAACACTTCGATCTTCATGCGGGCCATGTCGACGCCCGTGGGACATTCGCGCCGGCAGGCCTTGCACGACACGCAAAACTTCATCGTTTCGGCCATGGCGTCAGATGTCAGGCCCCCAGGCATCTGGCCGCTGATCGCAAAGCGCAGGGTGTTGGCGCGCCCGCGTGTTGCATCGCGTTCGTTGCGTGTGGCCCGGAACGACGGGCACATCACCCCGCCCTTCAGCTTTCGACAGGCGCCGTTATTGTTGCACATCTCGACAGCGCCCTGGAACCCACCCGCCGCGCCGGGCCAGGCCGACCAATCCAGCTCTGTCTCGAATTCCGGCACCCCGTAGTTCGGCCCATACCGAAAGACGCTGCGATCATCCATGCGCGGCGCATCCACGATCTTGCCGGGGTTCATCAGGCCTGTCGGGTCGAACCGGTTCTTGACCTGCCGAAACGCCGAGACAATCCGCGGCCCGAACATCTTTTCGTGGAACTCCGAGCGGACGATCCCATCGCCATGTTCACCGGAATGGGAGCCCTTGTACTGTTTCACCAGATCAAAAGCCTCTTCGGCGATTGCGCGCATCGTCGCCACGTCTTTGTCCTGACGCATGTTCAGAACGGGGCGCACATGTAGGCAGCCGACAGAGGCATGGGCGTACCACGTGCCCTTTGTGCCGTGCCGCGCAAAGATCTCGGTCAGACCTTGGGTATACTCGGCCAAGTCTGGCAGTGCGACGGCGCAATCCTCAACGAAGGAGATCGGCTTGCCCGCCTCCTTCATCGACATCATCACGTTCAACCCGGACTTGCGATATTCCGCGATGGCACCCTGCAAGGTGTCGTCAACCACCGGAACAACACCGCCCCACCGGTCACCCGCCCCGGTAAACGCAAAGCCCAGATCGCCCATAAGGCTAACCAGTTGCGCGAGCTTGGCTGCGTTGGCGTCTGCGCTTCCTTCGGCAAATTCCACCAGCAGCAACGCGGCAGGATCGCCTTTGACAAAAGCATCTATCGTCTTGCGAAACAGAGGAATGTCGCGGCCCAGCGCGATCATTGTATCGTCGATCAGTTCAACGGCCTGGGGTTCCAAAGTAACCAGATGCTGGGCCGCATCCATGGCGGCGTAGAAGTTGGGAAAATGACAAACGCCCGTGACCTTTTCACCTGGAAGATGAGCGAGGTTCAGTTCCAACTCCGTGAAATAGGCCAGGGTCCCCTCAGACCCCACCAGAAGGTGCGCCATGTTCACATCGTTGCCTGTTAGCGCGTCGATGTTGTAGCCGCCAACCCGGCGCTGCACTTTGGGAAAGCGCGCATCAATTTCGTCGGCCTCTCGGCGCCCCAGCGCCCGCATCTCTGCCACAAGGTCCGCGTGCGGTCCGGGTTCCGGCTCTGCCCCGTTGAAATGCGCCTTGCTGCCATCCGGCAGGATAGCAGAGATCGCGCGGACATTGTCCCGCATGATCCCGTAGCGCAGGGATTTTCCGCCAGACGAATTGTTCGCCGCCATCCCGCCCAACGTGCAACGCGAAGCAGTGGAAGGGTCCACCGGAAACCACAGGCCATGGGGCTTCAACGCCCGGTTCAACTCGTCCAGAACCAAGCCCGGCTGTACCCGCGCGATCAGACCTTCCGGATCAATGTTGAGGATCTTGTTCAGATGGCGGGAATTGTCGACCACCACCGCCTGGTTCACCGTTTGCCCACATTGAGACGTGCCACCACCACGCGGCAGGACGGGCACGCCCTCTTCCCGAGCCACGCCCATGGTGGCCTCCACATCTTCCACGGATCGTGGGATCACTACCGCTTCGGGCACCATTTGATAGATCGACGCATCGGTTGCATACCGTGCGCGAGACCCGGCATCGGACAAGACTTCCCCTTGCACGGCCGTCGCCAACCGACTGGAAAAGAGCTTGTTTTCCCGCATTTGCCGCCCCCACCCACGCTGGCCCTGAGATCCGCTGACAGACGCCAAACTTTGTTATTGACTGAATTATGAATTCATAATTACGTTTTGACAATAATCAAAAATGCGCGCAGCGCGCTTGCTGGGAGTCCGATTTACATGCGCCAGGCCGGTAGACATTTTTTGCAGATCCCCGGTCCAAGCGCCGTTCCTGACCGCATCCTCAGCGCCATTGGCCGTCAGACCATAGACCACCGAGGGCCCGATTTTGCCGCCGTCGGGAAGAAGGCCCTGGATGGTATGAAGTCCATCTTCAAAACCGAACAGAACGTCTTCATCTTTCCGTCTTCCGGCACCGGGGCGTGGGAAGCCGCGCTGGTGAACACCACGTCGCCCGGTGACAAGGTTCTGATGTTCGAGACCGGCCACTTTGCCATGATGTGGAGCAAAATGGCCCGCAAGATCGGGCTTGAGCCGGAAGTGATCGAGGGCGACTGGCGCGGCGGCGCAGAGCCGGACCGGATCGAAGCCCGGCTGCGCGAAGATACGGCACACGAGATCAAAGCCGTTTGTGTGGTCCATAACGAAACCTCCACGGGATCCGTTTCGCCGATCGCAGAGGTTCGCAAGGCGATTGATGCGGCTGGGCACCCGGCTCTTTTGATGGTCGACTCAATATCCGGGCTCGCCTCCATCGACTTCCGGTTCGATGAGTGGGGCGTCGATGTCTGCGTCTCCGGTTCGCAGAAAGGGTTGATGCTGCCGCCTGGGCTCAGCTTCAATGCCGTCAGCGACCGCGCATTGGACCATTCGAAGACCACGACCATGCCGCGCAGTTACTGGGATTGGCAGGATATGCTGGGCCCGAACAAGACAGGTTATTTCCCTTACACGCCCGGGACCAACCTGCTTTACGGTCTGAACGAAGCCATAGACATGTTGCACGAAGAAGGGCTGGACAATGTCTTTGCCCGCCATGCCCGCCACGGCAAGGCAACCCGCGCCGCTGTGCGCGCCTGGGGGCTAGACGTGCTGTGCGCCCGCCAAGGCGACGAGTCCGGTGTATTAACGGCTGTTCTGCTGCCCGAGGGCCAATCTGCGGATGCGTTCCGCGCGACCACGCTCAAGCACTACGATATCTCGTTGGGCAATGGCCTGTCGAAGGTGGCGGATAAGGTGTTCCGTATCGGGCACCTGGGGGATTTCAACGACCTGATGCTGATGGCGACCTTGTCCGGGGTGGAGATGGGTCTCGCCAAAGCTGGCATTCCGCATCAATCGGGCGGCGCCCAAGCCGCCATGGACCATCTTAAGGAGACA
This sequence comes from Pseudomonadota bacterium, assembly GCA_038526275.1. Lineage (GTDB taxonomy): Bacteria > Pseudomonadota > Alphaproteobacteria > Rhodobacterales > Rhodobacteraceae > 188UL27-1. The sequence continues at coordinate 22,178 of JBCBGY010000035.1, read as the reverse complement.
TTGGAGCAGCGGGTCGCCGCTGAATAAAGCCCCGCCAAGGGGCATAGGGAGGAAAAAATGAAGTTCACAACAAAGGTTCTGGCCAGCGTCGCGGCCATAGCGATGCCGTTCGCTGCGAGCGCGGCAGATCTGACACTACGTTTCGGGCATGTTGGCAACCCGGGGTCGCTGTTTGAAGCCTCGGTAGATGCCTACGCAGAATGTGCGAATGGCAGACTGGGCGACAGGGCGGAAGTCCAGACCTTCGGGTCGAGCCAACTCGGCAAGGACCGGGAATTGCTGCAAAAGCTCAAACTGGGTCAGGTTGACTTCTCGCTGCCCTCTTCCGTTATGTCGTCCGTTGCGCCGGAGTTCGGCGTCTTTGAGATGCCCTACATCGTGCAGGATCGCGACCATATGCGCCGGATCCAGGAAGAACTTGGTGATGTCTTCCAGGAAGCCGCCCTGCGCGAGGGCTACCGGATCGTTGGCTACTTCGAAAACGGCTTCCGCCACATCACCAACAATACCCGGCCCATCAGCACACCAGCCGATCTGGAAGGCATCAAACTGCGCACGCCCAATGGCGAATGGCGGGTGAAGATGTTCCAGCAATATGGCGCGAATCCTACACCGATGGCCTTCTCGGAAGTGTTCACCGCCCTGCAGACCAATGTGATCGACGGACAGGAAAACCCTTACGCTCAGATTGCTTCGGCTAAGTTCCAGGAAGTGCAGAAATATTTGTCGATCACCGGGCATGTCTACACGCCGGGCTATGTTCTGGTCGCCGAAAGCCAGTGGCAAAAGTGGCCCGAAGACGTGCGGGCTGACCTGGAGGCCTGTGGCGCCGAGACTCAAGGCTTCGTTTATGCCCATGCTGAGAAGCTGGAAACCGAGCTTTTGGAAGTGATCCGCGAAGCCGGTGTGGAAATCAACGAGGCCGACAAGCAGGCTTTCATCGACGCCTCAGCCGCCATTTATGAGGAATTCGCATCCACCGTCGACGGTGGCGCGGAACTGATCGATCGTATCCAGAACCTGGCATCTGGTTCCTGATTGCAAAAGGGTCTGGGGGCTCAAACGAGCCCCCGCCTTCGCCAACCAAGACTGAAACTACTGGGCCGCGCGCTCGACGAGGGTCGTAAATGCTTAACGCCGTGCGCAAAGGCTTCGAACTTGTGCTCGAATACTTTGTTATTTTCCTGATGGTGGTGCTGACCGTCGTGGTGATCGTCGCCGTCATCTACCGTCTTATGGGTTCCAGCCTGTCCTGGTACGACGAAGTCGCTGCAATCCTGTTGGCTTGGATCACTTACTATGGATCCGCACTTGCTGCGCTGCGCCGCCGCCATATCGGCTTTGATAGCGTGCTCTTGTCGATCCCCATGCCCACTCGGATGTGGGCCGTTGCCTTCGCCGAAGCCGTCACTGCCGGATTTTTCATTCTGCTCGCCTGGGCGGGCTACACTGTAATGACCATCCTGGGCGGCATGTCCCTTGTTTCGCTCACCTGGGTCCCGGTCAGTTTCACTCAGTCCGTTATCCCCATCGGCGCTGCCCTGTTTGTGCTCTGCCAAGCTCTGAGCCTGCCGGAATATTGGCGCAAGACCGCGGCTGGATTGTCGCTCGAACATGCGGAAATCGAAGAAGAAGTCGAAACAGAGATGCGCAAAGCTGGGAACGCCTGATGCTGATGTTGGGTATCTTCATCGCCATGGTCGCGATGATCTGTCTGAATGTGCCCATCGGCGTGGCCCTGGCGGTATCGGCGATCCTGGGTCTGTTGGTCCTGGAAGGTGCCGGATCCTTGGTGAATGTCGCGTTGGACATGTATGGCGGGGCGACGAAGTTTTCGCTGATCGCCATCCCGATGTTTGTGCTGGCCGGCGCTATCATGAATGCGGGCGGCATCACCGACCGGCTTATCAATTTCGTGGCAGCCCTGATTGGCTTCATCCGCGGCGGTCTTGCCCACGTGAATATCGGTGTGTCCCTGTTCTTCGCCGAGATTTCTGGTTCAGCCGTAGCAGATGTGGCTGCCATGGGCTCCGTCATGATCCCGCAGATGAAAAAGCGGGGCTATTCCGGCGCGCTGTCGGCGGCTGTCACATCCTCGTCCGCCTCGCTTGCGATCATTATCCCACCGTCGATCCCGATGATCCTTTACGCCACCTCTGCGAATGTCTCGGTCGAGCAGCTTTTCGTTGCGGGCGTGATCCCGGGCCTGATGGGAGCCGCCGGGTTGATGGGCGTCGCCTACTTCTTCGCCGTGCGCTACGATCTTCCGCGCGAAGAGGCGTTCTCCGGTCGCAGGCTGTGGGTCGCTTTCGTCGACGCGCTGCCCACATTTGCGCTGCCGGTCATCATTCTGGGCGGCATCTTTGGCGGCTATGTCACCGCGACCGAAGCGGCTGGCCTCGCCGTCTTGGCTGCGATTGCCATCAGCCTTTGGTACCGACAGGTTGATCTGAAGCATCTGCAACGGTCGATGCTCGACGGCGGCATGCAAACGGCTGTTGTGATGTTGCTCGTCGCCGCATCTGTGGTGATGGGGGGCTTTTTGACCCGCGCTCAGTACCCACAGCAACTGGCAGAGGGGATACTGAACATCACCGAGAATAAGTGGTTGATCCTGCTGATCCTGAACTTCTTTTTCCTGGTGATTGGCTTCTTCCTGCACTCCGCAGCAGCCATTATCCTGGTCGTGCCAATCGTCATTCCGCTGATCGACGCGGTTGGCATCAACCCGATCCATTTTGGCCTTGTCGTCACGCTGAACCTTGCCATTGGCCAGCAGACGCCACCTGTGGCCAGCGTCCTTGTCACGGCCTGCGCGGTCGCGCGCGCCAACATATGGGATGTCACCAAGGTCAACATCTACTTCATCGCAGTTCTTCTAACCGTGCTGTTGATCTGCACCTACATCCCGGCAATCCCGCTGTTCCTGGTCGATTACTTCTACAATTGAAACGGGCTGGCGTCCGGTGAGCCCGCAAGGGTAGACGCGCCTCTGATCGTCGGGCATTGGGCGTGGGACACACTCATTCGAGATCCGGGCGCGTGGGCAAAGCAGAGATCAATATCCACCCCGATATGGGCATCGAACTGGCGGACGGCACGCGGCTTTCGGCGCGCGTTTGGATGCCGTCAGCAGCTGAGACGACCCCGCTGCCTGCCATTCTGGAATATCTGCCCTACCGCAAGACGGACGGTACGGTCGAACGCGATGATCCCATGCATCTGCACTTTGCCCAGCACGGCTATGTCAGTGTGCGGGTGGACCGTCGCGGCTGCGGTGACAGCGAAGGGCTGTTCGATGACGAATATTCCGAACAAGAGCTGGCAGACGGGGAAGACATCATCGCCTGGATTGCGGCGCAGCCCTGGTGCAATGGCAATGTCGGGATCCAAGGCATCTCTTGGGGCGGGTTCAATGGCCTGCAAATCGCGGCACGCCGCCCCGAGGCGCTGAAGGCCGTCATCACTATCGGATCCACCGTCGACCGGTATGCGGACGACATACATTACAAAGGCGGCGTGCAGCTGTGCGAAAACATTGGCTGGGCCGCAACTGCCATGTCGTGGTTTTCCATGCCACCTGATCCCGGATTGGTCGGCGATGACTGGCGGGAAATGTGGCATGCCAGACTGGAGCAAACGCCATTCCTGGCCGCCACCTGGACCCGGCACAAAGACCGGGATGCCTATTGGCGGCATGGCTCCATCTGCGAGGACTATAGCGCCATCAATGCTCCGGTTCTGGCAATGGGCGGCCTGCATGATGGCTATCGCAATACAATGGCCCACCTTGTGGAGAACCTTGCCAGCCCAGCCTATGGCATCGCCGGACCCTGGAACCACAAATACCCCCATATCAGCGGCATTGCCCCGGCCATTTCCTATCTTGAGATCGCGGTGCGCTGGTGGGACCGGTGGCTGAAAGGTATCAAGAATGGCGTGGACGATGAACCCGCCTACCGCGCCTATGTGATGGACAGTGTCATTCCATCGACCACCCTAACCCATCGGCCGGGTCGCTGGATCGCAGAACCAGCCTGGCCGTCGCCTGATATCACGCAGGAAAGAATGGGCTTTGGGCCGGGTACGCTTGGCACAGGTGAGCCGGTGCCAACCTTGGTGCCCTATGATCTGACATGCGGGCAGAATTGCGGTGAGTATTTCCCGTTCGGCTTCGGCGCGGGCGAACTGCCCGACCGGCAAGACGCAGATGATGCCCGTTCGGCCTGTTTCGACAGCCAGCCTTTGCAAGCTGATTGGGACATTGTGGGGGCACCGGTGGTGGACCTTCGCATCGCCTCCAGCGCCCCACATGGGCAGGTGATCGTCCGGTTGTGCGATGTGTTTCCGGACGGTACCTCAGCCCTGATCTGCCTTGGCATTCTTAACCTCAAGCACCGAGGGGGTTTTGATCGGGCCGTCGACCTGCAGCCCGGCCAGATCTACGATATCTCACTGACGCTCGACCAATCGGCTTACCGCGTTCCGGCCGGGCACCGTTTGCGGGTGGCCGTTTCGTCCAGCTACTGGCCTTATTGCTGGCCCGATGGGCGACCTTTCGCATTAACGATCCATGGCGGCGCCCTATCTTGCCCCAAACGAATGACACAGGGCGACCAGATCAGCTTTCCCCCCGCTTTTGAAATGGAACCACGACCCCAGAAAACGCTTCGCCCCCCTCGCGACGACAAACGCACCGTGACAAAGGGCGATCAGATAGAATTGACGATTTTTGGCGATCATGGCTGTATCGAAGACTTGGTCACAGGCCTGATCAATGAAAGCGATGTCACGGAAACCTGGACGATTGATCGCGCCGACCCGGCCTCTGCCCATGCGCGGATTATCTGGAACAGATCTCTCTCCCGCGCTGGAGAGTTTGCCGTCTCAACGCGGGTCGTGTCCGACATGTGGGGCCGCGACAGCCACTTCGAGATCCGTCAGACCCTGGAAGCGTGGGACAGTGACAAGATGGTGTTTGAGACCACGTTTCACGACAAGATTGATCGCTGAAACCAAGGAAAGTTTTTCAAATGGCGAGCTTGCCCAAAGCCTTTCTCGACCGCCCAATCGCCCATCGCGGTTATCATGATCCGGCAGCGGGACGGATAGAAAACTCCCGCGCCGCGGTCCAGGCGGCGGTTGATGCCGGATATGGGATCGAAATTGATCTACAATTGTCTTCCGACGGCCACGCGATGGTGTTTCATGACGATGTGCTTGACAGGTTGACATCCGAAACTGGGCCGATCGTCCAAAGAACCGCCGCAGATCTGGGCAGCATCAAGCTGCGCGGGGCCGACGAAACGATCCCGTCCTTCAAAGACATTCTCGCTCTGGTATCCGGCAAAGCGCCATTGCTGGTCGAGATCAAGGATCAAGACGGTGCTATGGGGCCCTCCGTCGGCGCTCTGGAACGGGCGGCCATCGAGGCGTTGACCCGCTATGACGGGCCCGTGGCGCTGATGTCTTTCAACCCCCATAGTGTCGCAGCGCTGGCAGATCTTGCGCCCGAATTGCCCCGAGGATTAACCACTTGCGACTATGAACCGGTCTTTTGGCCGATGCTGACCGAAGAACGGCGAACGGAGCTCCGGCAAATCCCCGATTTCGAGCGAACCGGAAGCGCCTTTATCAGCCATCAGGCCAGTGATTTGGCGGCACCCCGGGTCCAAGAGTTAAAGGCACAAGGTGTTCCCGTCCTGTGCTGGACCATCAGATCGAGCAGTTCTGAGGCAGAAGCCCGGCAAGTCGCCGACAATATCACCTTCGAAGGTTATCCGGCTTGACCAGCGCGCGCGATGCGCCACGTTTCGGTCAAGACGTTCAAACATAAATGACATGACCCAAGCTCAAATCGAGATCGAGGTGGTCGACAGCCTTTCAGCGGTAAGTGCCGCGGAATGGGATGCCTGCGCGAACCCTGAAACCACCGACAATGGACGCCCGCTGGATCCGTTCACCACCCACCGATTTCTGAAGGCGTTGGAAAACAGCCGGTCCGTTGGCACGGGCACGGGTTGGCAGCCGTCCTATCTGCTGGCCCGGCAGGACAAACTGCTGATCGCATCGGCACCGCTTTATGCGAAAAGTCACAGCCAGGGCGAATATATCTTCGATCATTCCTGGGCACACGCTTACGAACGGGCCGGTGGGCGCTACTACCCAAAACTCCAGATTGCCGTACCTTTCACACCTGCAACCGGTCGCCGGTTCCTCTGCCGTTCGGGCTATGAAGAGGTCGGAATGTCCGCCCTGACCCAAGGTGCCGTGCAGGTGGCGGCCAACAACGAAATCAGCTCGCTGCATATTACATTCTGCACGGAAGCCGAAGCGGAAGCAGGCACCCAAATGGGGCTGATGCATCGCCGGTCGCAGCAGTTTCATTGGGAAAACACAGGATATGCCGACTTCGATTGCTTCCTGTCTTCGCTGAACTCGCGCAAGCGGAAGAACATCCGCAAGGAACGGGCAACCGCACAGTCCTTTGGTGGCCAGATCCTTGCGCTGACAGGCGACGAGATCGAGCCGCAGCATTGGGATGCATTCTGGCGGTTCTATCAGGATACCGGCGCGCGAAAGTGGGGCACCCCTTACCTGACACGCGCCTTCTTTGACCGGGCGCAGGAAACCTTGCGGGACGATATCTTGCTGGTGCTAGCCGAACGCGACGGCGCTTACGTCGCGGGCGCGTTAAACTTCATCGGTCGCGAAACGCTCTATGGTCGCTACTGGGGTGCCATCGAAGACCATCCGTGCCTGCATTTCGAGGCCTGCTACTATCAGGCCATAGACTACGCGATCACCCACGGGATGAAGCGGGTCGAAGCTGGCGCGCAGGGCGAACACAAGCTGGCGCGCGGCTACCTTCCCGTCTCTGTTCATTCGCTCCATTGGGTGGGCGACCCGGGCTTTCGCAACGCTATCGCCGAGTTTCTGGAAGCCGAGTCCCGTGCCATAGATGAGGACATGGAGATTTTGACCAGTTATGGTCCGTTCAAGAAAACGGGGACTGAGGACAAATGACAGAGCTCTTAGAGGATCGCGCGGCACTGCAACCGCTTTTGTCCAATGGATGGGAAATTGTGGACGGACGCGACGCCATTGAAAAGCGGTTTGTGTTCGACGATTTCGTTTCGGCCTTCGGTTGGATGACGTCCGTGGCCATCACAGCAGAGGCGATGAACCACCACCCTGAATGGTTCAATGTTTACCGGACGGTCAAAGTGACTCTCACCACCCACGACTGCAAAGGATTGAGTGAACTCGACGTGAAGCTCGCCAAGAAGATGGACGCTCTCGCGGGCTGAAACCAATCGGATACCTGGGGCAATCGCCGGGCCGTTCACTGGCCCGGGATCTGGGCACGCGGAAGCTAAACCGCGTCCAGCAGGGCTTCGCCTGCCGAAATCTCGCACTGGCCGGGGCTTTCTTCCACGTTAAGGGCTTTCACCACGCCGTCTTCCGCAACCATTGCATAACGTTTGGAACGGGCGATCAGGCCTACGGGTGGTGCCGTGAAATCCATGCCGATGGCCTTGGTGAAGGCGCTTTCCGGGTCGCCGAGCATGGTGAGCCCCGCCGCAGACGCGCCCGTCGCCTCGCCCCAGGCACCCATGACGAAGGGATCGTTCACGCTGATGCAGATGATCTCATCCACGCCTTTAGCGCTGAATTGGTCCTTGGTTCGCACAAAGCTCGGCACATGGGCCGAGTGGCAGGTCGGCGTGTAGGCCCCGGGCACTGCAAACAGCACCACTTTCCGGCCTTTGGTCAGATCGGCCAAAGCCACAGCTTCGGGTCCTTCTGCACCCATCTTGTAAAGTGTCGCTTCGGGAAGTGTGTCGCCCACGGAAATTGCCATCTTGGCCCCCTCGGTTGATTGCATCTAGCGCGTGGCAGGATATAGGCTTTGCTTCCAAGACTGACCACCGGGAAGCACAGTATGGCGCACATTATTGTTGTAGGCGGCGGACAGGCGGGCGCATCGCTCATAGCAAAGCTAAGGGCTTTGGGCAGCGAGGACGCGATCACGCTGATTGGGGCAGAGGCGGTATTGCCGTACCAACGCCCTCCCCTTTCCAAAGCCTACCTGCTGGGCGAAATGGAGCAGGAGCGCTTGTTTCTGCGAACCCAACAGTTTTACGACGAGCAAAACGTCACACTCCGACTGGGCGAAGCTGCCACAGCCATTGACCCGACCGCCCGGACAGTCGCGCTGGGCGACGACAGTCTGGCCTACGACAGCCTTGTTCTGACCACTGGTTCCCGCGCGCGGCACTTGCCGGCGGCGATTGGCGGCGACTTGGCCGGGGTCCATGTCGTTCGGACATTGGCGGATGTGGACCGGCTTGCGCCCGATTGCCTGCCTGACAAGCAGGTTTTGGTTGTGGGCGGCGGTTATATCGGGCTGGAAGCTGCCGCCGTTATGGCCAAGATGGGCTTGAAGGTCTCACTGATCGAGATGGCCGACCGGATTCTGCAACGGGTCGCCGCGCCTGAAACCTCCACTTATTTTCGCACGATCCATCGCAGCCACGGCGTGGACATTCGCGAAGGTGTTGGTTTGGAGAAACTGATCGGAACAACCGCGGTTCAGGCGGCGAAACTGACCGACGGAACCGAACTGCCCTGCGACATGGTCATTGCGGGGATCGGTATTGTGCCAGAGACGGCGTTGGCCGAGCAGGCTGGTTTGACGATCGACAACGGGATTGCCACCAACGCCTACGGCCAAACGTCTGACCCGAACATCTGGGCTGCGGGCGATTGTGCCAGCTTTCCTTGGCGGGAGGGCCGGCTACGCCTTGAGAGTGTTCAAAACGCCATTGATCAGGCGGAAGCGGTGGCCCAGAACCTTGTCGGGCCGCAGGAAGCCTATGTGCCCAAACCCTGGTTCTGGTCGGATCAGTATGACATCAAGCTGCAAATCGCGGGGCTGAACCAAGGCTACGACCGTGTGGTGGTGCGCGACGGCGAGGCGCTGTCCCACTGGTACTATGCCGGGGACACGCTGCTGGCGGTTGATGCCATGAACGATGCGCGCGGATACATGATCGGAAAACGGCTGATAGAAGCGGGTCGCTCGCCCGATCCGGAGGTCATTGCAGACCCATCGTCAGACCTTAAGGCCCTTTTGCGCGGCTGATGCGGATTATCGCGGGGCAGTTTCGCGGCCTGCGGTTGGTTTCTGTCGGAAAAGGGGACAGCGCGGCACATCTCCGCCCGACCCCGGACCGCGTGCGTGAAAGCCTGTTCAACGTTTTGGTTTCCACCTGCGGCGACCCGGTTCCGGGCGCACGCGTTTTGGATCTGTTTGCGGGAACCGGTGCTTTGGGGCTGGAAGCGCTATCGCGAGGCGCCGAAGAAGCGGTGTTTGTGGAAAATGGAGCCAAGTCCCGCAAAATCCTGCAGGGCAACATTGAAAAGACACGTACCGAGGACCGAACCCAGGTTTTGGCGAAAGACGCCACCCGCCTCGGGCCGGCTTTCTTCGCCGCGGATCTGGTCTTTCTGGACCCGCCCTATGGAAAAGGCCTTGGGGAGAAGGCACTCGCCGCCGCTTTGGCAGGAGGATGGATCGCGCCGGAAGCGTGGATCATTTGGGAGGAAAGTGCCCCACAGGAGCCGCCGCGCGGATTTGAGCGCATTGATCACCGATCCTACGGCGAAACGCAGCTTACGATCCTAAGGGCCTTAAGCGGTCAGGACGAATAGGTCGGGTGGAACAAATTGGCAGGCGACAAGGTGAAGATGTCTGCCCCGTTTGAGGTGACACCGACCGAATGTTCGAACTGCGCTGAGAGGGATTTGTCTCGCGTAACCGCCGTCCAGGCGTCGCCAAGGACCTTGGTATCGGGGCGCCCCAAATTAACCATCGGCTCGATGGTGAAGAACATGCCTTCTTCCAGGGTCGGGCCGGCACCTGGTCGACCGTAATGCAGCACGTTGGGTGGCGCATGGAAAACCCGGCCCAGGCCATGGCCACAGAAATCGCGCACAACCGACATTCGCTGCCCTTCGACGTAGGACTGAATGGCATAGCCGATATCGCCGAATGTATTGCCGGGCCGAACGGTTTCGATCCCGCGCATCAAAGCATCATGAGTGACTTGAATCAGGCGCTCTGCCTTGCGGGGCAGTTTGCCTGCCACGTACATCCGGCTTGTATCGCCATACCAACCGTCCAGAATGACGGTCACATCGATATTCAGAATATCACCGTCGACCAGTTCGTCATTGCCACGTCGCTTTTCCAGATCGCGAGAAATCGTTTCGGTCGCGCTTTTCGGAATAGGGGCACCGGGGATGCCGTGGCAGACAACATGATTGACGCTGATGCAGCTTGCATGCTGGTAGCCCTTGTACCCAATCGTGGCCGAGGTTGCGCCAGCCTCATTCACCATAGCCTCGATAGCCGCATCGATCACTTCGGTCCGTTGGCCGGGGAAGACCAGCGGCGCCATTTCATCCAAGATCCGCGCGGCGAGCTGGCCAGCCTTGCGCATACCGCCGAAATCCTCCGAACCATAGATCCGGATGCCGTCTCGGGTCACATGTGCGCCAATATCGTCCAATTCTCAGTCCGTCTTGTCGAGTCTGCCCGGGAACATAAGGCCGACAATTCAAAAATGCCAGATGCCGCTCAAGCTTGTGACGACGCGTCCACGGGCATTTCGTCGCCTAATACTACCTCGAATTGGTTAATCAAGGTACCGATACAAAGCATTTCAACGCCTCGGCCTCGCGCGCGATCAAAGGCAGTGGCATAGGCTGGGTCCAGATCACCGGCCATTTTCAGCCGCGCGCAGTCTGTTCTCTGAATAACATAGAGCATGATGCCCCTATGCCCAGCCTCTACGACCGTACCCAATTCTTCCAGATGTTTCGCGCCGCGTGTGGTCACGCTGTCTGGAAACTCCGCCCAATCCTCTGACCGTCGAAGGTGCACATTCTTCACCTCGACATAAGCATCGGGCAGGCCAGGTTCCGTCAGCAGGAAGTCGACACGGCTACGGGTGCCGTACTTCACTTCTGGTTTCACGGTTTTGTAGCTTTTGAGCGCATCGACGCGCCCGGCCATCAGCGCTTCTTTCACGATCCTGTTAGGCGTGGCTGTGTCGATCCCCGCCCAGTGTCCGCCGGATAATTCGCAGAGCCGCCAACCATATTTCAGTTTTCGCTTGGGATCGTCGTTTGGTTCCAACCACACCCGAAGGCCGGGATCTTTCAGACCCAACATCGCGCCAGGATTGGGACAATGCGCGGTTATTTCCTCTCCTGTTTCCAATTTGACATCGGCGAGAAAGCGTTTGTACCGGCGTACAAGGCGACCCGGCACCAAGGGGGTTTGAAAGCGCATGGGCGGGGCCTATACCGCAACCAATCAGGGGACAAGGAGTGATGCGATGGCCAACCCGACCGCAGCCATGCTGGTGATCGGCGACGAGATCCTTTCGGGCCGAACCCGAGACGCCAACATGCACTATCTGGCCGGGCAATTGACGGAGCATGGCATCGATCTGCGGGAAGTGCGGATCGTGGCTGATGATCCTGACGCCATTGTCGCGGCAGTGGATGCGCTGCGGACCACCTGGGATCATGTTTTTACGTCCGGCGGTATCGGCCCGACACATGATGACATCACGGCGGACTGCATCGCAAAAGCCTTCGGCGCGGCCATTGATGTGCGCGCGGATGCACGGGCTTTGCTGGCGACCCACTATGAACGGTCGGGCCTGGAGTTGAACGATGCCCGGCTGAGGATGGCCCGCATCCCTGACGGCGCGGTATTGATCGACAATCCCGTGTCGATCGCCCCCGGTTTTACCATTGGCAATGTCCACGTCATGGCAGGCGTCCCCAAGATCTTCCAAGCCATGGTGGCAAGCGTCTTGGCCCAGTTGCAAGGTGGTGCGCCACTTCTGTCAAAGAACCTTCGGGTGCCCCGAGGGGAAGGCGACATCGCTGCCCCGCTCGGCACGCTTGCCGAAACCTACAGCGATCTGTCGATAGGGTCTTATCCGGCGCAGCGCGACGGGGTTTTCAGCGTCAACATTGTGGTCCGTGGTACTGAACCTGCGCGTTTGGACGCGGCGATGGCAGAACTTTCAGCCCTATTCCCCGATGGCGTGCAGTGACCGAGAACCCTTTCTTCACAGCAATTGAGCAGACTTGGCCGGCCGCCCAACAGATCGAAGTTGAAGGGTGGATCGTGCGTCAGGGGCTCGGCGGTGGCAGCCGAGTGTCGAGCGCCGTGGCCACGACGGACGCACCAGATATCAAGCTGATGGAGGTCACCCAGGCCTCCCTCGGCCAACCCGCCCTTGTCATGGTCCGGGACGACCAGGAAACGCTGGACGAGACCCTGAAACAAATGGGCTACCGGGCTAAAGACCCGACCCTGCTGATGACTGCCGCAGTGGCCAAGGTGGCCGAACCACCTCCGCCGGTTCGGGCCTTCACGGTCGACTGGCCGCCCCTGAAAGCACAACTGGAATTGTGGGCGGCAAACGGCATTGGACCAGACCGCATAGAGGTTATGAACAGGGCCTTGGGCCCGAAATGTTCGCTGATTGGCCGCGTTGAGGATCAGATTGCGGGCACCGGATATCTGGCAATTGCGGGCAGTGTTGCCATGGTGCACGCCCTGGAAGTGCGGTCCGACCTTCGGCGGCAGCGAGTGGCATTCTACATGATGAGGGCCGCTGCGATCTGGGCACAAGATCATGGCGCGCAAACCCTGTGTGTTGCTGTCACGCATGCCAATGAAGGCGCGCGTGCGCTCTATACTTCCCTGGGCTTAGAAACCGTGGGACACTACCACTACAGAGAAAAGCCCCTGAAAACGGTAAACTAGAGGGCAGGCGGGTTGAAAAACATGGACGGAACGCCGACGGCGTTGGATCTTCCTATGGTCGATCCGTTGCCGCCGGACACAGAGCGATATTTTGAGATCTGCCTCGAAAAGCTCGGGCTGGTTCCGAACGTCTTGCGCGCCTACGCGTTTGATATCGACAAGCTGAACACCTTCACCGCGCTCTACAACGACCTCATGCTGGCCGACAGCGGCTTGAGCAAACTGGAACGTGAAATGATCGCCGTTGTCGTTTCGTCGATCAACCGTTGCTTCTACTGCCTTGTGGCCCATGGCCAGGCTGTGCGCGCCTTATCCGGCAAACCGGAGTTGGGCGAGATGCTGGTGATGAACTATCGGGTTGCGCAGCTTTCCGCTCGTGAGAAAGCAATGCTCGATTTTGCCGTAAAGTTGACCGAATCGGTTGGCTGTGTTGAAGAGCAGGACCGGCAGGCCTTGCGTGATGTTGGCTTTAGTGACCGCGATATCTGGGATATCGCATCTGTGGCTGGCTTCTTTAACATGACGAACCGCGTGGCGGCGGCCACAGAAATGAAACCGAACCCGGAGTATCACGGTCTAAACCGATGATCAGTCGCCTGACCCTCTTTCTGTCCATGACGGTGGCAACAACAGGTTTTCCTGCGGCCTCCCTGGCATTGGATTTTCCGTCCAACGCGACCCAGGTGGCAGAAGAGAAAACGCCTTTCGGAAGCACACAGATTCCGACTGACGCGTTCAAGGATGCCGAAGTGCCTTCGCTCGCGGTCGAAGGTGCCATTCGGCGAGAGGCCTGGCATGTCGCTGCACCTGGACTGACCACGCTGCAATTGCTGGCCCCTCTGCGCGCCCAGCTTGAAGCTCGCGGCTTCGAGGTTCTGTTCGAATGCGAGGCCCGGCAATGCGGCGGTTTCGATTTTCGATTTGGCACGGAAGTGATGACCGAGCCCAAGATGCATGTTGATTTGGGCGACTACCGCTTTTTGTCCGCCCGAAAGGGTGCAGGCGATGCGGCTGAGTATGTCAGCTTAATGGTCAGCCGGACCGCGCAACGTGGGTTCGTGCAGATGACCCAAGTCGCCCCAGAACTCGCAGAAACCGAGCTGGTTGTAGCATCGACCAAGAGCCCTGATTTTTTGGAGGCAGAGCCGCTATCATCCGTAAGCCGGAGTGAGACGCTTCCGAAGGCCGAAGGGCCATTGGTCGACACGCTAGAACAAGCGGGCAGAGCGGTTCTGGATGATCTGACCTTCCAGACCGGTTCTGCTGACCTGGGAGAGGGAGCGTTCGATTCACTTTCGACGCTCGCACAGTATCTGATCGACAATCCAAAGCGGCAGATCGTACTGGTTGGGCATACCGACGCCGAAGGATCACTGGCCGGAAACATAGCCTTGTCAAAAAAGCGGGCTCGGTCGGTAAGTGACCGGCTGACCAAAGCACTTGGTGTACCTACGGGACAGGTCGATGCCGAAGGCGTAGGCTATCTTGCGCCTCTTGCAAGCAATCTGACCGAGAACGGTAGAACGCTCAATCGTCGGGTCGAAGTCATCCTCAGTTCAACAGACTGACTTGTTGACGAGCGTGCGTTTTTAAGACGCTTCGCGATTGAAAGATTGCAAACGGGCTGACTTCGACTTGCTTGAAAATCACCCCGTCGCACCTTGCGATGCGACCAGAGCCGTTAACTTCATCGGGTTGAGCCGTTCGGCTCACCAGGAGCCGGGGCCTTTGTCATTGAAGGCCTCAACAAGGAAATCAATGAACGCGCGGACTTTGGGCTGCGTGAAACGTCCCGGAGGATAAACCGCGTAGATGCCCAGCATCTCGATTGGCAGATCCGGGATGGCCTCTTCGACCAAGCCACTCGCCAACGCTTCGGCGTACAGATAGTTGGGCAGATAAGCGATGCCGAGACCGGACACAGCGGCATTCAGCAAAGACTGGCCATCATTCACTGTCAGCCAACCTGCGGTGCGGACCTGGCGTTTTTCGCCCGATGGAGCCGTGAGTTTCCACACATTGCCGGAAGACTGGTTCGAATAGTGCAGGAGTTTGTGTTCGTTCAGATCGTCGATCTTTTCCGGACGCCCATATTTGGCAAAGTAGGCCGGAGCCGCGATCATCCGCTTGGATGTTTCCGTCAGTTTTCGAGCCCGCAGGGTGCTGTCTTCCAGATCACCCACACGGATCGCCATGTCGAACCCTTCGGAGATCAGCTCCACGTAGCGGTTGTTCAGGACCATGTTCACAGTGATGTCGGGGAACTTTGCCAGAAAGTCGCCCAGCACAGGTGACAGATGGTTCACGCCGAAATCTGTCGCGACGCTGATCCGAAGCAATCCGGACGGCGCAGACTGCATGGACGTGACCAGTGCATCTGCTTCGCCCGCATCGTTGAGCACCCGTCGCGCCCGGTCATAGTAGGCCAGCCCGATCTCCGTTGGGCTGACCCGTCGCGTCGTTCTGTTCAGAAGCCGCGCGCCGAGGCGGGCCTCCAGGGAGGAAACGTGCTTCGACACAGCAGACTTGGAGATGCCCATCTTCTTTGCAGCATCAGTGAAGCCGCCTTGATCGACGACAGTGGCGAATGCTTCCATCTCAGTGAGACGATCCATTCCATTCCCTTCCTCAATAACTCCTGCACAGATATCCTAGACAATTCGGGCAGGATTGAGCCCATGCACGGACAATATCGGGGTTTGAGCCAAGATTGTCGGCACAGGTGCCTCAGTCGGCAAAACCGTGCCGGACAAGTGCACCAGATCACGGTAATTTGGTTCGTATTACATCAAAAATGATCAAAAGCTCGCCGCCAGACGGCATCCCTGGTCGATGGCGCGCTTGGCATCTAACTCCGCCGCCACGTCCGCGCCGCCAATTATGTGCGTTTTTTTGCCTATGTCTTGCAATTTACCAGCGAGGCTCCGCTCAGGAAGCTGACCCGTACACAAGACAATCGAGTCTGCAGGAATGGTTCGGATGTTCTTCCGAGCCGGTCCCTCACTGATCACCAAGCCTTCATCTGTGATGCGTTCATAATTGACCCCACCCTGCATTTTCACACCCAGAGCCTTGAGTTCTGCCCTATGGATCCAACCGGTCGTCTTGCCCAAACCTTTGCCGGGTTTTTCCGCCTTTCGCTGCAAAAGGGTGATCTTCCGAGCCGGTTCGTCCGGTCGTCCGCCTTCGGGTGCAAGGCCACCCCGATTGTTCGCAGGGTCGTCGACCCCCCAGATCCGTTTCCAATGTTCCAGGTTTTCGGTTGGACTGTGCGGACCATGGGCCAGGAACTGCGAAATATCGAAACCGATACCCCCAGCTCCAATCACAACGACCTGTGCTCCGACAGGCGCGTCATCGCGCAGGACATCAATGTAGCTCAGGACAGTATCCCGATCCTGGCCTTCGATTTCGGGCGAGCGTGGGGTCACGCCCGTCGCCACTACGACCTCGTCAAAGTCCTGCAGCATCTCGGCCGTTGCTTCTGTGGATAAGCGCAGGTCCACGCCAACTTCGTCGATCATCGTGGCAAACCAATCTATCAGACCCACGAACTCCTCTTTGCCAGGAACACGACTGGCCATATTGAGCTGGCCACCGATTTTGTTCGACCGCTCGAACAGGGTCACATGATGGCCGCGTTCTGCGGCCACCATGGCGGTCGACAATCCCGCCGGCCCAGCCCCGACAACCGCAACGGTTTTGGGGTTCGCAGCGGGTTCGTAAGCCAACTCGGTTTCATGGCACGCGCGGGGGTTCACCAGGCAAGAGGTCAGCTTGCCCCCGAATGTGTGATCCAAGCAGGCTTGGTTGCAGGCGATGCAGGGCGCAATCGTCTTGGCCTGTCCTGTTGCAGCTTTCTTCACAAAGGCCGGGTCGGCCAGGAAAGGCCGCGCCATGGAGACCATATCTGCACACCCATCTGCCAGTACTGCCTCAGCCACGTCGGGCATGTTGATCCGATTAGACGTGATCAGCGGAATACCAACTTTGCCCATCAGTTTCTTGGTTACCCAGGTGAACGCGCGCCGCGGAACCGATGTCGCAATGGTTGGAATGCGCGCCTCGTGCCACCCAATCCCCGTATTCAGGATCGTCGCACCGGCTTTCTCAATCTCCTGGGCCAGTTGCACGACCTCATCGTAGGTTGAACCATTGGGGACCAGGTCGATCATGCTGAGCCGGTAAATCAGAATAAAGTCGTCTCCGACAGCGGCCCGAACCCGTCGAACGACTTCAATGGGCAGGCGCATTCGGTTTTCGTAACTGCCACCCCAGCGGTCCGTGCGCTTGTTGGTATGTGTCACCAGAAACTGGTTGAGCAGGTAGCCCTCGGATCCCATGATCTCGACGCCGTCATAGCCAGCCTCGCGCGCACGACGGGCAGCCGTCGCAATATCGGCAATCTGCTTCTCAATACCCGCTTCATCCAACTCCGTGGGAGCGTACGGCGATATGGGCGACTTCACCGGGCTTGGCGCCACACAATTCGGCCCATACGCATAGCGGCCCGCATGCAGAATCTGCATGGCAATTTTGCCACCCGATGCGTGAACCTTGTTCGTTACGATCCGGTGATTTGCAATGTCCTCGGGGGTGTAAAGCCCGGCCGCATCGGGAAAGACGCCACCTTCGCGATTCGGCGCCATGCCTCCGGTGACGATCAGGGCCACCTGACCTGCCGCCCGTTCGGCATAGAAGGTTGCCACTCGGTTCCAATCCTTGGTCTCTTCCAGACCGGTATGCATGGAGCCCATCAGCACCCGGTTTTTTAGCGTGGTGAACCCCAGATCCAGGGGGGCCAACAGGTGCGGATACTCGTTCATCTGGGCTCCTAGCTTACGTCCGCGTCAACTCATGCGCAGTTGCGGGAACCTGTCACGTGGAACGCGGCGTCAAGCTTTGGGCAACTCGGCGGGACCCAACGTTAGTCGGAAAAAATACCACACAAAGCCAACTATGGCGGACAAATCGCCTGCTTTTCGTGCTGTGTGCGCGACGCAAATCTAGCCCTGGTTGTCTTGCCAAACAGTGCGGCGCGACGTTGTGGACATTTCTGGGAACTTGTCCTTTAACTTCCGCCAAACAAGGGGGAGATACAACGATGAGGCACATCGCCTTAGCGACCGCACTACTTGGCACAGCAACGTCTATCTCAGCAGAAAATCGGATTGACGGGCAATCGCCTGACGCACCGGAACTGTCCGCTTACGGGGATCTGGCCGTGGGTGTGCGACAGTTCGAATTTGTGAATGAAGACCAGGTCGATATTCTCGCCATCGATCCGGCCGGTGACAAACCGGACGTGCTACCAACCTATGATCGGCCGCTCACCGTCGAGATGTGGTATCCAGCTCTGGACGGAGCCTCGGGCGACACGTCAATCGATACATACTTGCGGGATGGAACAACGGCCATTGAACTGGAGGGCCGCGCCGTCCGGGACGCGACCCCGGCGGATACCACTGAACCTTTCCCTTTGCTGCTGTTGAGCCATGGCTATCCCGGCAACAGGTTCTTGATGTCACATCTGGCCGAGAACCTGGCCTCCAAGGGATATGTCGTGGCCTCAATCGACCACACAGATTCAACATATCGGGATCAGTCCGCCTTTGGATCCACTTTGGTCAACCGGTCTCTGGATCAACTGTTTGTTCTGGACGAAATAGCGCGACTGAACAGTGAGGCTGGCACGGGCTTCACGGGTTTGATCGACACCGACAATACCGGGCTGGTCGGTTATTCCATGGGGGGTTACGGCGCCCTGATTACTGCTGGCGCTGGGGTAACAGAAGCGGCAGTTGCGCTTCCGTTCGGCGCGCCGCACGGCACGCTGGGTATTCACCAGGAAGGTAGCGAAACCCACGAAGCTTTGTCAGATGAACGGATCAAGACAGCTATCGCAATTGGCCCATGGGGAATGAATTTTGGGCTTTGGGATGCCGAAGGACTGGCCGGTATCGATATTCCCATGCTGTTTATCGCGGGTTCCAATGATACCGTGTCTGGCTATGAAAACGGAATTCGCCCAATTTGGGAGGGTGCCGTCAATTCTGATCGGGCTTTGCTAACGTTCGACGGGGGCAGCCATAACACCGTGGCCCCGATACCGGCACCTGAAGAGAGCTTCTATTTCAATGATACGCTCGGATTCAACATTTCAGAGCACTATACCGATCCGGTCTGGGACACGGTATTTATGAACAATGTGGGCCAGCATTTCCTAACTGCCTGGTTGGATTTGGAACTGAAGGGCGACGTCGACAAAACTGCTTACCTGGACCTTCTGGACGTTGGCAGCGACGGTTTCTGGTCACTTAATGATGATGGAACATTTGGTGAGGACCACACTTACTGGAACGGGTTCCAGAACGGCACTGCCGAGGGGCTGCGGTTTGAGACCCTGGCCGCCCAAGTGGCTCCGGTGCCCCTCCCCGCTTCCATCTGGCTGCTAGGGTTAGGAATTGCGGGCCTGGGCGCCGCCAAGCGGCTGCGTCGTTTCGCGTAAAGGGCGAGGTTTTAAAGTTAATGCGCGGGGAAATTAATCCTCGCGCATTGTTTGTAGGATCAACGGTCCGCGACCAAAGTTCAACTTTAGGCGGATACTCGCATTTCCGCCTCATCCATTCCGGAACCCAGAAGTTCCTTGAACCATACAGGCTGGCGGCCGCGACCAGACCAGGTCAATTCCGGGTTTTCAGGATGCTTGTATTTTGCCCGTTGGGCTGATTTCTTTTTGGAACCCGTTACAAGATCGTTCAATGAGAAACCAGCTTCCCGCGCGATAGCTTCTACCGCGACCAGTGCTTCATTGCGGCGACGCACCTCATAGGTTTCGATTGTCTTCTCAACATCCTTCTTGAGCGCGCGCAACTCATCTAGGGAGAGTGTGTCTAGTTCAAAATCCGCCATGCCCGATTTCCTTCTTTTGCTGATCTCGCGTCATAACGCACTCTTTCAGATACCACCAGAGGAGAGCGCTACTATAAACAACCTGTTTCACAAAGGTTAATAGCAGGTAATCAAATCCGTTTCTTATGCAAGATTGAGGCGTTTTTTTGCCGATTGGCTATAATCGGAAAAGGCGGCATAGAAACAATATTCTGCGCCGCCCCACAAGACTAGGCATCTGGTCCGATTTATTAGATGTCCTGACTAAGTATATAACAACGTGGTCACTTGATTTCGAAAATACCTTCGATCTCTACAGCGACTCCCAATGGCAAAGAACCGGCACTGACAGCTGCGCGCGCATGACGCCCAGCATCCCCCAGTGCGGCGACCAGAAAGTCGGACGCACCGTTGATCACCTTGGGTTGATCCGGAAACTCCGGTGTAGAATTTACGAATCCCGTCAATTTGACCACGCGGACCAAACGGTCCAGATCCCCATCGCAGGCGATCTTGACCTGCGTGAGCAACGCAATCGCGCAATGCTTCGCGGCCTCTGCCCCTTGTTCAATGTCCAAGTCGGCACCCAGTTTGCCCGTAATCAAACCATCTTCGGACTGGCTGATTTGGCCCGAAACAAACACCAGATTTCCGCTGATGACATAGGGCAGGTAGTTGCCCGCGGCCTTTGGACTGGATCCTGCATCCGGCAGAGTAACGCCAAGTTCCGCGAGGCGCGCATCGATCGTTTCCGACATTTCAAATCTCCCTCTGTTCCGCAAACTGGTTAACGCCGATCCAGGACCGGCGAAACCACAGAACGACGGGAGGGGATTAGCTTTCGCGGAAGGCCTTGTTGAAATAGTCAGTGAAGGGCTTCACCAGATAGGCCATTGGCGTGCGGTCGTTCGTTCGAATGAACGATTCCACTGGCATCCCAGGAATGATCGCCTGACCTTCTAACTTTTCGATCTCACCGGTATTGAGGTGGATCTCGGCGCGGTAGTACGAGATCTGGGTGCGCTCGTCCAAGAAGGCATCGGCAGAGAGCTTCATGACCGTACCGGCAAGCTCTGGCGTCGAGTTCGCGTCAAACGCGGAGAAGCGCAAGACAACCTCTTGGCCCACATAGATCTGATCCACATGAATTGGCTCCACCCGGGCCATGATCACCAATGGGCGGTCTTGCGGGATGATATACATGACCGGATCCGCAGCCCGCACCACGGAACGGGGCGTCGTGATCGAGAGACTATATATAATGCCCGACACCGGCGCCGTAATCTCCAACCGGGCGATTTGCTCTTTCAACGCTTGGCGACGCTCTAAGAGCTCGACCTGACTATATTCCAAATCCCGCAACCGGGTGATGGCTTCTTCGCGGCGCCCCGTGTCGAGCTTTAGGATTTCAATCTCGATCTCGGTCATGCGGCCCTCGGCCTCGGCGCGAGAGGCGACCAATTCGCCGATCGTTCCAGAAAGCTGGGCTTCCTGCCGCTGCAATGCCAGAACCGGGCCCTTTTGACCCAAGCCACGTTCGAACAGGTCAGCGGCCACGGTCAGTTCTTCAGAAATCAACTGCTGCTGGGTTTCCAACGCAGCCAACTGGGCATCAATGCCTTCGATCTGACTTTGAATCTGTTCGGATCGGCGGCCAAGCTGTTCGGCCTCTTTTTCACGGCTGATTTGCCGGGCCTCAAACAACCGATCCTGCCCGGCCATCAACTCCCGAATGTCCGGGCTGTCGACGCCAAGTTCCATCAGTTCATCTTCGAAGGTGATCGTATCTGTGTCGTCACGTTCGGCCTGGAGCCGCCCAGACCGTGCCATAAGTTCGAACAACTGGCCTTCGACAATCGCCAATTCTGATTCCAGCAACTGCCCGTCAAGGCGGATCAAGGGATCGCCTGCCGCAACCACCGCGCCTTCTTCGATCAGAACCTCTTGCACCACACCGCCATCAGGATGCTGAACGACCTGTCGGTTCTGTTCCACCTCAATCTGGCCACCAGCAATGATGGCCCCAGAGATATTGGCCATGACCGCCCAAGTGCCAAAACCACCAACGAGGATGAATAGGGCAGTGAAACCGAAGACAAGCGGAAAACGCGGGCTAAGCGACGCTCCGGTTGTTGGGGGACCTTTCTGCATCATGACACACCTCCATGCCCTTGGGCGCGGTTGATTTCGTTCGCGTTCTTGACCATTTCGCGCAGCACTTCGTCTCGCGGACCAAACGCCTTGCGCATACCACCATCCAGCACCAAAAGCAGTTCACATTCCTGAATGGCCGCTGGGCGGTGGGCCATGATCAGGATGGATTTGCCCTCACTCTTCATCTGGCGGATCGCGCGGTTAAGCGCCTCGGAACCCTCATTATCTAGGTTCGAGTTCGGCTCGTCCAAGACCAACAGAACGGGGTCGCCAT
>JBCBGY010000034.1:0-28373 GCA_038526275.1 Pseudomonadota bacterium | reverse complement strand
AATGGGCTCGATCTCGGCCAAAGCCGCCGCCAGAAGCCAACTGTGATGGTCGGGAAAGGCCCGGTGCGCCGCGACAACGTGGCCTGGCCCGAAGCCTGAAAGGGTCCGGATTGGCACCGCGCCGTAAGGCGCAAAGGTGCCCTCCCCCTTCGCCAAAGCAGCAGCGTCCGTCCAGGACAGAATCACCACATCCAACTGGTCCGTCGCCAGAAGACTGGCCAGCCGTCCGGGATAGGGCGCACGGGCCACGCGCGCCGCCGCCTTGGGCACCACGTGATTGATGACTGCCGCAACTGTATGGGCCAGCCCAAAGGTTGGAGGATCCTCTTTGTGACAGCCGATATGCAGATGCTTCCGCCGATAGACGACCCACTGATTGTAAAGCGTGTGCGCCCCGGCGACCTGTGGCAGGGACGCCGCGAGAGCGCCGGTCAGGAAACCGCGTCGGCGCATCAGTCTGCGAAAACGTCCATGTTGAGAACCGCCGTCACGACATAGTTTGGCACGTCCACCACCTGGCCAACCCGCAGATCGACCGCAACCGAAGACAGGATGTAAGCCTGCTCTGCCGTCAAGCCATGTGCCCTTTGAAGATAGTCGATCATTTGCAACAAAGCATGGCGCGCCGCGAGCGTCAGGTCTTCTGAGAGGTTTTCCAGAGCCCCGATTTCCTCGGCATCAATGTAGCTGTGGGTGGGCGGGATCTCGCCCTCGCCTTTCAAGGGCAGGCCAACGGTCTGGTAGAATTTCGAAGGCTCTATCGCCTTGATCTGCGCGCCACCTTCGACTTGCGGCGCAGGAACGTTCGCCGCTTCGCCTTTGCGCACTTCGGTCACGACTGTCACCGTGGCGCCCATTTCGATGGCCGTGCCGCCAACCTCTCCATCGCCTTGGGCATAATGTACATCGCCCACGAACAGACCGCATCCGTCGATAAAGCAGGGCAGCAGAAGCGTCGTGCCAATCTGCATCTGCTGGACATCCATATTGCCGCCATTCTCCCGCGGCGGAATCGTCCGCAGACAATTTGCGCTGTCCGAACCTTCCGGGCCGCAAATGTCAGAGGGCAGTGCCCCCATTGGTTCGGGCGGCAGCGCGACACCACCTGCCGCAGCCAAAGCCGCCTCACGCGCGCTCCAGGCCGCCACTTCTTCGGCTCCGGGCAGAACGCCGACTGATCCCAGGAATGCCTCATAGGGCACCTTGATCCCCGGCATCTGATCGGATTCCGCGTGGGTCCGGGTCAGACGCCAATTGACGACGTAAGGCTCTGTAAAGATGTCCCGCAGGAAGCCAAAGCCCGGAGCAATGACCGTGTAGCCATATTCATCCGGCACGATATCAACGAGCGTTACGGCCAGGACGTCCCCCCGTTCCGCGCCTTCGATGGATACAGGGCCCGTCATCGGATGGACCAATGTCAGATCCACCGCCAACACATCTTCTGCAACAGCATCGAGCGTCAGATCTGAATCCAGCGCGTCTCGTGCTTCGAACGTGATGAAGTCGCCCGGGCTCGCTTGTGCGGCTGGCGGAATGTCCGGGTGATAGCGATTGAAGCAGTTGGGATCGTCGACGCAATGGTCGCCCTGTTTCTCAATCAGAACCTTGGTCTGCCAGGTCTGATCGGACGTATCCGCGTAGCCCGCCGAAACGCCCAATCCCACGGCCAATGCCGTCAGTGCCACTATGCGCATCATATCCCCCGTCTTTCTATTTGGGTCCATCCTGCGATTATCCATGGCTTGGAAACAACGTTTTTGACCTCTTCGAATGATTTTTGTGCGTTTGACCGCCTCCAGATCGACCGAACGCATCGCCGAACGTGGAAAATCTGGCGTGCACCTGTTCTGACCTGGCGATAGAGAGGGTCGAGCGTTGAGGAAGGGAACATTCATGCAGCTTGTCGGAAATTGGTCTTATCCCACAACCGTGCGCTTTGGCGCTGGCCGGATTGCAGAACTGGGTGAGGCCTGTGCAAGCCTGGGACTGAAGAAGCCGCTGCTGGTGACCGACAGAGGTTTGGCTGGTTTGGAGATCGTGGCCCAGGCCCGAAGCCTGCTCGGGGAGGCAAACCTTGGGGACGCGATCTTTAGCGAGGTTGATCCCAATCCGACTGAGTTGAATGCAGAGACCGGTCTGAAGATCTACCGGGATGGCGGGCATGATGGCGTGGTCGCCTTTGGTGGCGGTTCGGCTTTGGATCTGGGCAAGGTGATTGCCTTGATGGTGGGACAATCTCGACCGGTTTGGGATTTCGAGGATGTGGGCGACTGGTGGACCCGGGCCGACCCTGACGGGATCCATCCGGTTATTGCTGTTCCGACCACGGCTGGAACCGGATCAGAGGTCGGGCGCGCTGGCGTGCTGACGAATTCCCAGACACATGAAAAGAAAATCATCTTTCATCCCAAGATGCTGCCCGGAATCGTGATCTGCGATCCCGAACTGACGATCGGTCTGCCGCCAGCGATCACGGCAGGCACGGGTCTCGATGCCTTTGCCCATTGCCTGGAGGCCTATTGCTCGCCCCATTTTCATCCGATGAGCCAGGGTATCGCACTGGAAGGGATGCGACTGGTCAAAGAGTACCTGCCCCGCGCCTATGCGGACGGAACCGACATCGAAGCGCGGGCCCAGATGATGGCCGCTGCCGCGATGGGGGCCACCGCTTTCCAGAAAGGTCTGGGGGCGATTCATGCGATGAGCCACCCGATTGGTGCGATGCACCACACGCACCATGGCACGACCAATGCCGTGGTGATGCCTGCTGTCCTGGAATTCAATCGCAGCGCCATCGAAGAACGGCTCAACCGGGCCGCAACCTATCTGGGCCTTAGCGGCGGTTATTCAGGTTTTTGCACCTTCGTCGAAGGCTTTCGCGCAGATCTCGGCATCCCGCCGCGATTGGCCGACATTGGCGTCACGAACCCCGATCTGGATGCATTGGTTGAACAGGCCTTGCGGGACCCTTCCATGGGTGGCAACCCGCTTCCGATCACGCCAGACGAAATGCGGGGGCTTTTTGAGACCTGCCTCTGAGCCGTTTCAGCGCTTGATATAGACCCCGTACTGAGCGTAGCGGCGGTACAACATGCGATGTTCCACCTGGCCGCCATACTTATCGACAAGGGAGTCCAGGTGGATAGCCAAAGTATCGCGAGGCGCTACGTGGAACTTCGCCAGCCACGCCCGCAGCGTGCGCTTGAAAATGGGCGGCAGATCGTCCTGATCGCCGAAATCCACCACATGGAGCTCGCCACCATCTGCCAAATGGCGGGCGGCTTCATCCAGCGCCTTTTCCCAGTCCGGGATCATGGACAGGCTGTAGGAATGAATGATCCGGTGAAAATCCGGCACGCCGAACATGGCCTGGGGATCAAAGGCGCAGGCATCGCCTTGCGCCAGTTCCGCCCGACCATAAAGCCGCCGTTCTGCGGACCGGAGCATTTCTGATGAAATGTCGAAACCGTAGAGGTCGCATCCATATTGCTTGCGGGCGACATGGGCCAGGTTGCGACCCGTTCCGCATGCCACCTCCAATACCCGCCCACCGGAGGGTGGGTGCAGGTAGCGGATCAGATGATCCCGGCCCAGAAGGTAGTATTTCCGGGTAAGATCATAGAAGAGACGCTGATACCGATAGGTGGCATCCATCAGCTCTGCATGGCTGCTGGGCTGGTCAGTCATGGGCTGGCTTATCCAAGGAACCGATAAAGATGAAAGCCACCGTAGATGGCAGACCGGTCGGCGGCAAACCCTTTGGTCGATGCATCTGCATCATAGGACCAGCGCCCAAGCGTTTCTGCAACAACCCGGCCCGGCAAAATGTCAGGTGCGCCGCCCGTCCGGAAGATGACCCGCGCGCCGGACATAGCCGTTCGGGTGATCTGATCCCATAGAGCGTTCAACTGGGCGTCGGTCATCCAGTCCTGGGCGTCGAGCAGCACGTAGCAACTTTTCGAAGCGCCCTGAGCGGCGGCCAGCATGTCAGTCACCGACTGGTTTGTGATGCTTGCGCGGGGTGCGGCGGCGGTCAGGGTCTCAAAGTTGTCCGCCTCCAGATACGGAGGAACGGAACCGCCCTTCTCATAGGCCCGATTGAAGGCCTGCCATGCGAAATAGTTTTCCGAGATCGGGAAATCGCAGGCCAGTTTGCGCACCCGCTCCCGCAGGACTTCGATCACTTCTCCCCCGCCGTCAGCGGCGAGCTTGTCATATTGCGCAGGCGGTATACCCAGACCAAAAAGCGACGCCCGCTGACGGGCAAGAAAGCGCACAAATCGCTTGTCAAAAAGCGGGCTGATCTTTGCGTCGAAGAACGCCTTTTGCTCGTCCATAGTCTTGGCCTGCAAAAGCGGGCGGTAATCCATGCCGGTGAGACTAGAGATAAGGTGGGCTGCACCGATGAAACGACCCAAGGCGCCGTGCCGATAAAATCCCCGTCGGAACATCTGCGCCCGCGGCGACCACGGCGCGCGAGGAGACAACCAGAAAAGACGCGTCTTGGTGTCAAGATGTGGCGCAAGGCCGGCGATCAGGCCCGGATTGTCCGGATGGTCTGCATCCGCGAAAAGACGGTGGAACTCCGCCTGGCTCAAATGCTGGGCCGCTGCGATCTTCAATCGCCCAAGGGCGACATGGGCGGGCGACAAATCCACTGCCGTAACCGATGCCGGACCAGCCGTCAGATAGGACATCATATTGCAACCGCCGGATGCCAGACAAACGACATGATCCTGCGAGCCGATTTCCAATGCGGCCATATCCACAACCGGATCTTCCCAGATTTGCGGATAGACCAAACCCCGAAAGAGCCGCGAGAACATCCGTTCCAACTGGCCGTCTTTGCTCATGGGTCGGTTTTGGTGGACCGCAGCCCCCAGTTGGTCTTGGGTGGTTTGGGTCATGGTCATGGGCGTTGACCGCCTTTCTGTGTCTTTCAGGCGCTTTCGTGCGACCGCTGGTCCGAGATTTCCGAGCGCCGTTTGCGTTTGGCACTGTTCTTGCGCGCCATCTCGCGCAAACGTTTGGATGCGGCCCAGTCGATCAGTTGCAGCGTGCCTGTATCGCGTTCGACGATGGCAGTGCAACTCTCTACCCAATCGCCCGTGTTCACATAGTCGATCTCGCCCATCTTGCGAATGTTCGCGCTGTGGATGTGGCCGCAGATGACGCCATCATAGCCGCCGCGGCGCGCCTCGTCGGTCAGGGCGTCCTCGTAATGGCTTATGAAGCTGACGGCATGCTTGACTTGGTTCTTGGCCCACTTGGACAAAGACCAATATTGCCCGCCCCAGATCCATCGCAACTTGTTCAACCAGGTGTTCAGCCGAAGGATCGTGACATAGGCGCGGTCGCCCATATGGGCGAGCCACTTGGCGTAGACCACGACCGAATCGAACTGATCGCCATGCGTCACCAGATAGCGTCGGTCATCCAACGCCGTGAATTCTGCCGTCTGCATCACCTCGATTCCGCCGAAATGGGTGCCCAGATAGGCCCGCATGACTTCGTCGTGATTGCCGGGGATGTAGATGATCTTGGCCCCATCATGGGCCTTGGCCAGGAAGGCCTGCATCACGTCGTTATGGGTCTGCGGCCAGTGCCAGCCGCGCCGAAGGCTCCAACCATCGAAAATGTCGCCCACAAGGTAGAACACATCGGCGTCATGGCACGACAGGAAGTCAAGCAGCAGTTTTGCCTGACAGCCGCGTGTCCCCAAATGGATATCCGACAGAAAGATGGTGCGGTACTTCACAACGCTTCCTCAAGGCCGCGGCGGATCTGGACGCCGGGTATGTCATTGATATGACACTGCGATGACGAATGTCACCAGTGAAAGGGGAAAGCCGAGCCTAACTCTCCGCCAGAACGGCATTAACTTCTGCGCGGCTCGGCATTGAGCCGGCTGTACCCGGACGTGTGACAGATAATCCAGCGGTCGCACATCCCAGCCGCACTGCATCAAGCGGGGCTAGACCATCGGCAAGCCCGGCGGCCAGGGCCCCGTTGAACGCGTCGCCTGCCCCCGTGGTTTCAACCACAGCTCCAGCGTGAACCGCTGGGACCAGCCCGTGACCATGCAGATAGGCACCTTGGGCTCCGAGGGTAATAATCGGCGTGCCGACGCCCTTTTCTTGCAGCGAGATAGCGGCGCGGGCCGCGTCATCCGGGGTCTCAACCGGAAAACCCACCAGGGCTGCTGTCTCGGTTTCGTTGGGGGTCAGGTAATCGCAAAGCGCCAGCATCCCGTCGGGCAGGTCCGCGGCGGGGGCCGGGTTAAGAATCGTCGTGACGCCATTGTCCCGCGCAATCTTCAAGGCCGTCATCGCGGCCTCCAACGGCTGTTCCAACTGGGTGACGAAGACTGACGCGGCTTTGATCATATCCGCCCAACCCTCCACATCCTCCGCCCCGATGAGCGCTGCAGCGCCAGGCGCGATAATGATCGCATTGTCGCCCGTTGCCTCGTCGACATAGATGAATGCAGCGCCGGTGTAGCTTTCGGCCACCGCCGTTGCATGTGGCGTCACGCCCGCCTCATCCCAGGTGCGCAGCGCCATGCGGGCAAATTCGTCCTGGCCGAGCTTTGTCAGAAACCGCGTCTGCGCCCCGAGCCGTGCGCAAGCCACCGCCTGGTTGGATCCTTTACCGCCTGGGCCGAGGGCAAAGGAATTTCCGAGGATCGTCTCGCCCATCCGCGGCATTCGCTCCGCACGATAGGCCGTATCCGCGACAAACACTCCTAGAATAACGACATCGCCCATATCACCCCCCTTCATTGACCCTGCCATCAGAGCCTAAACCTGGATTGTCTGATATCGTATCTTGGTCGCGGGCGGCTTTTGTCATTGTGGTGTTTTTGCACTGCGCGTTGCGAGAGGGTCCTGGCCGGTTTTTGGCACGGGAACCGGTTGTTTGCCTCCGGCGGAAGTATTTTTGCCAATAAGAAAGGGCAATGGCGTTCGACGATCTGGCGGCTCTGGCGAACGCCGTGGAACAAGCGTTGGGACGGCGAACGAACCTTGCGCCAAGCGCCCAGCCGGTTGGCTTAGGGACAATTCGATGGCGCGGTTTGTCAGCTCTCGAAAAAGGGAACGAAGCCGCCATAGATCATGCGTTTGCCGTCGAAGGGCATATCGCCCATATCTTCCATCTCCATCATCTTGGCCCAGGCGGCGTCGCGAGTGGCCTTGTCCGGCCACACAGTCCAAGAAAAGACGACGGTTTCATCTTCCTTCTTTTGAACTGCTAATGGGAACGACGTGACCTCGCCGTCGGGAACGTCATCGCCCCAACATTCCTTGGTGCCGATGGCACCAAGGTCTTTGAAAAACGGCCACCATTTCTGAGCAAAAGCCACATATTCCGCACGTCGCGCCGTTGGTACGGCAAAGACAAATCCATCCACGTAGCTCATGAGCACCTCCCATCCGTTACCGTGACATGATGAGAGGTGGATAAGTACCCGTCAACGGATGCGGGCCAGCGCCTAGTCTTGCGGGCCGATCTTGTCTTGGGTTTGCGTATCGAAGTCGGAGGCAGCGTGCCGTTCATGGAGCTGCATCTCGGGCTCGCCGAACGCGCGGTTGACCATGCGACCGCGTTGCACGGCCGGGCGGGCATCAATCGCTTCGGCCCAGCGCAGGACATTGGTGTAACTGGTCACGTCCAGAAATTCGGCCGCGCTATAAAGGCGTCCCAGAACCAGCTGACCATACCATGGCCAGATCGCGATGTCGGCAATCGTATAATCGTCGCCGACCATATAGGTGTTGTCGGCCAGGTGCCGGTCCAGCACGTCCAGTTGGCGTTTTGTCTCCATCGTGAAACGGTTGATCGGATATTCGAATTTCTCCGGCGCGTAAGCGTAGAAATGGCCGAACCCGCCACCCAGATAGGGCGCGCTGCCCATCTGCCAGAAGAGCCAGGACAGACATTCAGGGCGTTTGGCGGGGTCTTTGGGCAGAAACGCCCCGAACTTCTCGGCCAGGTGCAGTAGGATCGCACCGGATTCAAACACCCGGAACGGGGTCTCTCCCGAGCGGTCCATCAAGGCTGGGATCTTGGAGTTCGGGTTTGCCTCTACAAAGCCGCTGCCGAACTGATCGCCTTCGTTGATCCGGATCAGCCAGGCATCATATTCAGCCTCCGCATGGCCAGCGGCCAGAAGTTCTTCCAGCATCACCGTGACCTTCACACCGTTGGGCGTGGCGAGGGAGTAAAGCTGAAGGGGATGTTCGCCCACTGGCAGGTCCTTGTCATGGGTCGGTCCGGCAATGGGGCGGTTGATGTTGGCAAACTGGCCACCACTTTCGCTTTCCCAGGTCCAGACTTTCGGGGGTTCGTACGTATCGTCGGCCATAGTGAAGTGCCTTTGTGTCTGCAATCACTGCAATGGCTATGGGCCCTGACCTTCGGCAGCAAGCCCCGTTTATCGCTTCATTGCAGCGACGTGCCGGCAATGTGAACACCCGCAGGGGGCGAATTACCGCCGTCACAGGCGTGTGAAGTGACGTGTCCTAGTTTTCGATCCGCGAACGGCCCATATGCGGTGTCACATGGATGAGGGAAGGAGCGTCCTTGACGATCGGTAGCAGCCAGCCCCCCGCGACCCCCATGCGTTTCTGACGGGCCAAAGACCCCGAGGCGCCCCCAAAAAGCAAACTCGATCCAACCTACCCAATCTTGCGCTCAAAGGCTGCAACAATGATTCTCACCACCAATGCTCGTCCCGCAACCTCATCTGAAGTAACGTCGCTATTCAGCTCGGTTCGCGCACAAACCGATACGCTGGCCGCGCCGCTTTCTGCGGAAGATATGATGCTTCAGTCGATGGAGGATGCGAGCCCCGCCAAATGGCACCTCGCCCATACGACCTGGTTTTTCGAGGAATTCATCCTGAAGCCCCGGGTTTCGGGATACCGTTCGCCCGACGATCGTTTTGCGGTGCTCTTCAACTCCTACTACGTGCAGGCCGGACCGCGGCATGCCCGCGACAAGCGCGGTCTGATTTCCCGACCTGGCCTGGACGATGTTCTGGCCTATCGCACCCATGTCGAGGATGCGCTGGCCGACCTGATCGAGCGGGACGGCGATGATGCGAACTTGCGCGACCTGATCGAGCTGGGCTGCCACCACGAAATGCAGCATCAGGAACTGCTCCTAACCGATCTGTTGCATGGGTTATCCTACAACCCGCTGCTGCCGGTCTATCGGGAACCTTCCCCCATGCCGGTCACATCGGAACAACCGCTGAGCTTTACCCGGCATCCCGGCGGGTTGCATCACGTTGGGCATGACGGTTTTGGTTTTGCGTTCGATTGCGAAGGCCCCCGCCATCGGGTGTTTCTGGAACCGTTTGATCTGGCCGATCGGCCCGTCACGAACCGCGACTGGATCGCCTTCATGGAGGATGGCGGTTACCAGACCACGGCGCTGTGGCTGATGGAGGGCTGGGCCGTCTGCCAGCGCGAAGGTTGGGATGCGCCGCTTTACTGGTGGCGGCAGGATGGCGCGTGGTGGTCTTTCACCCTGCGCGGTGCGCAGCCGGTGAACCTGGACGCCCCGGTCGTACATGTGAGCTACTACGAAGCCGATGCCTTCGCCCGGTGGGCCGGCGCCCGGTTGCCCACGGAAGCGGAATGGGAGGTTGCCAGCTCAAACGCGCCGATCACCGGCAACTTCATGGAAAGCGCCACATACCGGCCCCTGCCCGGTGGAAGACTGTGGGGCGATGTCTGGGAATGGACGCAAAGCCCCTTTACGCCCTATCCGGGCTTCCGCGCATCTGAAGGCGCGATTGGCGAATATAATGGCAAGTTCATGGTGAACCAAATGGTGTTGCGTGGCGGATCCTGCGCTACACCGAAGCTGCAAATGCGCCCCTCTTACCGGACGTTCTTCTACCCGCACCAGCGTTGGCAAATGCTCGGCCTGCGGCTGGCGCGAGATGTGGCGGCCAATCATCATCCGGCACCAGCTGGCGGGTCAGAATTGGAGCGCTCCGCCATCGCCGGGCTTGCGGCCAAGCCGAAGCGGCTGGAAAGCAAGTGGTTCTACGATGCTGCGGGCAGCGAACTGTTCGAACAGATCACCGAGCTGCCCGAATATTACCCGACCCGGACCGAAACCGCGATCCTGCAAGAGCGTCTGCCAGAATTGACGGCCCATCTGCCGGACGGGGCTGCTTTGGTCGAGCTGGGCAGCGGCGCCAGCGTCAAAACCCGGATTTTGCTCGATGGGGTGCCTCAACTCGCAGCCTACATTCCCATGGATATTTCAGCAGACTTTCTGGCGGAGACAGCAGCCCAGTTGCAAGGCGACTACCCCGATCTGGCCATACATCCGCTGGCCGGGGATTTCATGGGCGAGATTGCTTTTCCCCCGGCCTTGTCAGATCTGAAAAAGGTGGCCTTCTTCCCGGGATCAACCATCGGCAATCTGGAACAGCCTGCCGCGTCGGCCTTGTTGGCACAGGTCCGCAATTGGCCGGGCATCCAGGCCTTTATCCTCGGCTTCGATCTGGTGAAGGATACAGATCGTTTGATCCGGGCCTACGATGACAGCCAAGGCATAACCGCCGCGTTTAATCGCAACATCCTGACACGTTTAAATGCCGCGGCAGGTGCGGATTTCGATGTTGAAAGCTTCGCCCATGAAGCCCGCTGGAATGCCGCAGCGCGCCGGATCGAAATGCATCTGGTCAGCCAGCGCGCTCAAACGGTCAAGCTCGGCACACAGACCTTCTCTTTCGCCCAAGGGGAAAGCATCCATACGGAGAACAGCCACAAATATACCGAGGAGAGCATTAGGGAGATTGCGGGTAATGCGGACTGGACCGTCGCGAACGTCCTGACAGATCCAAACCGTGATTTCGCGGTTTGCGTTCTGGTCCCCGCTTGACCTGAACCGCCGCTCCGGCAACCGCCCGGTTTCTTGCAAGATCGCGGCAGCACTGGACCGATCTGGCGGAACCTGATTGGACTAGGGGTCAGCGCCGAGTCGGGCGTGGCAATCGGGGTGGGCGATCATGGAGTGGCTCGAAGAGCACAAAATTCCCATCGGCGCATGGGCCAAGGCCCTGGTCGATTGGCTGACCCAAAACCTTGTCTGGTTCTTTGACGGTCTCTCGGCTGGGCTTGAAGCTGTAATTGACGCGCTCTTGTGGATCTTGCAGACCCCGCATGCCTTCATCGTGATCGCGGCCATTACGGCCTTGTCCTGGCTCGCCCGGCGTTCGGTTCTGTTCACCCTTTTCACCGCTTTCGGTCTGCTGCTGATCATCAATCAGGGCTACTGGGAGGAAACCACGGAAACGCTCGCCTTGGTCCTGGCCGCAGCAACCCTGTGCATGGGGCTTGGTGTGCCGCTGGGGATTGCCGCAGCACGGCGGCCCTGGCTTTACCGCGCCATCGAGCCGGTGCTGGACCTGATGCAAACTATTCCAACATTCGTCTATCTGATTCCGGCCTTGATCCTTTTTGGCTTGGGCATGGTGCCGGGGTTGATCGCCACCGTCATCTTTGCCGTTCCCGCGCCCATCCGCCTGACCCATCTGGGCATCACGTCAACGCCGACCGCGCTGATCGAGGCGGGCAAGGCCTTTGGCTGCACCCGGTGGCAATTGCTGTGGAAGATCGAACTGCCCTTTGCCTTGCCACAGATCATGGCGGGCCTGACTCAGACGATCATGTTGTCGCTGTCTATGGTCGTGATTGCGGCCCTTGTGGGCGCCGATGGGTTGGGCGTGCCGACGCTGCGCGCGCTGAATACCGTTAATATCGCGCAAGGGTTTGAGGTGGGCCTCGCTATCGTCTTGGTCGCGATCATCTTTGATCGCATGTTCAAGCGGCGGACCAACTGAATGGGCGGCGCTACGATGGTTCGGTGCGAGGCGGTGAACATCGTCTTCGGTGACCAGCCCGAGACGGCCTTGCCGCTCATGGATCAAGGCCTGTCCCGCGGGGAAATCGAACAACGGACCGGCCAGATCCTTGGGGTCCACGATTGTTCGATCGATGTGCAAGCGGGTGAGATCCTCGTGCTGATGGGGCTTTCCGGCTCCGGCAAATCCACCCTTCTTCGCGCCGTGAACGGCCTTAACCCGGTGGTGCGCGGGCGGGTTCAGGTGGCCCAGGGCGAAAGCGGGCTGGTCGACGTAACCGCCGCCTCTGCCCGCACTTTGCGCCAGATCCGAACGCGGCAAGTCGCCATGGTGTTTCAACAGTTCGGGCTGCTGCCATGGCGGACGGTTCTGGACAATGTGGCCTTCGGACTGGAGGTCTCTGGCCTTTCCAAAGAGGCGAGGGTTCAGCGCGCGACGGCGCAACTGGATCTGGTCGGACTTGGTGATTGGTCCGATCGACGCGTTGATGAACTGTCCGGCGGCATGCAGCAGCGTGTGGGCCTGGCGCGGGCCTTTGCCACCGAAGCGCCGATTCTGCTGATGGACGAGCCCTTTTCAGCGCTCGATCCCCTGATCCGGACCAAGCTGCAGGATGAACTTTTGGCCTTTCAGCAGCAGTTGGGACGCACCATTATCTTCGTGAGCCACGATTTGGACGAGGCGCTCAAGATCGGGTCTCGCATCGCCATTATGGAAGGCGGCCGCATTGTTCAGTGTGCAGAGCCGCAGGATATTGTTCTATCCCCCGCAACGCCTTACGTGGCAGAGTTCGTTGCGCACATGAACCCGCTCAACGTGCTTCGGGCAGCCGAAATCATGGACCCCGATCCACCGGCGATCCCCGCTGATGCGCGGTCGGTACCGACGGGCACACCATTGCGCGATATCATTGGCCTTTTGGTCGAACATCCCGGCGAGATCGTGGTGGTAGATCGCGATCAACCCGTGGGCGTGATCAACACAAAAGCGGCTCTGTCATCCTTCCTCCGGTCCACGACGGAAAAGGCGTCCTAGCTATGGAAGCGGATTTTGTCATCGTGGGCGCGGGGTCAGCGGGATGTGCCATAGCCTACCGGCTGTCGGAGGCCGGATCTTCCGTGCTGATAATCGAACATGGCGGGTCTGATGCCGGGCCGTTGATCCAGATGCCCGCCGCGCTGTCCTACCCTATGAACATGCCACGCTACGATTGGGGCTATCAAACCGAGCCCGAACCGCATTTGGGCGGGCGGCGTCTTGCGACACCGCGAGGCAAGGTCATTGGCGGTTCTTCTTCGATCAACGGCATGGTCTATGTGCGCGGCCATGCCCGCGACTTCGACCATTGGAGCGACAGCGGCGCGGCGGGTTGGGCCTATGCCGACGTCTTGCCCTATTACCAGCGGATGGAACACTGGCACGATGGCGGCCATGGTGGCGACCCGACCTGGCGCGGCACGAATGGGCCGCTCCACGTCACGCGCGGCCCCCGCACCAACCCGCTGTTCCAGGCCTTTGTCGAGGCGGGGCGGCAGGCGGGTTATCACGTCACCGGCGATTACAACGGCGCGCAACAGGAAGGCTTTGGCCCCATGGAGCAGACGGTTTGGCAGGGCCGTCGCTGGTCCGCCGCCAACGCTTATTTGCGACCGGCACTGAAACGCGAGCACTGTGAGCTGATCCGCGCCCTGGCCAGTCGCGTCGTGGTCCGCGAAGGGCGCGCGACCGGGGTGGAGGTCATTCGGGGTGGCCAGCGCCAAGTCATCACGGCACGGCGCGAGGTGATCCTGGCCGCCTCCAGCATCAACTCGCCCAAGCTGCTGATGCTGTCCGGTATCGGCCCGGCCACACATCTGGCCGAGCATGGGGTGGAGGTGATCGCCGACCGGCCCGGAGTGGGCCAGAACCTGCAGGACCATCTGGAGCTTTACATCCAGATGGCCGCGCGCCAGCCGATCACGCTGTACAAGCACTGGAACCCGGTCTCGAAGGCGCTGATCGGCGCGCAATGGTTGTTCACCAAAACAGGCCTCGGCGCATCGAACCAGTTTGAAAGTGCGGCCTTCATTCGCAGCCGCGCGGGTGTGGAATATCCCGACATCCAATATCATTTCCTGCCGATCGCGGTCCGATATGACGGACAGGCTGCCGCAGAAGGCCATGGCTTTCAGGCCCATACCGGGCCGATGCGCAGTGCCTCGCGCGGGGCGGTGACGCTTAGGTCTGCGGATCCCGAAGCGCCACCCAAGATTCTGTTCAACTACATGTCGGAGGAGCAGGATTGGCAGGACTTTCGAACCTGTATCGAACTCACGCGAGAGATCTTTGCACAGGAGGCTTTCAAGCCCTTCGTCAAACACGAAATCCAACCTGGCGAAGCGGTGCAGTCGCAGACTGATCTGGATGATTTCATCCGACAGCATGTTGAAAGCGCCTACCATCCCTGCGGGACCTGCAAAATGGGCGCGACCGACGACCCAATGGCCGTGGTCGATCCCCAGACTCGCGTGATCGGCGTAGACGGGCTGCGCGTGGCCGACAGCGCAATTTTTCCGCGCATTCCCAACGGCAATCTCAACGGGCCGAGCATCATGGTCGGAGAAAAAGCCGCCGACCACATCCTTGGCAAAGCCCCCCTGCCCCGAGCCAATGCCGAGCCCTGGATCCATCCCACCTGGGAAACGGATCAGCGCTAGGGCAGACGGCCCGCACGCGAACTCCCGCGTTGCAAACGACGGAAACCCCTCCCGCGGGCCGTTTCAATCGGCTAGCAAAGCAATGCGGCTGTCTACAGGTGCTTTGAAATGATCGGCTACACAATGGTTGGCGTTAAGGATCTAGAAAGAGCCAAGCAATTCTATGATCCTCTCTTCGAACTGATGGGGCTGTCGCCCTGCTACAGCGATGAACAGGTGGTCTCCTGGGGAGATAAAGCTGACCCCACCATCCCGAGATTCTTTGTTTGCCATCCGTTTGACGGTGGCGCTGCCGCTTCTGGCAATGGCACGATGACGGCCTTTCAAATCGACAGCGCCTCAAGCGTCGATCGGCTTTACGATATCGCTCTGCGAGGTGGCGGGCGCGACGAAGGCAAGCCGGGCTTCCGCCCCGAGACCTATGGTGACCAATTCTATGTAGCCTATGTCCGCGACCTGGATGGCAACAAGCTGGCATTTGCGTGCTACGACGGGAAAGCGAACCCTTAGCTTCGCGACCCGCTTCAGCCTCCGTGCAATTCTTGCGCACGACGTTCAAACGCCCGAACAACCCGCTGCATCGCATCATTGAAAAAGAGGCTCGCGGCACCTTGCAGCAGGGCATTCTTGAACTCGAAATCCACGTCAAAGCGAACCTCGCAGCCCATTTCATGCGGGGCGAAATGCCAGGAGCTGTCCATATGCCGGAACGGCCCGTCGATATATTGACTGTCGATTCGACTGCGGTCATTCCAAAGCGTAACGCGGCTGCCAAACTTCTCGCGAAACACTTTGAAAGAGATCACCAAGTCCGCATCCATCACTTCGGTCAACTCACCGGGCTGCCGGCTACGAATGCGGGCGGCAGCACACCATGGCAGAAACTTCGGATAGGCATTCACATCGGCGACCAGATCGTACATTTGATCCGGCGTGTAAGGCAGGTGCTTGGTCTCAGAATGGCTAGGCATGTTTGTCGTTTTGTGCTCGTTATGACTCGGTACACAGCCGATATAGGCATGGGGAAGGGGAGTGAATGGGGCAGCGACCCTATGTAATCGACCAGATGATTTCGGCCAAGGCTATTGCGGCTCGGATCGAAGACTTGGCCAGAGAGATTGAGATTGCGTTTGCAGGCACCGACAAACTGGTCGTGGTGGGCCTTTTGCGGGGCTCCTTCGTATTCATTGCCGATCTGGTTCGGGAATTGGATCTGCCGGTTGAAGTCGATTTTCTGGAAGTGTCCAGCTACGGCGACACGATGGAAAGCAGCCGGGAAGTCCGTATTTTGAAGGACTTACGTGGAGAAATTCAAAATCGCGACGTGCTGGTGGTGGAAGATATTGTCGATACGGGCTTTACCCTGGACCATGTCACACGCTTTTTGCAGGGACGGGCACCGACACAATTGAAATCCATTGCCTTGCTCGACAAACCGGCCCGACGCGAGGTGCCGTTCAAAGCGGACTGGATCGGTTTCGAAATTCCAGATGAATTTGTCGTGGGTTATGGAATCGACTTTGCCCAGAGGAACCGGAACTTACCATTCATTGGGAAGGTTAGGTTTACCGAAACCGCCGAAAGTTAAGGTAGCGGGCCGCCGCGCCTGAGGAATTTACACCTACGAAAACACCCTATTCACGATTTCACGCTATCGCTGGCGCAGTTCTGTTGTCCTCAAAGGCGTGCTCGTGGCCGGTTTTCTTCGCTTCTTTAGTTTGCCCAGGGTCATGATCCTGATGGTTACGCTGGGATTTGCATCGACCTTCATCTTCGCAGGCAAACAGATCAATATGAACCTGCAGGCACAGCGCACCATTGCTGTGGATAAAGAGCTTTCGGGGCTGGCCGTCCATGTCGGCAACCTTGTCCACGAATTGCAAAAGGAACGTGGCGCGACCTCGGGCTTTCTGGCAAGCGGCGGCACGGCCTTTCAAGACAGATTGGTTGACCAACGAAAACTGGTCGATACTTACGTTGAAGAGATGCGCCAACAGCTTGACTTTGCCGCAGCAAAGGTCAGCGATCCAGCTTTCGCAGCCGACATAGATTTTGCCCGAGAGACCCTTTCGAAACTGGCCCCATTGCGTGAAAAGGTGAGCGCGCTTGAGATCGAGCGTTTGCAGGCTGTGGGGCAGATTACACGGCTTAACACGTCCCTCATATCGCTTCTCCCGCGCCTCGCCCAACGTGTTGACGATGCGCTGACCGGCAACGCCATCATGGTCCATGTGACGCTTTTACTAGGTAAGGATCTGGCCGGCCTGGAACGCGCGACAGGCGCAGCCGGTTTCGCCAACGAAGCCCTTTTTCCCGAGAATGTCGCAGCACGTTTCAAGGAACTGATCACGGCACAAACCACGCTCTTTGACGCGTTTGCCGTGACCGCAGGCGACGAGCTCAAAGCAGCCCTTTCAGACCTGCGGGAAAGCGATGCAGCAAAAGAAGTGGCGCGCCTGCGTAACATTGGCCTTTCAAACGACCTGGAGGCCGTGAATGCCATAGACGCAGAAGTCTGGTTCGACGCCATCACCGTAAAGATAAACCTTGTCAAAGCGTTAGAAGGTGAAAGCGCCACCTACATTTTCAAGATGTTGGATCTGGCCGTGCAAAGGACAGGCAATGCGCTATGGGCAAATTTGGCAATGCTGGGTGTCTTGGTTCTATTCATTGGCGGCGGTGCAGCGGCAATGATCGGCGTCGTCACGCTCGACATCCGGAGAACAATCGAGCGCGTTCAGGCTTTGGCGCAGGGCGACATTGAAAGCAAAATTCCGCAAAGCCGTTTGGGTGATCTTCGAAAGATCTCGCAAGCCCTTGCTGTGTTCCAGGCAACCGAAGTTGAAAAACGCGCGGGACAGGAGCGCGAGCGCGCACAAGAACAAGCCTCTGTCGCC
This sequence comes from Pseudomonadota bacterium, assembly GCA_038526275.1. Classification (GTDB taxonomy): domain Bacteria; phylum Pseudomonadota; class Alphaproteobacteria; order Rhodobacterales; family Rhodobacteraceae; genus 188UL27-1. Next base: position 10,890 of record JBCBGY010000034.1, on the reverse strand, counting down.
GCAGTGGAAACCCTCGTCTCTGGTTTGGACAATGGCAGTCTTTCCGAACGTCTCGAAGTGGACCAACTCCAAGGCGCCGTCAGCATAATCGGACGCGGTTTGAACAGAGTTCTCGATCAGATCGAAGCCATGGTCCAGGCGCAGCAACAACGGGACCACGAAGCAGCCAAAGTGGCCCGCGCAGAGGCAGAGGCGCAGATGAAGGCAGCCGCCGAAATGGCTTCGGTGGTGCAAGCCTGTTCGCAGGGTAACTTTGAACATCGGCTGACCGAGACCGGCAAATCCGGTACGATGTTGGAACTCACCCGCGGGGTTAACAAGATCGCGGCATCCGCCCAAGATGGATTGGATCAGGTTCGTGCTTGTCTGGTGTCGTTAGCTGATGGCGACCTGTCCAAACGTATGGAAGGGCGATTCGAGGGATCTTATCGCAACATTCAGTTGGCCCTAGATACCACCTTCGATCGGCTGACGGTACTTATCCAAGATATAGATCGCCAATCGCAAAATGTCGTAACCGCGACAAATGAGATCAAAACGGCGACGGATGACTTGCACCTTCGCACGACCCGGCAGGCGGCTGCGGTGGAGGAAACGACAGCCGTGACGCAGGAACTTATGCAGGCCGTTCGCAATAATGGCGGTCGTCTCGAGGAAAGCCAGACACTGTCTAAGACTCTACAGCAACAAGCCGAAGCAGGAGTTCAAGTTGCTGGGACCGCTATCACCAGCATTGAGAAAATCGAGGGGGCAAGTGACGAGATGCGCAGGATCGTCTCTGTCATCGAAGGACTCGCCTTCCAAACCAATCTGCTAGCCCTTAACGCGAGTGTTGAGGCGGCCCGAGCAGGCTCTGCGGGCCGCGGTTTTTCCGTTGTTGCGACGGAGGTTCGCAGCCTGGCAGGAAGGTGCGCTGAGGCCTCAAATCGGATCGGAACATTAATCGAAGGTACGCTGAAAGAAGTCGTGTCAAGCTCGTCGAAAATCCGTGAAACTGGTCAGGCGTTGAAAGAGATGCAGCAACAGATCGGCGAAATTGGAACATTGGTGGACGCCGTTGCCCGGTCTGGTGGAGAGCAAGCCCAAGGACTTGAGGCCGTAGTTGATGCGTTCGTTGATGTGGACCAGACGACCCAAGCCAATGCCATACTCGTCTGCGACAACACTGAAATCATCGCCGATCTCACCCAAGGCAGCGAAATTCTGGCCGAACTTGTGGGAAATTTCCAACTAGGCCTAGAACCAGAAAAAATTCTTCGCCCAACGGGAACTTGACCTGAAAAACAGCAGCAGCAAGCCCAGCTTGTATCCGCCGGAGCCGAAACGTCGTTGTCTGCTTTTCCCAATCAGTGATCGGTGGGGCCAACGCGCGCGCAACAGCGAAATCTAGAGCGTCTGACGCACTGCCTGAGGCATCAAGCAGCCGTTGAAATCTTTGATGTCAGGTAGCGTTAGGTGATTCAGAATTTTTTCGCATGAAGCTGTAAAACCGCGATGGCGACACCAAAGCGACATCCCCAAAGAAACGAGCCCTCCCGAGAGACGACCCGCTTTGCCAATGCTTTACAGTCCCTTAGCCTAATGTGCGTGAGATGACGGCGCGCTTTCGTCGGATCGGCTAGAGGCGGCCTGCGCCGCCGCCGCTTCTTCTGCCGCCTCATCCCATTCTATCGGTTCCAATGGGCGTACCAAAGCACGTTCCAAAACCTCAGAGACATGCTTGACGGGTATTATTTCTAGCCCGTCTTTCACATTGTCCGGAATTTCCGGGAGATCTTTGGCATTCTCTTCTGGGATCAATACGGTCTTCACGCCCCCACGCAAAGCCGCCAGCAACTTTTCCTTCAGTCCGCCTATCGCCAAAGCGTTCCCGCGCAACGTCACCTCACCGGTCATGGCGATGTCACGTCGGACAGGTATGCCAGACAGGACGGAAACGATGGACGTCACCATAGCCAGGCCCGCACTTGGCCCGTCTTTTGGCGTTGCGCCTTCCGGTACGTGCACATGGATGTCAATCGTCTCAAACTTGGTCGGTTTCATGCCAATTTCCGGACTGATCGACCGAACGTATGACGAGGCCGCATCGATGGACTCTTTCATCACATCGCCTAGCTTGCCGGTGGTTTTCATGCGCCCTTTGCCAGGAAGTTTAAGCGCCTCGATGCTCAACAAATCTCCGCCGACCGACGTGTACGCCAAGCCCGTCACAACGCCAACCTGGTCTTCCAACTCCGCCAACCCATAGCGAAACTTCTTTACACCGAGATACTCTTCCAACAGATCGGGCGTGACCTCGACCTCTTCAGTTGTCTTGCGGACAATTTGCGTGACGGCTTTTCGAGCCAATTTCGCAATCTCGCGTTCCAGATTCCGCACACCCGCCTCGCGGGTATAGGTGCGGATGATTTCCTGCAGAGCGTCATCGGTGATCGAAAACTCGCCCTTCTTCAGACCGTGATTACCGATCTGCTTATCGATGAGATGCTGCCGCGCAATCTCGCGCTTCTCGTCCTCGGTATATCCCGCAAGACTGATAATCTCCATCCGATCAAGGAGCGGTCCAGGCATATTGTAGGAGTTCGCGGTCGTCAGGAACATCACGTTCGACAGATCGTACTCCACCTCCAGATAGTGATCGACAAAGGTAGAGTTTTGTTCCGGATCCAACACCTCCAACATCGCCGAAGCCGGGTCGCCCCGGAAATCCTGACCCATCTTGTCGATTTCATCGAGCAAGATCAGAGGGTTGGTCGTTTTTGCCTTTTTCAGCGCCTGAATGATTTTGCCCGGCATCGAGCCGATATAGGTCCGCCGGTGCCCACGGATTTCGCTTTCGTCGCGGACCCCGCCGAGCGAAATGCGAATAAATTCGCGGCCCGTGGCTTTCGCCACCGACTTGCCAAGAGACGTCTTGCCGACACCCGGAGGACCGACCAGACACAGGATCGGGCCTTTCAACTTCTTTGACCGCTGTTGCACGGCCAAATACTCGACGATCCGTTCCTTGACCTTCTCAAGACCGTAATGGTCGTTGTCGAGCACGGTCTGTGCGCGGTTCAGGTCCTTCTTGACCTTGCTTTTCACGCCCCACGGAATGCTGAGCATCCAGTCCAGATAATTGCGCACGACCGTCGCTTCGGCGCTCATCGGGCTCATATTCTTGAGCTTTTTGATCTCTGCGTCGGCCTTTTCGCGCGCTTCTTTGCTCAACTTGGTCTCAGCGATCTTCGTTTCCAACTCGACCACTTCGTTCTGGCCGTCATCGCCGTCGCCCAGTTCTTTCTGAATGGCCTTCATCTGCTCATTCAGATAATATTCCCGCTGCGTCCGCTCCATCTGCGTTTTTACGCGTGTTTTTATCTTCTTCTCGACCTGCAAAACGCTCATCTCGCCTTGCATCAGGCCAAAGACCTTTTCCAGCCTTTCGGCCACAACCAGCGTTTCCAGAAGATCCTGTTTTTGCTCGACATCCACGCCCAAATGGCCGGACACAAGGTCCGCTAGCTTGGCGCTTTCGCGGGTCTCAGCCACAGCAGCAAGCGTCTCGTCCGGGACGTTCTTCTTAACTTTGGCGTAGCGCTCGAATTCTTCGGCAACCGAACGAACCAAAGCAGAGAGGGCATCATCATCGCCCGGCGTCTCGTCCAGATATTGCGCCTCGGCCTCGAAGAAATCCAAGTTGTCGAGATAACGCAATATGCGAACCCGCCGCCGCCCCTCGACCAGAACCTTGACCGTTCCGTCGGGGAGTTTCAGCAACTGAAGAACATTGGCCAGGACGCCGACAACGTAGATGCCATCGACGGAAGGATCGTCTTCGCTCGCGTCAATCTGGCTGGACAGGAGGATCTGCTTGTCATCAGCCATGACCTCTTCCAGGGCACGAACGGATTTGTCCCGCCCAACAAAAAGCGGCACGGTCATGTGGGGGAACACCACAATATCGCGCAAAGGCAATACGGGGTAGGTGGCGCTGATATGCTCTGTCATGGGATATCCCTTATTCTTGGCAAGATGGCGCTGGTCCCAAATTGCGGCAACGCACGGCCATCTCCGAAGGTTATGGAGATGGGGCGCGTAAGATGACCTTTCAAGCGTCTTCTTTCATTTCCGCACAGTCTGCCTCAGCGCCCGGGCATCCACAAGGCACGCCCCCGCGACAAGTTTGGTAAAACTCGATGGAAAACGGTGGTTGAGTTCTCATTGTACCGATAGGTGATACAGACCACGCGAATTGGAGCTAATTTCCACCATTGACCTATCTCAACCCGTTGATTTTGCCGCATGATGGCCCGCTGAAGCGTCGTCCCCTGCGCGCCAAAGATGCCAGCATTCCGGGCTTTTCAGAGCAGTATGACTGGCACACCTTAGCTTACGACGTCATTCACAAGGCCTCCGAAAAAGCGGTCGTCTGTGTTTGCCCCAAGTTGCTTAACTTTAGGCAACTGGTGCGGACTGGACAGATTCGCATCGACGGCGCGCTCTGCCCTCGACCCACGATCCGCACTTTCCGGCGGTTCGACGAGATCTGGATACCCTACACAGGTCCGTCTCCCTCTCAGATCGAACTGACGCTTTCGGGCTTGGCACTAACCGGGAAAATCTCGGCTCAGAGCTCTGACCTGACCGACAGGAACGTCGTCATCACCAAGTCCAAGAACAATGCGTTGGCCTGGATCGCTGACTGGGCGGCGCACTATAGCCGGAACCAGGGCGCAAACGGCTTCTTGTTCTTCGACAATGCCAGTACCGACTACGAACCGGATCAGATCACCCAAACGCTAAGCCAGGCTGCGCCGGATGCCGCGGTTCAGGTTCTGTCGGCTGACTTTCCGTTTGGACCGACTTTGCCCAAAGTCCCCAAGCACATGAACAAGTTCTTCCAGGCGGCGATCCTGAATGTGGCCCGGCATCGCTTCGTCCACAGTGCCGCCGCCGTCATTTCAGTCGATATCGATGAAATCATCGTGGGTAAGGGGCAAACCGTTTTTCAGGAGGTTCGCGACAGCCGATGGGGCTATCTCACGATACCGGGCTTTTGGCGACTGGCCCGCCCTGCGCCGGGCGCCCTTCCCCGCCATGCAGATCACATCTGGCGCTATCCAAATGATGCCGGATGTCAGGAGAAATGGGCGGCTGTCCCAACCAGGCGTTTTGCCCAAGCAGGATGGGAGGTCCACGGTTTGCGGGGCTATTACCTCAACAAATGGGTTACGTCTGACCAATTGCAGATGTTGCACTGCGACCGCATCTCGACGGGCTGGAAACGCAAGCGAGAAAGAGATGGCGAAGACCTGATACGCTGCCTGGTGGCCGAAGACCTTTGGAGTGGTGAACGCTAGGTCAACAGGTGGCCCTAGACCTTCGTAGCCACCGAGGACGGGGTGATTTCTCTGCGATGCAGAACCGCTTCGCGCCAGGTGATGAAGCAAACTGCTGCGAGAATGACACACCCTCCGGCGACGACCCACCAATCCAATGGTTCGTCAAAAAACAGAATGCCGAGAAGCGTGGCCCAGACGAGTTGCAAAAAAGTCGCGGGTTGGCTGACAGCAACAGGACCCGCCCGAAATGCGAGGGTCATCGTATAATGACCCGCGGTCGCAAAGGCTGCCACCAGAAACAAAATGCCAATTTCAAACCACGAGACGGGCACCCACACCGCCCAGGCGAACGGGGCCAGCCCTATCGTCACCATTATCGAAAGATACCCCACTATTACCGCAGGCGAGACAAGGCCGGACATGCGTTTTGCAATGAGATAAGACGCGCCCATGAAAATAGCCGTCGCGATCATTGCGAGATGTCCAGTCTCTAGTTCCCGAAAGCCAGGCCTCAAGATGACCAATGCACCAAACAGCGCGACCGCAATAGCGGCGAGCCGCCGGACAGCCAGACGCTCCCCTAAAAATAATGCGGCCCCCAACGTCACGTAAATTGGAGAGAGGTAATTTAGCGCAGTAACTTCCGCTATCGTGATCTGCGTCATTGAATAAAACCACAGCGTTACAGCAATCGTATGCGCAGCCCCTCGGATAAAAAACAGACTGAAGCCGCGCCCGTCTATTTGCGTTTGCAGCATAGGCCGGATCATCGGCACCAGGAACACGAGCCCCAGCGCATAGCGCAGGAATGCACCTTGCGCTGCAGGCACATCACTGCCCAGGAGTTTGACCAGAGCCGTGACCGCCACGAAGTTCAGCCCGGTAATCAGCATCCAGCCGATGGCCGCCAAAGGCCGATTTGCAGGGGTGGGGGTCATACCTCCACAAGACGCTATGCACCGCCGGGCCGCAACCCATCATCCAGCCAATATGAGCGATGCGGCAATGCTCCACATGACGAAGGCAACGAAGAGATCAAGGATGCGCCACGCGGCCGGACGGGCGAAAAAAGGCTGCAAAAGACGCGCTCCGTAGGCCAAACTGAAGAAAAACACGAAAGAAGAGGTCATTGCCCCCACAGCGAAGGGCAGCCGTGCACCCTCATAACGGGTCGCTACACTTCCCATCAGGACAACGGTGTCGAGGTAGACATGGGGGTTCAACCAAGTCAGTGCGAGGCAGGTTGAGATCACGACCCAGAAACGTTGGCCGGCCTCTTCATCGCCTGCAACCAGGGCTCCCGTACCCCGCCAGGCCGATCTCAGAGCAAGGGCTCCGTAAACGAAAAGGAAGAGAGCACCACCATAGGTGAGGACCGGGACGAGCCCGGGAAGCCCTTCCGTAATTTGCGCAAAGCCTGCCACGCCAATGGCGATCAGAACCGCATCGGAGAGAGCACATATTAACGCCACGGCAAATACATGTCGTCGCCACAATCCTTGCCTCAGCACAAAAGCATTTTGCGCGCCAATGGCAAGAATCAGGCTAAGACCCAGAGCAAAACCCTGAATGGTTGCATTCGCTGCATATGCCATATTCTGCAATTGAGTCCAGTTTCCCAGTCTGAAACGATCCACCTCTAGCGCGAGAATTAAACTCACGAATTGTGGCAAATCCATTCATAATTCGACATCAACTTGACTCATTTCATCAAAGGTCGTCTACAGTCATTCATCAACTTTGAGTAAGGGGTACGCTGATGTTGAGAACAGCCTTGGCTGCTGGTTTTGCAGCGCTTGTAGGCGCACAAGCAATCGGAGCCACCGCGACGATCGACGCGCAAACAAACATTTTTTTGGCGAGTGAGTCTGGCACGGGTGGCGGTCTGGCGCCTAGTGAAGAAGCGGGTTCGGTATATTTCTTCGATCCCGGCGAAGACCTCGTTCTGACCTTCTCTTCGGTCACGGGCGAGACCCGCTACAGCAACTTTTCGGGCTTTTTTGGACCCGATGGCAATGGCGGTGCGATTAACATTACAAGCTCGGGCGGTATCGCCGGCATGCGCAATTTCCGTCGGGGCTTCCTGGCTGGAGCTTTCTTGAACAGTGAAGAGCTGCCGACCGCGGGCAACCAGCCCTCTCGCGCGAACTACACCCTGGGGACGATCACGAACCAGGATCCAACTTTCGAACCACAACTGAACCAGACCTTCTTCATTGGTGACGGTGTGAACGAAGATGGTGAGACCCAGTTGTTCTTCGTTCCTGAAGGCGCAGACATCCTGGTTCTGGGTTTCCTGGATGGGGCTAGCTTCGTCGGTCAACCTCAGAACTACTTCGATAATGAGGGCACCTTGGAGGCCACGTTTTCAATTGATCCGTTGGGCCAGGAGCCAGTGATCGCTCCAATCCCATTGCCTGCCACACTACCGCTGCTCTTGGCTGGCGGCCTTGGTTTGGCTGCTTTGCGTCGATTCCGCCGCGGATAAGTGCTTTCGGTGGTGCAGCTTCCGCTGCACCACTAGCCCACCTATCACTGCAACCCGGCAGGATCTATGATCCCTGAGGGGCAACCGGTCGACTGGTCCGTCGCGTCGATCATCAACTTGCCGATGTCAGCCTCGGGCGTGATTTGTCCTGACAGAGCGATCCGCAGTTCCTGTATCAAAACCCGCGGCCCATCTCCTGTGCATTGGACCTGCACGCTGTTTCCCGCCCCGTCGCCAAAGACATCGTCGAACAGTTGACGGATTTCGCTCGACTGAACTTCTGCTCCCACATTGTTGGCCAGAAACAAACCGATGGCCGATTGGTTGATTGCATCCAACAGCACCAGCGTATCGTCGTAATACTCGTCGGCCCCGCCTGCACCTTTGTAGCAGGTGCCATGTTTGATCCATTCATGGCGTTCCAAGAAGCTGGCCGTACCCGGCATCGCGACGGAAAGCGCTTCCGTCGTGTCGGCGTCGATGTCCGGCGCGGGCAGTTCAGACCACCGCCCGGCCTCATCAAGAGCGACAAGCTCTTCGGGTACGCCGCAATAGTCGTTCCCTCTCGGCTGCGGCCAAAGCCCATGGATCGACAGCCCGGTTTCAGTGACTGGCAGTAGCCCATCGTTGAGCTGTAGGCACTCGTCTTTGCCGGGCCGGGTTTCACAGAAGGCGGGCTGCCAGCTCAGAGCCAACAGATTGTCAGTTGATTCTGCACCGAGAACCGGATCTGGCGCAGGCATAGTGTTGGGCCCGGTATCTGTCGGCGTATCGGCAACCACCGCGTGGAGCCCACAAGAGGCGTGAACCCAACGATCCTCGGTGACGGGCGCGCCAGATATCCGCATCTGGAAATAGTCACCGCCCGGCTTGTTGAGCCCAATCATCGGATAGGCGTGGTCAACGTCCGTCCGGATGCCCCCAGGATTGGTGCGTCGATTCTTCGACTGAAAAGCTTCGCAAATGTCCGTGGCAATGAAGTAGCCATCAAGTCTTTCCAACGCGACCACTGGAGGAGCCGCAACCGTCAAAACCACAGTGAATATGAGCTGTCTGTGCATGGAGTGCCTCTCAAAAATATTTGCCGAAATAGGCTGGGGTGTACCCGGTAATAATGTACCGCGCCTGGATCAGGATGTCAGCGCCTTGCTCCAAAGCGGAGGCGCGTTCGCGCCACATGATCCTAGCGTCCCCGGAGGGGACGCAGTTGCCTCCGGCGGAAATATTTTGTCCAATAAGAAAGTGCTTGGCGGTTGACGAGCTACCTCAGTCAATTGTTGGGCAGATCATTGAGATCAGTGAATTCGGCCATAACGCTAGGTTGGGCGACCAGCGACCCACGTTGCAGTTACTGCACGATCGTCGCCCATCATGATCGTCGGAAAGAGCGCTTGCCATATTGTCTCTGCCTGGGACGACCGCTGAGCAATTTCAGACGTCGACGCCAGATCGAGAACAACCAGATCAGCCATGCTGCCAGGCTTCAATGTTCCGATGTCATGTTCAAGTTGGAGAGCCCGTGCGCCAGCTTCGGTGGCAAGCCACAAAAGTTGGGCTGGGTGGAGCGCGGTGCCGGTCAGTTGGCCAATTTCGTAAGCCGCCGCCATGGTGCGCAACATGGAAAAGCTTGAACCGCCGCCCGTATCTGTCGCCAGGGCCACCGGCAATCCTTCGGCACGGCGGGCCGCCACATCAAGCAAGCCGGATCCGATGAACATGTTCGACGTCGGGCAGTGGATGAGCGTGCCGCCGCTTTCCCGGATCCTGACCCGCTCGCGCTCGGTCAGCCAGATTGCGTGGCCCCAAAGGGCGCCGTGCCCGACCAGCCCCGCGGCTTCGTAGACATCGAGATAGTCCCGGGCATCAGGATAGAGATCAGCGACCCACGCAATCTCTTCCTTCTGTTCGCTGATATGGGTTTGCATGAGGCAGTGGGGATGTTCTGCCCAAAGCGCACCCATCATGTGCAATTGCTCGGGTGTCGACGTCGGCGCAAAACGCGGGGTGATGGCATAGCGTGCTCGCCCGTTTTGATCCCACCGACGCAACAAGGCCAGGCTTTCATCATAGGCCGACGTGGCGCTGTCTGTCAGGCCACTTGGCGCGTTCCGGTCCATGCAGGTTTTGCCCGCGACGACCGCCATGTGCCGCATTGCTGCAGCCTGAAAGAAGGCGTCAACGCTAGCCGAATGCACTGTACAGAAGCTTGCGACAGTGGTGGTTCCATGGGCCAGGACCAGATCCAGATACCGGTTGGCTACCTGCCGGGCATAGTCAGGGTCTGAGAAGCGCATCTCTTCGGGGAACGTGAATGTATTGAGCCAATCGATCAACCGCTTGCCCCAACTCGCAATAATCGCGGTTTGTGGATAGTGCGTGTGCGCGTCCACAAAACCCGGTAGGATTAGTCCCTCGCCATAATCGACAACCTTCTGGCCTGGCAGGTCTCGGCGAAGGTCGTCGGCAGATCCAACTGCTGCAATTCGGTCTCCCTGGATCAGAACGGCACCACGGCGATCATAGCGAACCGCCTCTTCCGGTGGCGTGAGGAAGGGGTCAGTCTCGAATTGAAGGGTCTGGCCGAGGAGTAAGATCTGATCTGGCATGAAACCGACCTTATCGTTCGCCGTGCCGGGTGAAAATGGAGGAACGAACCGGTCGTCACAAACGCTGGTCTCGTCGGCGCGCGCAAGTGCACCACCCTCACAGGCGCAACGCTGCGCGCGCGCCAGGCCCAACGCTTTTGAACGGCTTTGCCGGGCAAAAGGGGCGGGAGAACCACCGGCTTGCACCGCCACAGCAAGGGCCTATGGTGCGCCGCGACGGATACCGGGGCCAGAGGACCGATATGGCAGACATCGATGGCGATTCCGACGGCCACGCAGATGAAGACTACGCCCTGGAGGCGGAACGGGTTCAGGCGGTACGTGAGGCGATAGAGGCCGAGGACAGCGTTCGAATCGGCGAACTGCTCGCGCCGCTCCACCCCGCCGATACGGCAGACCTGATCGAACAACTAGGCGAGCGACTACGCCGGGATTTCGTCACGCTCTGGGGCAGCGCGCTTCAGGGTGA
>JBCBGY010000033.1:0-29058 GCA_038526275.1 Pseudomonadota bacterium | reverse complement strand
TCGCCAGAGCCAAAGCTCCGATGATGCCCATGATTTCCGCTTCTGGGACGCCGACATAGAAGACGCGGTAGACGGTTGATCCAAACACCCAGAGACCCATTAAGAGCAAGCTGATCCCTTTGGCCAAAGCCGCGTTCGTGCGCACGCGGATTGAAGCACCAATAACAGCGAGCGAGATACCATAGGTCAGCGCGTCACCCAGAAAGTCGAGGGCATCGGCTTGAAGAGCCTGAGACTTCGCGTAGTGACCGGCGGTCATCTCAACGACGAACATCGTCGCGTTTAACGCGATGACGATCCACAGCCGTCGTTTGTAATCGTCTGAGACACCGTCGAACTTGGCGTCATGCCCGCAACATCCTGACATTGGAAAGCCCTTTTGAGTCCGCCTTGAGCATAGTGTAGTGTCTCTAGTAACTAGAGGTTCAAGAGGTATTTTCATGTATTCAATCGGAGAGCTTTCAAAGCGTACGAAGGTCAAGGTGCCGACCATCCGCTATTATGAAGAAATGGGCTTGCTCTCTGAGCCTGAACGAACCGAAGGCAATCAACGCCGCTATGATGCAGCAGGGCTTGAGCGGTTGAGTTTCATCAAGCACGCGCGCGACCTTGGTTTCTCGATTGAGGCAATCTCCAAGCTGATCGAGCTTCAGGGTCATCCGGATCGGTCGTGTCAGGCCGCAAGTGAAATTGCCGTCTCGCAGCTTTCGGATGTCCGGGCCAAGATCAAACGCCTACGAGCACTTGAGAAGGAGCTGGTTCGGATTTCCGAAGGCTGTGACGGTGAAGGTGTGTCGCATGATTGCTACGTGTTAGCGTCTCTGGCTGATCATGAGCTTTGCCGTCACGGACACTAACCAGACAAAACTCATACGTTTATGTCACCGGCGAAAACGACTGTTTTTGGCGCAGGAGTTTTGGCAAGGGGTTTTTGTCAGCGCGTGTTGCAGTACCGGTTTCCGACGGCGATTGACGAGAACGATACCCGCAATGATGCAGGCAGCACCGGCCAACAGCACGGCCGAGATTTCCTCGCCAAGCAGTATGACGGCCAGAACGCTGCCGAAGATCGGCATCAGGTGCACGAACTGTCCTCCACTTTCAGGCCCGATCACACTGATCCCGTAGGACCAGAACAGAAAGCCGAGCGCAGACGCGAAGATAGCGATATAAAGGACCGCCGTTACCGTGTCGCCTGACATTTGCGGTTGTTCGAAACCTTTGACGAGCAGCAAGACAAGCATCGCTGCAAGCGCGACTAGGATGCTCGCCACGAGCGTCACTATTTGAGGTGCATCAGTCGGCTTCCCGCGCAACAGAAGCGTGTACCAGGCCCAAATCAGGATCGCACCGAACATCCAGAGCTTGCCCGCATCGAACTGAACGAAGGAAAATTCGTGCTCGCGACCAGAGAGCACCAGAACAATTGCTCCCATTAACGACACAAGGAGCCCCAAGATTTGCGCCCCCGTTGGTCGAAAACCTTTCCAGATCATCCCCCCAGCGACCGTTGCAACCGGTGCGAGCGCTAGGATCAATAGGCAATTCACCGCTTCGGTCAGCGACAGTGCCTGGTAGACCATCGTATGGAAGGCCGCGATCCCGGTGAGCCCCAGCAGCACGACCTGCCGCCATGACGCTAAAAGAGCGCGGCGATGTTCAATGATGCCACGCAACGCGAAGGGCAGCAGGATCGCAAGACAAAGGCCCCAACGGATCGCGTTCAATTCAAGTGGCGCAATCTCTCCCCGGATCGCACGTCCAGCGATGAAGTTTCCCGACCAGAACAGGGTTGCCAGAACGAGCGAGGTCAGGGCTGCCCTGGTTTCATACTTAGGTGCAATTCTCATCCGTTATGTCCTCTCACTGCGTTTTAGACAGTTTGAGGCCAATGCCGACTAACGCGCATGGGGCCGATGTCCCCGCCGTGCAGGGAAAACGATAGTTGGCTTAGGGCATTTGTCCTATCTGTCCGGACAGGGTTCGGACAATGAGTTCCGACCGCGTGCTCAGCCCAGTCTTCTCCAGCAGCGAGGACACCTGATTGCGCACTGTCTTTTCGCTCTTGCCAAGCTGAGCTGCGATATCCGGATTGCTCAGCCCCTTTGCAACCAATCCCAGTACGTCCCGCTCTGCCGCTGTCAGGCCAATCTCTGCCCCGGCAAGCACTGTGCTGTTGCCGAGAAACTCGTTGATAGCCAAGCAGAGGTCCAACCAGGCAGGCTCGGTTTCAAGTAGCACATGATTGTTGCTGTTCAGCGGCACGAATTCCGCCCCCGGAATGGTCATGGCCAAGGCACGCCCCTCTTCAAAGGGGATGCGCCTGTCACCGCGCGCGTGCAGCACGAGGGTCGGAACATTCAACTCGGCCGCGATATCGCTGACATCAATCTTGTGCAAGACATCCATCGTCCGCGCGGCCACCTCGGCTGAGGCCGTTTCCCTTTCCAGGGATCGCCACCAGTCATGTTGCTCTTTTGTGCCATCGGGAATGAACAGATTGGTAAAGACTTGGCTGAAGGCGGTGTGGTGCTGCCCCCAGCCAAGTCGCATCAGATTGGTCAATGTTGCAGCTTCGGTCTGCGTGCGATCACCTTGATCCCGTGAGAGCAATCCCTTTGTATACCCACCAATCAGAATGAGCTGCTTCACCTTCTCCGGGTGTCGGAAAGCATAGGCAATCGACAGCGCCGCACCTTGGGACATCCCCAGCAACGTGAACGGTTCTTCGAGCTTCGAAGTCACGGCTTCCAGGTCTGCAAGCCACGCCTCAAAACTGATTTCCGGAACGGCCCTGGAAGACAGTCCGCACCCGCGTAGATCATAGCGTACGAGGTGACCGTAGGACGACAAATCCGCCAACCAGTGCCGCCAGACCGGGCTTTCGAGGTCACGCGAGATGTGGGTCAGCCAGTGAGCGGCACGCACGATAGTTGGGCCACGCCCCATGGACGCACACGCGATGCGCGTACCATCATTGGAGGTTACAAACGAAATGTCCTGTCTCAGAGTATGCGAAGGCTTCATACCTTGAGTTTACGGAAATTCGCGCTGCAGCACACCATTTGAGACTTGGGATGTAAGAGAGCGGCGCGGGCAATCAGAGTTGCCAGTGTTCAAGTAAAGGTTTGCCAAAACTCATACGTTTATGTCACCGGCGAAAACGACCGTTCTTGACGCATAGGTATTGGCAGGGGGTTTATGTCCGGTGTGCGAGACTTAGTTGCCGTTTGGTCAAGAGCGAGATTTATTTTAGTCCGCCAAGACTTTAGTGAACTCCATCCGGTACACCACTTCGTCACCTGTGCGCGGATCAACGCCAGGAGCGCCACTGATCACCAACCTATCACCTTCCAAGACAAACGGGCGAGATAGGTCGCCGTGCCAATTCGGGTTCCATGAGCCGTCGACGTGATGAACGACCCTATCGCCCTCGAGCGAGTAAGAGGCCACATATGCAAGCATGTCATCAAAGAGCTGCGATTTTTCCTCCTCACTCCAACCGCTTACGCTTGCACTCAATCGATCACGCCGGAACACAGTAGCCATCATTCGCCCGTCTGCATGGTATGCAATATAGCCAATAGGCTCCGGCCCAAGAGCGTCCGTGACCTCCCCGGTTTCTACCGACTTCCGTGTCCAAGAAATCATCCGCCACGACCCCAACAACCCGCTTTTGTCCAAATCCAAATTCCCTTTCTGCCAATAGTGATGCGCCGTCACAATGAGACGCTGGCCTGAGATTACCTGTAAGCTATCAAGTTGGAAAACACTGTAACTATGGGCTCTTTCGAAACCTTCCCCGCACCGCAGGATGTCCCTTAATTCAGCCGCTCTTGTCACAGGCGGAATCGTATTTTTTGGCTGGACGGTTTTGGCAATGGGCTAGGCGCCGGTCGATTATCTTTGGCTAACTGACTGCGACGTGCGACATTCACAAGAACTGTCAGTCTGAAGGATAAATAAATGATTGATCCGGACGCCGTGGCCAAGATGGCCGCAGATTATACAGCCGCCTGGAATTCCAAATCCGCCGAGGCAGTGGCCTCATTCTATGCCGAAGAAGGCGAGATCATCATTAATAACGGCGATCCCTGGACGGGGCGGCCACGCGTTCAGGATATGGCCGCCGGTTTTTACGCGGATGTTCCAGACTTGGCGTTAACCTGTGACGATGTGCGCTGCTCGGGGAGCCATGTGATATTCGTTTGGACGTTTACCGGGCACGACGCAACGACCGGAAAGCCTCTCAACGTTCGCGGTTGGGAAGAGTGGGAGGTTGGAGACGATCTCAAGGTCAAAGCGTCACGAGGGTGGTTCGACGCCGAGGAATACGCACGCCAGGCAGAGGGCAGGTAACTATTCTACGATTTCCAAAACCGATACGTTTTTGTCACCGGCGAAAACGACTGTTTTTGGCGCATAGGTTCTTTCAGGGGGTTGTGTCCGTCATGCGGGACTTAGCTGTCATTGCGTCATTAGGACCCAATGACAGCTGTCTACAGATCGACAGCACGCAACTGTGTCGCGCTCACCAAACCAAGCGATCAATCATGATTCCTCAAAATTGCCCGGAACAGGTTTGGGTCAGTTACACCCTCGGAGCCAACAATCAACACGCGACTCTCGGAGTCGAGCTTCATCTCATCTCGCAAAGAGGGACTTGTTGTGCCGCAGATCAAACCGATCAAGCCTGCCACAGCACTCTCTCCGGCCTCAATTCCGCAGTCCCCACTTTGTCCTTTTGCTAGCATTTGCACAGCCGGTGCGACCAGAGTTTCGGGTATTGTCATGAAGCCATGAACAGAATTTTCAAGGATTTGCCATGCGATCTGAGATGGTTCACCGCACGATAGCCCTGCCATTAGCGTCTCCTCTTCAATTTTGACAGATGTTGGAGCCCCCGCCTTGGCACTGGCAAACAGACATGGTGCCAGCTCGGGCTCAACGACGATGCTGCGTGGCGCAGCCTTGTCCCATTCTTGATGAAAGGCAGCATTCACCGATGCTGCGAGGCCGCCCACGCCTCCTTGAAGGAATACATGCGTCGGCGGCTCTGGTAGTTGTTGCACAATCTCTCGTGCCATCACTCCATATCCTGCCATCACGTCTAGAGGGGGCAGACAATACCCTGGCCAAGACGTATCGGAAACAATCCTCCAGCCGAACTCCTCTGAATCAATACGAGTTTGCGCGACCGTTTCGTCGTAATCGCCGTTTATCCGTACGACCTCCGCCCCCAAATTTTGCATCGCATCCGCGCGGAATGCACTCACTTCTGCATGGATGTAGATTCGACATTTTGCCCCAAACATTTGTGCGCCCCAGGCGACAGATCGCCCGTGATTGCCATCGGTCGCAGTTATGATGGTCATTGCAGATATCTGAGATGCAAAGTGCCCATTCCTGATCTCTTCGACAGTGATCTTGCGCCCTTGAGTATCAGACAATTCGCGCTGAATGCAGCGCAGCACTGCATAGGCTCCGCCCAGGGCCTTGAAGCTACCAAGTCCGAACCGTGGGCCTTCATGTTTGTAATAGACAGCCTTGAGGCCCAGAGTGTCAGCAAGTCCGGCAAGGTCAAAAATAGGTGTAGGTTTGTATCCTTCCCACGCAGTGATTTCGGCCTCGGCCTCGTCAAAGCCTGTTCGCGAAAGGGTTTCCATGACATCAGACTGAAACCTTGGCTCAATGGCTAGAAAGTCGGCTTTTGCGGTTTCATATTGCTGGAACATCGGAAGTCCTTTCTCTGCTTGCGCGCAAAAATACCTCACTCCGATCGTTAAATGAGCTCTATCTACTGGAAATCTGCGATGAAAATTTGCATGTTCAAGCCATGTTGCGAGAATATTCATCATTAGGACTGGACGCCTTTGATTTGGCGATTCTCAGACTTTTGCAGCAAGATTGCACGTTGCCACAGCGCAAGATCGGCGAGGTTGTAAATCTCTCGATTGCTTCTGTGCAACGGCGGATCAAGAAGATGGTATCCAACGGGATCATTTCTGCTCAGACCGCCCAGATCAACCCAAAGGCCGTCGGGCTGCCACTAACCATAGTCGTGGAGGTTGAACTACGGGCAGAAACCGCAGGTCGAATTGATGAAGTAAAACGTAGCTTCCAAGAAGCACCCGAAATTCAGCAATGCTACTATGTCACCGGAGAAGTGGATTTCATTTTGATCGTGATCGTTGGAGACATGTCTGAATATGAAGACATGACACAGCGTCTCTTCTTTCCGAATGACAACATCCGAAAGTTTCGAACTCTTGTTGCTATGAATCGCACCAAAACTGGCATGCGCGTAAACATCTGACTTCGCGATACCTAGATATCAGTTGCGGACATTTGTGCAATCAGCAGCATTCGGTACTCTGGGCTTATTTCGTTGAAAAACTCGAGCTTGATCGAGAGGTAAGTCGCTGATTCAATTCGTCCTGTAGGGAGGGATTGGCGATGATGGGACCGAGACAGGAAGCGCAGGCGGCACTGTTCTACGAGTTTTCTCTGGAAGATCATGTTCCCCAAGATCACCTGCTGCGGTCGATTGATCGCTTTGTCGATCTTGGCAGCATTCGCGCTTATCTTGCAGACTTCTACAGCCACACAGGTCGTCCGTCGGTCGATCCTGAACTGCTGATCCGGATGCTGCTTGTCGGATACTGTTTCGGTATCCGCTCCGAACGTCGCCTGTGCGAGGAGGTGCATCTGAACCTGGCCTACCGGTGGTTCTGCCGCCTTGATCTGAATGACCGCGTTCCCGACCATTCCACCTTCTCGAAGAACCGGCACGGCCGTTTCCGTGAGAGTGAACTGCTGCGCCATCTGTTCGAGACGACGGTGGTGCGTTGCATAGAAGAAGGCTTGGTCAGCGGCCAGCGGATGGCGATTGATGCCAGCCTGATCGAAGCTGATGCGAACAAACAGAACTCCAATCCGAAGGAAGAATGGGATGCTGCGGGCATCGATCCAGCCAATGCGCCCCGTGCTGTGCGCGAGTATCTCGAGACGCTGAACGAGGCTGCATTTGGCGCTGCCAGCGAGGTGCAGCCGAAGTTCACCTCACATTCCGATCCGGCAAGTCAATGGACCGCTGCGCGCAAAGGGCCGGCATTCTTTAGCTATTCCGACAACTATCTGATCGACACGGACTACGGTGTCATTGTGGATGTCGAAGCCACACGTTCCATCAGGCAGGCCGAGGTTGGATCGACAAAGACCATGCTGAAGCGCGTGAGGGAGCGGTTCGATCTGCATCCCGAACGGTTGATCGCCGACACTGCATACGGGACCGGGCCGTTGCTTGGCTGGTTAGTGGACCGCAAGATCGCGCCACACATTCCGGTCTTTGATAAGGCCGGCCGATCCGATGGCACTTGGTCACGTGCAGACTTCGAATGGGATGCCGAGAACGATCAATACATCTGCCCCGAGGGGCATGAGCTCAAGCAGTTCCGTCGCAACTACTCAGACCCGAACCGAGGGCCGACCGGCAAGGGCACTGCTAGATATCGGGCGTTGAAAGAGATTTGCCAGGCCTGTCCATCCAAAGCCAAATGCTGCCCGAACGCTGATGCACGTAAGATCACGCGTGAAGAAACCGAAGACGCCCGCCAGATCGCACGCGACATCGCCAAGACCCGACAGTACACCATCTCTATGAAGCTCCGGAAGAAGGTCGAGATGCTCTTCGCCCATCTCAAACGCATACTCGGGTTGGGACGGCTCCGATTACGGGGCCCATGCGGCGCAAACGATGAATTCCTTCTCGCCGCCACCGCCCAGAACCTACGCAAACTGGCGAAGATCTTTCCTGCACCGCAGCAACCGCGAAAAGCCTGATCGGAAAGGCGTTCGCACCCCATTTAAGACGATACTTTCTGCGCCCGCAACACGTTGTTTTTCCACAGAATCGGCTCGTTGCGGTCCTTCGCCGCACCGCAGGATGCGCCAAAACTCAACCGTTTCTGTCACCGGCGGAAAGGACCGTTTGTGCGCGGGTTGAATGTGGGCTCTCGCAGAGAACGCCGACTTCCAAAACATGGTGAAGAATGTGAGCGTGGTCACATCCAGCAGTTAGCATGGGAAGGAATTTATTATTGGAATATCTTGCTCTTATTGCAGCAATCCTGCTAGTTGATCTTCTGGCGTTGGTTAGTCCCGGTCCAAACTTTGTCCTCGTCAGCTCAGCGGCAGTTTCTCAATCACGCAAACACGCGATCTGGACAGCTTGCGGTATCGCCACTGGCTCTTTTGCGTGGGCAGCAGCAGCGGCACTGGGGATTGTTTCTGTTTTCGAAGTCTTCCCGCTCCTTGGCCTTTTCTTGAAGGTAGTGGGTGCCGCTTACCTCCTCTACCTCGGAGCTAAGCTGCTGCGATCAAATGGGTTTCAACCGAAGGAGCGCCGAGACCAAAATGCTCCCGGTGAGGCAGCAGGCTACTGGCGCGGTTTCCTGGTCAACATGACCAATCCAAAGTCGGCTGCCTACTACGCCAGTGTGTTTGCCGCGTTTCTCACGCCTGAGATGCCGACTTGGGTACTTATCCTACTGGTCAGCGCAATCGCTCTGATGTCTTTGGCATGGCACGTGTTGCTGGCAGTCGGCTTTTCTGCAGCCGCCATCCTAGCGAGGTATATCTCGGTTTCTAAGTGGGTTGACCGGCTGTGCGGTGCGTTTTTGGTTCTTCTGGGTCTCCGCTTGGCATTGGATACTCGCTAGGAACCACGAGAATGGTGCACAAACCAGCGGTTGCGCACAGTTGGAGCTGGCGAGAAGCCGTCTAGGCAGTGCCGCCTCGACCGGAAGTTTCTGGCGGGGCAGAGGCGCTTATTCCGCCTCGCGTAAGAACTCGGACAGAATCCACCGTTTTAGCGCATAGGGACAGCAGCTCGGTGTGCAGACGAAGCGGAGACGAATCAGGTTAAAGTGCGTAGAGATTTTCCTTTAAGCGCAAACCCTTGATTTTGGGGATTGCAGCAACTGGCTCTAGGGTCATCACATGAAGCGGCTGCTCAAGATCATAGTATATACCGCGCTTCTAGGCGCATTCTACGTGTTCACGGCGCGGATGTTGTTTCCTCTGCCAGACATTGCAGACCGCCACAACGAATATACACTACCTGTCAGTATGGCCACGCCCATTGGTGCGGCAGTAGGTGCCGAAAGCGCCTTGCATCCAAGCAAGTCCGGCATATTACCCCTGAGAGACGGACTTGGAGCGCTTGTTGAACGACTCATTTTGGTCGAAACAGCAGCGCAGTCTATCGACGCGCAGTACTACATCTGGCACGACGACATTTCCGGCATTCTGTTGCTCGACGCTCTTTCCAGAGCAGCCCAAAGAGGTGTTCGGGTTCGATTGCTGCTCGATGACAATGGCGTACCCGGCCTTGATGGCATTATGGCAGCCCTCAATTCTCAAGAGAACTTCGAAATCCGCCTGTTCAATCCGTCAACCGTTCGGACACCAAAATATGCAGGCTATACATTCGATTTTCTCAGGATGAACCGCCGCATGCACAATAAGTCCTTCATTGTTGATGGCGCGATTGCGATCGTTGGTGGGCGCAATATCGGCGACGAGTATTTCGATGTTGTGGAAGACAACTTCTATGTTGATCTGGATGTGCTTGTCGCGGGACCAGTGGTTGCCGAAACGTCAACCATGTTCGATCAGTACTGGAACAGCCAATCCGTTTTCGCGGTCGAGACGATCATCAACCGAGCGGGCAGCCTTGATGACTTTTCAGAGCGCGCCGCAGAAATCGCCGCCGACCCGAGCGCGGCACCCATACTGCATACGGTGCGGGGCGCTGCTACCCCCGGATACATAGACAGAACGAAGCTGCAGGAGTGGACCGATGTCCAACTGATTGCCGACGATCCGCGCAAGGGGCAAGGCATCGCAACACAAGATCAACTCATGATCAATCAGATGGGGACCATTCTGGGAAGCATAGAGACGCGGCTCGATCTCGTTTCGGCCTATTTCGTGCCCGGTCATCGTGGCACAGACTGGCTTTCCGAAATCGCATTGTCGGGAAAGGACGTGCGCGTCGTGACCAATGCGATGAACACCACCGATGTTCCCTTGGTCCATGCCGGTTACACGAAGTATCGCCGTGAATTGCTGAAAGCGGGCGTCCGGCTTTATGAACTCAAGCTTCGGGGCGGCACATCGGATGCGGGGTTGCACCCGCTGCCGCTTGGTCTTTCAGGTGCAAGCCTGCATGCTAAAACCTTTGCCATTGACGGCGAGCGGGTCTTCATCGGGTCCTTCAACTTCGACCCGCGATCCGCGCTTCTTAACAGCGAAATGGGATATGTCATTGAAAGTGCATCTCTCGCGCGCCGCGTCAGCAATGGTGTGGACGGCCCGCTGCTGCTGGCGAGTTACCAGCCTGATCTTACGCCTGAAGAAAAGATGATCTGGCAGGAACCCCTGTATGATGGCTCGCTTGTCATCTATCAGGAGGAACCCGGCGCGTCTTGGATCGATCAGCTAACCATAGCCGTCCTCGGATTGCTCCCCATTGAGTGGCTACTGTGATGGAACGCTTCATCAACTGGACACTAGAGGGCTCGCCTATCTTGGCCCAGATTCTGGCCTTTGCTGTGCTTGTCTCTTGCGCTGGCATCCCCGACAGTTTGCACGCACAGGCACTTAACAGGGAGGACAATCTACCCTTTCTGACACTGCGAAACGACACTGGGTCCGACAAACCGGATAAGGTATTCGGTGATGAACGCAGTCGTCCAA
This sequence comes from Pseudomonadota bacterium, assembly GCA_038526275.1. Lineage (GTDB taxonomy): Bacteria > Pseudomonadota > Alphaproteobacteria > Rhodobacterales > Rhodobacteraceae > 188UL27-1. Next base: position 18,297 of record JBCBGY010000033.1, on the reverse strand, counting down.
AGGCAGGGTGGTGCAAAACCCGGGAACTGGTCTTTGACTTGCTGTCCCCCCTAGCCAATCAGGCGCCTGCCTACATTCAGGAAGAATTTGTTCGGGTCGAGAGCATTGATCGCGCGTCGCGCGAAACTGTTTTGGATGCATTGGAGGCCTCTGCAGAAGGACGCCCGCCGCTCCTTTATACGCACGGCTACAACATCAGCTTCGAAAAGGGGTGTCGACGCGCTGCGCGTCTTCAAGAAAATGCTGGGCTGTCTCGGCGCAACTACATGGCTATCCTCGTCTTGGTGAAGCAGGAAATGACGTATCTACACTGATAGGTGTTGACGTGATCGATCTCAGTGATCTTCCCTCCGACAGCCCGACCGGTCACCTCTATCACATTTACAGTGAAGACGTTGGTGCGGACTTGAGCCAACTCCTGAACGAAGGGAAACAGCCGGGCCAACGGCGAAGAATGGTGCAATTATCGGATAATCGCTGGAAGTTACTTCCGACGACGCACGCAGAGGAGTGACCGATTGGCTTGGTTCTTTCTCCTAATGGCCACGTTCAGACCCTGCAACCCGCCAGACCATTGCCCATTTCAATGAACGATATGTTTGACGACTGCCAGGGCTATTCCAATGGCTGCTGTGAAAGCCACGTGGATAAACCCAGACGTGACTTTGCCGTATATCACCCAGCCCATGCGATACCCGGTGAGCCCGAGAATCCAAATGGCAGCCAGCTGCGCCAGAGCAATCCCAGTATCAAAGCTGTAGATTTCTGTCGCTGAGCCAACAATCAGCAGCGTCGGGATGTTGGCTGCGACCAATGTCGGTGCACTATGAGTCCAGGCAGGCGCAGTTCGGAAAGGCCGAACGGTCTCTTGTCGCGTACCGTATCGGAAGATACTTGCGCAAATCCCTTTGCCAAGGTGATTGCAAAAAACCGACCCGAACAAGATGAAGGCGGTTTCCAAGGGTCTCGGATCGGATTGATTCATGGCAACGAGAAGCGCCAGAACAGTAATTGAGCCGTAGATGACACCAAAGGCCGTCACTTCGATCCGCGCGACTGCTTGCCTATCAACCGTGTTTCGGGGATGGTTGGAACCATCAGCAGTCATGAACACATCGGCCTTCTTACCCTGGTCTGGACGACGGTGTGAATGAATTCGAGGGTACCAAACGCACCTGTACGGACCGCAACTCCGATCGAAGTGAACATATTACCTTCGGTGTGCCGTCATGGTATCTCCACTTTCCGTGGTAAGAATTAGCGCACTGTCTTTGTCTATTGCGTATCGCTCGACCATTCCAAGAGCTTCTAGGAGTTCCCGCTCCTGTGTCATCAAGGCGTCGGGACAGGCCATCATGGTGACACCTGACGGCGTTATAGTGAGCGACGTGCCATCTAAGGAATACTGACCGATCAGACTGTTGCAGCTGGCATTCCCCGCGAGCCGCCCTCCTGGCAGAAAAATCAGGCTGGCGGGGCTGTTGTCCACGACACCACGGCCCGCGATATCCTCGATAATCCACTCAGCACCAACCAACCTCGTCAGCTAATCCTCTTCTGTGATCAGATGGTCCGCCACGGCCTGATAGGCTGGCAGCGAGGTGGGGTCGATAAACCCGTTCTGCGCTTGGGGGAAGGACGAGAGCCGCACCAGCACCATCCGCGCCGTCGGGTCGACATAGATCGTCTGTCCATGAACGCCACGCGCGGCAAAGGCACCGTTGTCGTTGTGAAAAACCCACCACTGGCTCGTGTAGCTGCCGCCCGGAATGGTGGGGAATCCCGCGAACTTGGATGGGTCGCCCCCGGCGCTGATCTTGTCGACCACAGCGGAAGGGAACAGCCGCTCGCCATTGATGACGCCGCCATTCAACATCAGGAGCCCAAGACGCCCGAGATCGCGCAGACCCGCGCTGATCCCGCCCCCAGCGAATGGCACGCCTTTCCCATCAACGGTCTGATAGGCATCCTGCTCCGCCCCCATGCGCCGCCAGAGTCTCTCCGAGGCCAGATCGGTTACCGACTTTGCGGTCACGCGGCTGATCATCCAGCCCAACATGTCGGAATTGATTGTCTTGTAGTGGAACTGGGCACCATGTTCGCCCTCGGGTTGCACCTGCTGGAGATATTCCCAGTACCCGTCGGGCCCCACGTACCCCTCTGCTTTCGGCAGCGGGCTGGCGGCGGCGGAGTAAAGCCAGATATCGGCATTCGGGTTCGAGTAGTCCTCGGAATACTGAACGCCCGTGGTCATATCCATGACTTCGCGAACTGTCGCGCTGCCAAAGGCGCTGTCGCCAATCTCGGGGATCACGTCGCGGACCAGAAGCGTGTCGTCGAGAACGCCTTCCTCGACCAGGATTTCGCCCAGAAGACCGGTGACCGACTTGGTCATCGACATGATGGCATGTTTGCCGTCTTCCTTGAGGCACCCGAAATAGCGCTCATAGACCACCCGTCCTTCGTGAAGGATGAGCATCCCATCGGTGTAGTTGGCGTAGAGCGACTCTTCCCAGGTCATCTCTTCTTCGCCATCCATCGGCATGAAGGTCAGAGCGTCGATCTCTTGCCGCATGTCGGCGAATTCGGCGGGCGGCAGATAGTCCAGCGGGACCGGCGCTCCAATACCGCGGCTAATCTCCTCCGTGGGTAGAAACTCGCGCAGATGGCAAACCGACCAGCGCAGCCTAGGAAAGCTGAAATAAACCGAATCCGGCTGTGTAATGATCTTGTCTGGCGGCGGCGGGAAACCCTGCATCCAGCCCATAACATTGGGATCGGAGTCCTGTGCCGAAAGCGGCGCGGATTGCGCGAATGCGCCAGATGGTGCGCCAAGTGCCATAGCAATCCCCGTAGCCAGTGCGATGAAATTAGAAGTTGACGACGACATTGATGAATCCTCCGGTCCAGGGGTCTGCGTCTCCGCCGACCACGTTGTCGATCCCCGCGCCAGGAAACGAAACCGAGACACCGGCTGTCAGGAATGTGTTTCGGTTGATGATGCGGCTGTATTCAAGGAACAGATCGTCGGCGAGATGCGCATCCGTGACGCCCGAAACCACATTCCCATTGATATCCACGCGGGTTGCCTGGCCGAACTGGACCGGGCTGTTCAACTCGTTGGCCCGGATATGGGAGTATCTCAAAGTCAAAGTGTCCTTTTTGGTTGGTTGCACACGAAGCGCCAATGAAAGGGCATTCACGTTCGAGTTGATGAATGTCGATGCGGATTTCGATCCGGTCGCCCAGGCACTCGGACTGCCCTGGTAATAGAGCGGATCAAACCGTTCGAGTTTCGCTGTGTTGGGATCGTCACCTGAGAAAGTCTGATAACCCAGTGTGAAGGTCGGCGACCAGGCTGCATTTGCAAACGTATGTCCTGCCGTTACACGGCCAGCCCAAGCTTCCAAGTCGATCCTGTCGTTCCATTGATAGGCAACTTCACCGGTGAACTCCCAATTCTCCAGTGCACCGGCGAACGGGTTAGTTTTTCCGTAGAGACCAAGCGTATTGGTGCCCTCACGTGCGCCCGGCGTCACCGTCGGAGCACCAATCCCGCCAGGGGCCGCCTGCGGATAGGGCGAGCCCGAGTTGAGCACATTCACGAATGTCGCGCCAAGGTATCCGCCAGCCGGATCGTCAAACCGGATATCCAGACCGGCAAGCTCGTTGTTTCCGTCCGTAGAAGGCAGTTCGTTGGGGTCCAGGTAGAAGGCTGTCCCGGTAACATTCCCGAAGGACAAGCGTCCGATGGCGGCCATCTCCCAAGCTTTGCGCGGGCCCAACTTCAGCGCGCCCCGCTCGAAGCCACTTGTGGCACCATTTGCGATCAGCATCCCCGTGCCAAGCGTCAACTCACGCGGCCCCAGCGATAGATCGTATGACAAGCCGCCTCCCAAATCGCCACGGAATCCGAGATAGGCCTCCTCAAGCGTCGTCGCGCCTGTATCGCCTGTATCAAAGGCGTCTGTCCCCCATGTGTAGGACGAGACGGCAGAGAGCTTGCCATAAAAAACAGACCCGGAATCAAGCTGAGTCTCGAAACTCAAGCCGGGCTTGATGTAGCCTTCCAGCCACTCGGTGTCCGGGTCAAAACCACTGCCCGGTGCCGTTGTTGCCGCGAGGTCCCAAAACAGATTGTCTTCAACGACAGCATTCAAGCCAAACTGCAAATGTCCACGCACGGTTGTCCCGTTAGCATCATAAAGTAGCATCGGGTCGCGGTCTTGCGCAAACGAGGCACTCGCCAACGCGCTGACAAGGAACGTATATCCGAATATCCAGTTGAAGCCACCGTGTGTTCGGCGGGCATTCCCTGCAACAATTTGCACCACGACCACTCCAAGAAGAATTGTAAAAGATGAGATCCCCAAAACAGATTCAGTGGGACGATCAGGTCGAGACAATCTCGGATGTATCACGATACCCCTCAGATGGCACATGTTCTTGCGAATTTGCAGGTTTGCGAGGCGGAAATCTGCCACGTGGCGAACGCGGGAGGGGGCGAGGCAACCGTGTTCGATGGCAGTGGTGCGGCCCGCCGCGTGAGCGCGAGGACCCGGTGCCGTCGAAGGAGGTTGCCCGAGGGGCGAGGGCCGCGCCCTCCCCCTGATACCGGCTGTCTGCGCCCAACCCTTTGGGCAAGTTGAAGTCAATAATATACGATTGCTAATCTTGATGAATTTCGGCACAAAGAGATAACTCCCGTTTCTTCAAGAGCATCCGATGACCGCGACTATAGAGATCGAACCAAATGTGACCACCGAACAAGGCCTTCGCGCGCTTGCCGAAGAGGGCCATACAGTCGAGGTGCTCTGCAAGGTCGATCCGGAACGCAAAGGGCCAAGCTGGCATGGCCTCTGGATCATGCGGACGGTTGGGAGTGACGGTCAGGAGAAAATTCTTGTCACCGCAAGGACGCGCCTGACGCAGAATGCAATCAAGGTGCGCGAGTTCAAGACTGCGACCGGTGTGATTTCATTCCTTGTTGGCGTCGGGTTCTCTCAAGCGAGCATTCCCATGAAGAACGGGGAAACGAGTTCTCATCGCCTCGTCAGTGACTGAGACCTGGATCACGGTCGATGTCACGATCCTTCTCGACCTCCTGCTCCTTCTCCTGGTCGCGCTCGTCCTCGATCTCCAGCCGCTCACGCGGCTTGTTCAGCACGTCTTTCAGGCGCTCGTTCACGGAGGGCTTGCGGTCCTCGCGCCCAGTATCACCTGCAAGCTCAGATTCGCTGTGACCGTCCAGCTTGTGAACCGCCGCCTGACCGTCGCGACCGGCATCCTTTTCCATGATCTCCTTCAGCCGCTCCCGAGCATAATTGCGGCCTTCCGGTTTCGGCGTGTCGTCCTGGTCCCGTGACCTGTCCACGACACGCGCGAGACGCTCCCGGAAGTCATTCGGGTTTCGGTCGCGGTCGCGATCTTTTGCAGTTGCAGCCCTGAGTGCTGCCAGACCGGCGGACACGCGCCCCTGCCCTGCATCCCGCTCCGCCCCATAGGTCTCCCGCGCGATATCCAGACGCTCGCGCATCTCGCGGAAAGCGGCGCGGGCCTGGCGAGCGGCATGGACGACAGCACCACGTTCGGTGACCGGGACGTATTCCCGTCCCTGGCGCTCGGCCATCGCCTTGGCCCGGCGCTCCATGGAATTTGCCGCCGGTCCCAGCTTCAGCTCTGGGTCACGATCCAGCTCCTCGGCTGAGAGTTGATCGCCCCGCTCCAGCGCCGCCGCGCGCTGCGCTTCGAGCGACCGGTGATCGACGCGCTCCACCTCCCCTGCCCGCTCCAGGGCACGGTTCTGCAACTCGGCCCAGAGGCCGCGCATCTGATCGATCTCGACGCCGCCGGTTTTCGCGGAATCGAGTACGCGGGTTTTGGTCGTGAAGCCCTCCGGCTCAAGCTTGCGGGTGGAGGTCAGGACATGGGCATGGTGGTTGCGCTGATCGCCCTCGCGGTGCGGCGAATGTATAGCCACATCGACGGCCACGCCGTAGCGGCTGACCAGTTCCTGGGCGAAGTCGCGGGTGATCTGCGACCGGGCCTCGGCGCTGATCTCGGACGGCAGGGCCAGTTCCCACTCGCGGGCGGTGACGGAGTTGCGGCGGGTCTCGCTGGCCTCGACCTCGTTCCAGAGGCGGGACCGATCCTGCGCCCAGTCCGGGGCGTCCTTCGGTGCCAGGATGAAGGTCTCCTCGATGCCCTGCTTGCGGGTGTAATCGTGGACACGGCCTTCGCGCTGGCACTCGATGCGCTCACCGACACGGTAGGCCGCGGCTGCAGTGGCAGAGCGCCCGGCGCTGCGTTTGATCGTTTTCACAGAGAGGTGGTAGCTGGCCATGCGCCCTCCTCTCCAGAAGACACCAACAGCGACCGCAGTGCGCGTCCGCACCGCCGCTGCGCCGCGCCAGGCACATCCGTGCCGACCGGCTCTTGGCCCGTGATAAGAGCCGGGGTGCTGGCGCAGGATAGGAGGTGAGCTGGTCCTGTCACCCTCGTGGACGGGACCGGCTTCAACCTCCCTGTTGGGCGAAAGCCGGGGGCTTCGGAACATCGCGTTCCGGATCCGTCGGGGTAGCGCGCAACCGTCTTTTTCCCGGAGGCCCGCGCCACAGAACGCTGGGGCCGGAGGGGAAAAGACAGCCCGCCCGAAGCTGCCCGAAGGGTGGTTGAGGCGCGGGCTTGCCGATGCGTTCCACCAATCTCCCCAGCCTTATGGTTGGCGGGAGATTGGCGGGGCACATCGGCGGTTTGCCATCGGCAAACCCGGCAAGGAAGGACAGGCCCGCGACTGTCATTCCGCGCAGTCCGCAAGTGCGACACCCCTGACGATCCAGCCCCGGCCATGGCGCACAGGATGCCGTCAGGGGATCGCATTGCGGAACGCCATCCAACCGCGCAGGTTGGTCGTAGAGGGTTTGGGAGAGGCGATGCCGTCTCCCATTTCGATGCGCGCCGCATCGAATGGGTCTGCCATCGGCTGGGGCTTTGCCCCAAAGAGATCGCACGCAAATCTCGAAACCACAGGTGGAGAGTTTGCATAAGTGCGCCCTTCACTAATCCTCAGCTCAGGGTTCGCGCTGCCTTTGGGTATTTCAAGAACAGGTCGTGCACCCTGCTCTTCTTCGCGGACCTCTGCCGATCCGCACCGTGTCATCCGCCATGTTCCGCCGAAAGGCAAGCATGGTCCTGGATGACCCTTGTTATCTTAGGTGGATGGTCGAGTCTCTCAACCATGACGTGAACATTTGAGCGGATGGTTTGTGAGATGGCCGAGACAGAACTGGAACGTGCCGAGAAGCGACACGCCCAGGCCAAGGCCCGGCTTCAGGCCTTGCGCAATCGGGAAGCCACGAAACAGCGCAAGCTGGACACCAGGCGCAAGGTGATCCTGGGCGGGGCGCTGATGGACCTAGCGGAACGGGATTCCAAGGCTGCCGCTATGCTCGACCGGCTGATCCGCAACCTGTCCCGCGAACAGGATCGTAAGGCCTTTGCAGAATGGGATGCTCCCTCCTCTGCTCCTACCGATGATGGCGCGTCCTAATGCGGAGCGTGATGCTCGTCTTCGGGGGCCTGTTCCGCTTCTTCGGTCGGTTGATCTTCACGCCAATCCTACTCGGATGGTTGATAGGCGCGATGGCCTTCGGGGCGATGCTTGGCTCTCTGGTGGCCACGCCGTTCATCTTCGCTTTCTTCGATCAGACGCCGGGCGAAAGCGCCTGGCAGTGGCTGGTCTTCGGTCCCTTCATGTTTGTGGGGGCTGTCTTCGGGTTCCAGTACTGGCGCATGGCCTCCGGGGCCGATGCCTATTTTGGGCTCACGGGTGACAGCCACGGGTCGGCGCGGTTTGCGAACCGCAAGGAGCTGAAGAAGCTGGAGCGCGGCAAAGGACGCGAAGAGGCCGGTCTTCTGATCGGGCGCAATCCGCACACCGGGCGGCTCTTGCGCTATGACGGCCCGGCCCATCTGATCACCCTCGCCCCGACACGGGCGGGGAAAGGCGTCGGCACCGTGATCCCGAACCTGCTGGCAGCGGAACGCTCGGTTCTGGTCATTGACCCCAAGGGCGAGAATGCCCGGATCGCTGGGGAAGCCCGGCGGCGCTTCGGGACGGCCCATGTTCTCGATCCATTCGAAGTCAGCGGCCATCCCTCTGCCGCCTACAACCCGCTCGACCGGCTGACCCCGGACAGCCTCGATCTGGGCGAGGATGCTGCCTCCCTGACAGAGGCGCTGGTCATGGACCCGCCGGGCCAGGTGACGGAAGCTCACTGGAACGAGGAAGCTAAGGCCATCCTCGGCGGGCTGATCATGTTTTGTGTCTGCCACGAGGATCGCGCCCGCCGGTCCCTTGCCACCGTCCGGGAATATCTCACCCTGCCCCCGGAAAAACTCCGGGCGCTGTTGGAGCTGATGCAGGACAGCGACGAGGCAGGTGGGCTGATCGCCCGCGCCGCCAACCGCTTCCTCGGCAAGGCGGATCGGGAAGCGGCTTCCGTGCTGTCGAACGCGCAACGCCATACGCACTTTCTGGACTCGCCCCGGATCGCAAAGTGTCTGGCGCGCTCAGACTTCGCCTTCTCCGATCTGCGCCACCGTATCACCTCTGTCTTCCTGGTCCTGCCACCCAATCGCATGGACGCCTACAGCCGCTGGCTGCGCCTTCTGGTCTCCCAGGCCCTTCAGGACATCGCACGGGATGCTGAGGCCCTGACGGCTACCACAGGCGCTCTGAACGCCTCTCAGCGGCTCAACAGCCCTACCCTCTTCCTTCTGGACGAATTTGCCGCCTTGGGCCGTCTGGAGGCCGTCGAGCGCGCTATGGGGCTGATGGCAGGCTACGGGCTTCAGCTCTGGCCGATCCTGCAGGACATGAGCCAGCTCAAGGACCTCTATGGCGACCGGGCAAACACGTTCATAGCCAATGCCGGGGTGCAACAAGTCTTCGGGGTGAACGATTTCGAGACGGCCAAATGGCTGAGCCAGATGATCGGTCAGGAAACCGCCGGGTTCCAGACCGACAGTTTCAAGCCCGGTGATGGCCCCAGCTTCTCGAACAACCTCACGGGCCGCGATCTGCTGACCCCCGATGAAATCATGCAGCTTCCCCCGGATCGTCAGCTCCTGCGCGTCCAGGGACAGGCCACCGCCGTCGCGCAAAAACTGCGTTACTACGCCGATCCTGAATTTGCCGGGCTGTTCACGCCAGACGCCCGATAACCCGAAAGCACTTCGCCATGTCCGACACGCCCGCCTTCCCTGCCCTGCTCTCAGACGATGATCTGCGCGAAACGCTCGATCTTCTCGCCACGGCTGTCGCCAGCATCTCGGATCGGGTGGATGATCAGACGCGGGTGCTCGACCGGGTGAACAAGACGGCGACGGAAGCCCGCTCTGCCGCCTTTGCCGCTCAAAAGCAGACGGACCCGGAACACTATGGCGAGATTGTCGGCGCGACCATCGACGGCAGGATTGTCGATACCCTCACCCGCGTTGGCCAGATGGCCGGTGATCTACTTCGGGCGTCAAACCATACTCAGGAGGTTCTCAGGAAAGTTGAGGGTGCCAAATCGGACACCATGCGTCAGCTCTGGGAACGGGAACAGAAGCTGGATCGCTTCAAAAGTCGTCTTCCATGGTTCGGTCTGGGTGCTGTCGTTCTGGCTCTTGTCCTGACGGTGACGCTTCCTCGTTTCTTAGCCAGCAACGCTTCCATGTGCGCTGTCCTTGGGGCATCTTGGACGACGATAACCACGGGTGTCGATGCCTGCGTGTTCTACCAACGGTGAGCGATAGAGCGCTGATGGCGATCCGTTCTGCCTGAGAAGCTGGGTGTTATATTTGTGTTAGAATCTGTGTTACGGGTTCTGGATTTTTACATATGTGTTTGAAAATGAAGCTATTTTCAGGGTTCTCGGTAACTGATAACACGAATCTTGGTAACTGAAATCCTGCTTTCGGTAACTGATAACACGAATCTTGACTGCGGTAACTAAAACCACGAATGTCGACTCATGGTAACTGATAACACGAATGCTCTCGCCCCGCTCCTGCCGGATCGTCATCCGCAGCATGATCTGTTTATCTGTGATGTCGCTGACGCTGTCCTGAAGGACGTGATGCAACACATGGAGCATCCGTTTTATTCCCTTTCAAAGAAGCCCGAGACGACGATCAAGCGCTACGAGAACGGCGACAAGTGGCTACAGATCACGCCGAGCGTGAAGGGCCTGGCGACGATCTACGACAAGGACATACTGATCTACTGTATCAGTCAGATCATGGCCAAGCTGAAGGACGGTGAAGCCGTCTCTCCCCGTGTGCGGATCAACTCCAGAGAGCTGCTTATCTTCACTAATCGGGGCACAAGTGGCCGGGAATATCAGTCCCTTCTCGATGCCCTTGATCGCCTCGAAGGGACGCGGATCAGGACGAACATTGTCACCGGAGACGAGGAACAAGTTGACGGATTTGGCCTGATCGACGCGTCATCGATCCGCCGGAAACATGGCCTCGATGGCCGTCTTCTCTGGTGTGAAGTGAAGCTCTCAGACTGGGTTTTCAACGCAATCCGCAACGAAGAGGTTCTGACACTTCACCGGGACTACTTCCGCCTGCGTAAGCCGATTGAAAGACGGGTGTACGAGATCGCCCGGAAACACTGTGGGCAGCAGAAAACATGGCGCATCACGCTGGCCAAGTTGCTGCTCAAAACCGGGTCGCAAAGCCCACAGAAGCGCTTTAGACAGATGATCCGGCAGCTCGCAGAGCATGACCACTTGCCGGATTACCACGTTACCTTTGAAGATGAAGCCGACATGGTGGTGTTCACCAATCGTGGCACGATGTCTCCCGCCCAGCTTGTTGAAGGCAGCATTCCACCGCTGCAGTCCGATACCTACGAAGAAGCGCGCCATGCAGCGCCCGGTTGGGACGTTCGTTTTCTGGAAAGAGAGTGGCGGGACTGGTGTGTTGAACCGCCCCGCAATGCCGACCGGGCCTTCATTGGGTTCTGCCGAAAATGGTTTGAGAAGCGGGGAAGGCCTTGAGGTTAAAAACCGGTAATGGAAATAAAACCGGTAACAGAATTATTTCCGGTGTTGGATTTAATTCCGGTATGAGATATAAATCCGGTAACAACAAAGTGGCAGGATCGAGCAATGCCCGTCATCGTTATGGCTAGCCCCAAAGGTGGGGTTGGAAAATCGACATGCGCCGTTCTTCTGGCGTCTGAGTTCGCCCGCATGGGTGCGGACGTCACGGTGCTTGACTGTGACCCGAACAAGTCCCTTACCCGGTGGGCATCGCATGGCGCACCTTCCGGCGTGACCCTGAAGAGCGATGTCGGTCGCTCAGAAATCGTTCCGACCATCCGAAGCGCGGACGGTGACGGCAAGATCGTCATTGTGGACCTGGAAGGAGTTGCGTCCCAGCTCGTCAGCCGCGCGATCTCCCAAGCCGACCTAGTGATCGTCCCGATGCAGCCGACAGCGCTTGATGCAGAAATCGGTTCCGAAGCGTTGGCGCTGGTTCGCGAGGAGGAAGAAGCGCTTGGGAGATCAATCCGGCACGCTGTTGTCCTGACCAAGACGAGCGCAGCCGTCAAAAGCCGCGTCCAGAAGGAGCTGGAAGAACAACTCAGCGGGGCAGGGATCGACGTGATCGAGCCATCCTTAGTGGCGCGCGCGGCATTCTCGGAACTGTTTGCCTATGGCGGCGATCTGACAGCGATGATGAACGACCCTGAGATGATGACGGGCGGAAAGGTGGATAAGGCGTTGATCAACGCCCAAGCGTTCACGGAGGCTGTTTATGAGCGGCTCAAATAGACTTGCAGGGTTGAAGGCACGACCAAAGGATACGACTGTTGAAGAAGTCCGGCGCGTGGATGAGGTTGGAGAGGCGAGGGGGTTCCTAGATAGGACGCCTCGCAAGAAGCCTGGCCGCAAACCTAGCCCACGCACGCATCAACTACATCCCAAAGTGCTGCCGGAAGTGGGCGAAGCAATAGCTTCTGAGGCTGAAGCGCTTGGGATCACACAGGGACAACTCATAGAGCGGATGTGGGCAGCTTATCGTGGCTAACCGTACTCTCGCTCACGTTTTCACTAAATGTTCTTGCCTTTAGGGAATCTTAACGCCAGAGTGTCAGAAAAATTCCCGGATAAAGACAGAGCGGAACTGACCTGACATGACAGAATTTGAGATGCTGCTGACGCAGAGCGGCTGGTCCATGCCTGAAGCCGCCAAAGCTCTGGGATATTCCGAAGGCCACCTCTACCGCTGGAAGCGGGGTGAGGAAGTGCCGCGCGAGGCGGTAATGAAACTGCTTCGGATGGAAGTGCGCTCAAGGCAACGCCATGACAGCAACGCATCATTCTCTTTCATTGATCTCTTTGCAGGGATCGGCGGCCTGCGAAGAGCCATGGAAGGGGCAGGGGGGCGTTGTGTCTTTACATCGGAATGGGACCGTTTCGCCCAGCAGACCTATCACGCCAACTTCCCGGACAATCGCCCTATCGCGGGAGATATCCGCGAGGTAGCCCCAGAAGATATCCCCGATCACGATGTTCTTGTGGCCGGGTTCCCGTGCCAGCCGTTCTCGATCGCTGGCGTTTCCAAGAAGAATGCGCTCGGACGCGCGCATGGCTTCCTCGATGAAACCCAAGGCACGTTGTTTTTCGACGTGCTGCGCATCCTGATGCACCACCGCCCGGCAGCTTTCATGCTAGAGAACGTCAAGAACCTGAAGAGCCATGACAAGGGTCGAACGTTTGAGGTGATCCGGCGCGCTCTGACCGAGGAGCTGGGGTACACGCTGCATACCCAGATCATCGACGCGGCCAACTTCGTGCCACAGCATCGGGAACGGATTGTTATGGTCGGCTTCCGGGAAGCCACGGACTTCAGCTTTGAAGGGCTAAAGTTGCCGGGACGGCAGGGCAGGGGGATGCGGGATATCCTGCACCCAGAGAATGGGACTGAGGCCCCTGAAGGGCATTACACGGTCGGGCCGGATGCGAAGGTCAGCGACAAGTACACGCTCACAGACAAGCTCTGGAAATACCTGCAGGACTACGCTGCCAAGCACCGGGCCAAAGGTAATGGATTCGGATTTGGCCTCGTCGATGGTGACAGCATCGCAAGGACGCTGTCCGCGCGCTATTACAAAGATGGCTCAGAAATCCTGGTCAGTCGCGGTGAAGGCAGGAACCCTCGCCGCCTGACGCCTCGTGAATGCGCAAGGCTGATGGGATTTGATGACAGTTTCAGGATTCCGGTTTCGGATACCCAAGCCTACAAGCAGTTTGGGAATTCTGTTGCCGTGCCGGTCTTTGCGGAAGTCGCCCGGCTGATGCAGCCGCACGTCCTGAAGCTGATGGATCAGCCCCGGCTGCAAAAGGTTGGCTGACGTTCATTCTGCCGACGCGCGCCGCCGCAACATGGCGGCGATCCGGGGGAAGGACACAAAGCCGGAGCTGATGGTCCGGCGCGGGTTACACGCCAAAGGGTTTCGCTACAGGTTACAGGGCAGGGGCCTTCCCGGCAGACCTGACCTTGTTCTGCCAAAGCATCGTGCAGTGATCTTCGTGCATGGTTGTTTCTGGCACCGGCATGACTGCCCAATGTTTCAATGGCCGCAAACCCGGCAAGAATTCTGGCGCGAGAAAATCAACGGCAATGCCCGGCGCGATGCCGAGGCGGTCGGCCTCCTTCTCGATGCAGGCTCGAGAGTTGGCATCGTATGGGAATGCGCCCTCAAGGGGCGCGGCAGGCGACCTTTGCCTGAAACGATTGACTCCCTTTCCCTCTGGCTGTCCTCTGACACAAAGCAGTTTTGTGTTGAAGGCCAATGGATTGACTGACCCTGTTGTTCGCATTCTCGATCAGATGGCAGCTCATGGAGCGACGCGTTTCTACGCCAAGCAGCTCGCTCCGAATGACAACTCCAAGAACCAGGTTTATCTCGGCGGCGGGTTTGGTGCGCTGAACATCATCCCGCATGGTGAGATCGAAGAGGATGGCAGTCAGATCGCAGGGGCTGTGCGGGATCGTGCAAAAGCGCCGGTGGATTTCTGGTGGATGGACGAGCAGGGCATATCACCTGCGCCGGATGCTCAGCTGATACTGTATCCCAAGTATCCCGAAGTGCGCATGTCCGGCTTTCTGCGCGGCGCTGCGCGCGCGCCAGCACCGCTGATGCGCTCACGCGATGAAGGGCGGGTGCTGTTCTTCGGAGTTTGCCCTGACGGGCGGGTTATCGGCCATGTTGTCGGCAGAGAGACACCTGAAGCGGCGTCTCTGACTGAAAAACTGGACTCGCTGGAAGCCTCAGGGGTCTTCCTCGATCTTCAATCGCTTAAGCAGAAGGGGACAAGCTCCCGGCAGATTCTACTCGATGCTCTGCGCCGCATCCATGCCAAAGGCTGGGTGCCGTCACAGAAGATGGGCAAGAACGGCGTGGCTACCCCCTACAACGCCCGGAATGGCGGTGGATACACCTTAGAGGCGGAACTTGGAATCTCACCCAACGGATACGCAGAGCCGGACTATCTGGGCTGGGAGGTCAAACAGTACGGTGTTCGGGATTTCGTGAAGTACCTTGCGAAAAGCCCGGTCACATTGATGACGCCGGAACCGACCGGCGGGGTGTATCGGGATGACGGTGTTGAGGCGTTTCTGCGCCGCTACGGCTATCCGGACAAGTCAGGCAAAGAAGGTCGGATAAACTTCGGCGGCGTCTATGCCAGTGGCCGGGATTTCCACACCGATACGGGTCTGAAACTGGTCTTGGAGGGGTTCGACCCCGCTAAGGGCAAGATCACGGATGTGGACGGGCAGATCGCGCTGATCGACAGGGGGGACATGGTTGCTGCCTCGTGGGGTTTCAAAGGCGTGATCGGTCACTGGAACCGGAAACACGCAAAGGCTGTCTATGTGCCTTCTCTGATGCGCGGGCCACCGCCCGAATATTCATATGGGGCGCGGGTTGAGTTGTGCGAAGGCACCGACGTGCTGCTGCTGTTGCAGGCGCTGGCGTCAGGTGGGGTGTACTATGATCCTGGAATCAAGATGGAGCGCGCGGACACACCGTCTCCAGCGATCAAGCGCCGGAGCCAGTTCAGAGTGAAACACAGCGATCTTTACGGGCTTTATCAGATCAGCAATCAAGAGCGACTAGCCTGATCCGCTGACAGAGACAGAGCATGATACCCATTTCACCTGATAGCTAAGGGTCCTGTCACTTTTGGCGCTCGTTGAAGGTTTCAACGAGGAATGTAGCGATAGCTCCAGCAGTGTTGACGGCTAGGCTGGCGTGTCGAGGTGAGGGACGAACTGGCAAACGACCGCCACGGCCATGCGAATCTGATAATCGATTTCTCAATGTACCAATGCCGTTCACGAGATTCATAGCACCACCCAGTATCGCTTTTATCGGTTCTTCTGTGTGTTGGTTTGGCGCAAGGTTGAGCGCCTTCGCGGCAGTGCTGTAGAGCCTCGGCAAATCGTCTTTGTCAGAATAGCTTTGGCCGCATTCATCGAGAATGCGCTTACTTACGGTTTCTAGCAGGGTCCGCGCGATGGTTATTGCGCCTTCGGGGTCTGATGTTCGCCGCTCCATTGCCTTCGCCCAAACGGTGTGCACACCTTCGGCATCAAAGCTTTGAAGAATGTCAGATGACACGGCGTCCACGGGCGCGGTGTTTCGCCCTTCAAGATGATCAATTAGAGGCGTAAATGCACGACTGATGATCTCGCGCCGTTCAGCATACGACGGCGCTTCGTTCTTAATGAACGGCCAGAATGCGTCGAGGTTGCGATATGTGCGAACGAACTTTGGTAGCAAATCCCGCGTGTTTGGATCGGCCATAAAGTCACGTCGCAGCTGCACGTATATGCCGTTATCGCCAGCGCCTCCCGTTGCTCTGGACGTCAGAATTCCTTCCATCATTTCAGCGCGTTCGACGTTGTCGTCGGGGATTTCGTCAAAGTAGCTCATGCCTTCAAGCAGCCCTGCGTCGTGCTGCTTTCCATGCTGCCTTGCGAGGCATCCATTCCGCAGGACCAAGGTTCCGGCTTATCCCGCTCTTGCGCCCATGTACCGGTCCAGTGTCTTGAGGGCGGATATTACAGAAGCGCGCAAAATGCGGCTCTGTACCTTTTGCAAGGTACTTCTTCAGACCTTCGGCGTTGTCGATTTGTTGAATCATAACGGTATCGTCGGAAATGGGTTGACCATCATTTATTTTGATCAGCCATCTCCTGAGCGAGCCAGAGAAATGCATTAACTGATCGTGCGCGATGTGAAGCATCCAGTGGATGTGATGTAGCCCTTTGTCTGCCTCGATCACCCAAGCATATGTCGGCGGGCCATTGCGCGTTACCGCTGCCCCTACAGGCGCGTAGCTCGACCAGCGCTGAAATCTTTCGTTTCTCAGCTTGGCAAATACATCAAAAATGTCGGTTTCATCACATCCAAGCTGCCAAAAACTGATCGTGACGTGCGTGTTGAATGGCCGTCCCAGTGCTTTTGCTGTTCTCGGTGCGTGCAATAGGTTCGTGGCGGCTTTGCGCTTGATGTAATGCTGTAATGCCCGCAATGCGTGATTCCCTATTTTGTGGGTGGTAGGCGCACATATACTAGATGGTGTGGGGGCAGTCGGCAATGTACTCTCTTTGTTCTGGTTAGGCGCGCCGGACAGTCCGTTCACTGACTTTGAACAGGCGAGCGATCTCCGGGATACTGCGGTGTTCCTCATCTCGCATACGGCGCACTTCGTCCTTTTGTGCAACCGACAGAGCAGGTGGCCTGCCGCCGATCCGGCCACGCCTACGAGCGGAAGCTAAACCCTCCTTGGTGCGTTCTGAAATCCTCTCGCGCTCGAACTGGGCGATGGATGCAAAGACATGGAACACAAGACGGCCAGCCGGCGTCGTGGTGTCGATGTCTTCAGCAAGGGAACGAAAACCAGCACCACGCCCCCGGATCGTCTCCACGATCTCCAGAAGGTCTTTGAGAGATCGTGCAAGGCGGTCGTATTTGGTGACAGTCACAACATCGCCGTCGCGAAGTTGCTCCAGCATCCTATCCAGCTCTGGTCGCGCGCGCTTTGATCCGCTGACCCTATCAGAAAAGACCTTTTCGGCACCAGCTTCGGAAAGGGCATCGGTTTGTGAATCGAGGCTTTGTTCGTCAGTGCTAACGCGAGCATATCCGATGATCATGACAGCACCGCTACACGTTCCTCGATGAATCCGGCCACGTCAGAGGGGCTGTGTTGTCGAGCGTCGACATAGCCGTCGTGTCCAAAGATGCCTTCGACTTCGCCGTCGTCCATTCGCACGAACATGATCCTATCGTGTTCACGTGCGTTGATGATCTCCCTCACAGCCCGAAACTCGATGCCGCACCAATCTTTGAGCTGATAATCACCGCCAGCAAAGACCACCACCATGCGTGATCTGTCCCGATAGATGGCCTGAAGAAACGTATCGAGTGATGGTCGTGCAAGTTGCCCGGTATAGTTCCTGTCATAGAAGTACCGATCTGGGCCGAGAAGCCGTTCCAGATTTTTTGCAACTTCCTCGACGTACGCTCTCGCCTCGCCCGGGAAGGACAAGGCCACGTCGAACTGGTGATCCGCTAGGTTGATCCTTGGCCCTGCACGAGAAGCCCACCTTGGAAGAGTGATCCCTTTTCGACTCAGCTCCGCGGGAAGATCCACATCTTTCACGGCCCAATGAGTTCTGTTCATCTCCCACTTTCCGATATCAAGCTCGAAGGTCATCTCTTCGAGCTGAGAAGCTGTCAGAAAGTGACTGAGCGGATGCAACTCGTAGTCGACCCGAACTTCACCGGGGCGGACGGTCAGATCGCGGATTAAGCCGAAGTGCGGGTCAATCTGGTTGAAGGACTCGTAAGCGAAGATACATGGCAACCGCCGTAAGTGGTCCACGGCTGCCGCATCAAGAGAACCGTAACGTTCATGTATTTCATCGCTGGTGTACTCGCGGACGCAACGGCTTCGCTCGATCTGCCACGGCTCTCCATTCCAAGCCTCGTCGTTCGCGGAAACAAATAGGTTATACAAGCCCGGTCCTCTCTTTACAGAACACGCCGTCCATAGGAGCTGCGCTAGGACAAAAACCTGCCAAAACTACAAAGGTTTTGCTAGGGGTTTTTGTCCAGGCTAAGCGATTGATCCTGGGTAGGGCAGAGCACTTGGCCAAAAACGACCGTTTTTGACGCAACGGTTTTGTCAGGGGGTTATTGGCCGGAAGTGCTGGACA
>JBCBGY010000032.1:9310-29329 GCA_038526275.1 Pseudomonadota bacterium | reverse complement strand
GACAATGCAGACTGGGTTCGCGACCCGGGCACGCGCGCCGACCTAAACCTGGCAGGCCTCGCCGAATTCTTCGGCAGCCAGTTCATCGTCTTCGGGCCGGTCTTCATGGGCACGCTCCTTTGGCTTTGGGTGCGCCAGGGCGGGCTGTTTCTTTGGTTTTCCCTGCCCATCGTGCTGCTGGTGTGCGGGCAGGCGCTGCTGTCGCAGGCCTATGCGAATTGGGCGGCGGCGGCATACCTTGCCGGGACCTTGATCGTAGTACCGTGGTTGGCCATGCATCATGTGCGGTGGCTGATCGCATCGCTTGTTCTGCATGGTGCCTTCGCACTGGCCCTCCCTTTGGGCGCTGTATTCGCCGCTGGTGCCAGTGAGGGTAGCCTACTGCACCGGATCTACGGCAGGTATCTGGGTCATACTGCCTTCAGTCAGGCACTGCTTGACGCAGCGGATGCCGAGGGGGCGGCGGCCATTGTGGCCGACAATCGCGATATTCTGGCCGATCTGTTTTATACCGGGCGCGACATCGACTTGCCGATTTTTGCCCGACCGCGCCCGGGGCGCCCGCGCAACCACTACGAAATGCGTCATGGCCTAAAGGGGGAAATCGGCGGGACCATTCTGTTTGTCGGCCGCCGACCGCCCCGCAACTGCCCGGCCACAGAAGTGGCCTTGCCAGAAGGCACCCCGCAAAAATCCACGACCGCTTATTTGGTCCCCGGGGATTGCTGGGCTGCGGATTGACCTTTAACCCCTTGCCCGAAAGCAAAGGCGCAGGTCGGCGGTAGTAAAAGGTAGCGGCACATGGTGGATCAGACCCAGAACGACAGCGCAGGATCCGGCAAAACCGCATTGGTGACGGGTGCAGCTGGCTTTATCGGGTTCCACGTGTCGCAACGCCTGATGGCCGATGGGTTTCGTGTTGTGGGGCTCGACTCGCTGAATGACTATTACGATGTCGGGTTGAAGGAACGGCGGCTTCAGATTCTACAGGCCGATGACCGTTTTGCGATGGTGCGCGGGCGGCTGGAAGAACCTGAGCGTTTGATGAACGTCTTTCAGGAACATCATCCAGACATTGTGGTCCATCTGGCCGCTCAGGCCGGTGTTCGCTTTTCCATCGAACAGCCGCGCAGCTATGTCGAAGCCAATCTGATGGGCACGTTCGAACTGCTAGAGGCCGCGCGCGCCCATCCGCCAGCCCATATGTTGCTCGCCTCAACCTCCAGCGTCTACGGGGCCAATACGAAGATGCCCTATGCCGAGACCGATCAGGTTGATACCCAGATGTCTTTCTATGCGGCGACGAAAAAGGCAAATGAGGCCATGGCGCATTCCTATGCCCACCTGTACGGGCTGCCGATGACCATGTTCCGTTTCTTCACGGTCTATGGGCCCTGGGGCCGCCCCGATATGGCGCTGTTCAAGTTCGTATCCGCCATACAGGAGGGCCGACCCATTGATGTCTACAACCACGGCAACATGCGGCGCGACTTCACCTTTGTGGACGATCTGGTTGAAGGTGTGCGGCGGTTGATCGATTGCCCACCTCCGCTGGCTCATGACCGTAGCGACGCGATTGAGGGTGACAGCCTGTCACCCGTGGCACCTTGGCGGGTGGTTAATATCGGCAATGCCAACCCGGTCAAACTGGGCGATTTCATTGCGGCCATCGAAGATGCGATGGGAGAAAAGGCGGAGAAACGGATGCTGGACATGCAGCCCGGCGACGTGCCCGCAACCTGGGCGGATACCGGTCTGCTGACCCGCCTGGTGGGCGCATTGCCCCAGACCGACCTTAAGGATGGTATAGCCGCCTTCGTTCAGTGGTATCGGACCTCGTACAACCGGGCGCCCTGACACCTGCGATATTGTCCCGGCCTATGAACGGCGCGCGGGACCATCCCGCCAGTTTTTGCAACACCGGGTTGGGCACAAAACCCTGATTTGCTTCGCATTGTTGCAACCCCTGGGGTAGAGCGTTGACATACCCAATACCCCCGTTAAGAGCACCGCATTGACGTCTCCTTTGCCTTGGCGCATGGGAGGGCGGCATTTGTCATGAAGTAAGGGTTTCGACGATGAAAATAGCGATGATTGGCACAGGCTATGTCGGTCTGGTTTCTGGAGTGTGCATTTCGGACTTCGGCCACGAAGTCATCTGTGTTGACAAGAATGCAGAGAAGGTGGCGATGCTGGAACGGGGCGAGGTCCCGATCTATGAACCAGGCCTTGACGAATTGATGGCCAAGAACGTCCAGGCGGGACGTCTTTCCTTCACAACCGATCTTGGCGCAGCGGTCTCGGACGCGGATGCCGTTTTCATTGCCGTTGGGACTCCAACCCGTCGCGGCGACGGCCATGCCGATTTGACATTCGTCTACGCCGCTGCCGAAGAAATCGCCAAATCGCTTCAGGGCTACACGGTCGTTGTGACCAAATCGACTGTGCCCGTAGGTACCAATCGCGAAGTCGGACGGATCGTGAAGAAAACCGCCCCTGATGCTGACTTCGACGTGGCCTCTAACCCCGAATTCTTGCGCGAAGGCGCAGCGATTGATGACTTTATGCGCCCGGACCGCGTGGTTGTGGGCGTGGAATCTGAGCGTGCCAAAGGTGTCATGGCCGATATCTACAGGCCGCTCTTTTTGCGCGACTTCCCCGTTGTCTACACCGACCTGGAAAGCGCCGAGGTGATCAAATACGCCGCGAACGCGTTTCTGGCGACGAAGATTACCTTCATCAACGAAATGGCCATGCTGTGCGAACGGGTCGGTGCCAATATCAAATCGGTCTCCAAGGGGATCGGCTTGGATGGTCGGATCGGCAACAAGTTCCTGCATGCCGGTCCCGGCTATGGGGGATCATGTTTCCCCAAAGATACCCGCGCCTTGGCCCGGATTGGTCAGGAACATGCCGCGCCGTTGCAGATCACCGAGACGGTCATCAAGGTCAACGAAGAGATCAAGCGCCGTATGGTCGAAAAGCTGAATGACCTGTGCGACGGCAGCTTCAATGGCAAGACCGTTGCGGTGTTGGGCGCGACCTTCAAACCGAACACCGATGACATGCGCGAAGCACCATCCTTAACCATTGTTCCCGCTCTTGTGGGCGGCGGTGCCAAGGTTCGGGTTGTAGATCCGCAGGGCCGTCGCGAAGGAGAAGAACTGCTGCCGGGTGTGGAATGGGTCGAAGATGCCTATGCCGCCGCCGAGGATGCCGATGCGCTTGTGATCCTGACCGAATGGAATGAATTCCGCGCATTGGATCTGGATCGAGTATCCAAAGCCATGAAAACACCGCGGATGGCGGATCTGCGCAACGTCTATTCAACCGAAGACGCGGAAAAGGCCGGTTTTGAAACCTATGTCAGCGTTGGCCGCTGATCACCTATGCAGATATGCACATGAGCTAGTCATCGTTTGAGGTGTTCCCTCCCCCCGCACCGCGATAAGGTCCGCAAAAAGGGGGAGGGGCATGTCGTCCATTGTGACAATCAAAGGTCTGCAAAAGACCTATGCGTCCGGTTTCGAAGCCCTGAAAGGCATTGATCTGGAGATTGAGGAGGGCGAGATACTGGCCCTTCTCGGCCCCAATGGCGCCGGCAAAACCACCCTAATCTCAACGATTTGCGGCATAACGACACCCACATCCGGCAAGGTTTCGGTGGGTGGCCACGATGTGGTGACCGAATTCCGCGCTGCACGACAGATGATCGGTCTTGTCCCACAAGAGATTGCGCTGGAGCCTTTCAAACGTGTCGAGCGAACCGTGTCCTACACGCGAGGGCTTTTCGGCAAACCGGCGGATCCGGACCATATCGAAATGCTCTTGCGGCGGCTGTCCCTGTGGGACAAGCGCAAAGCATCTGTCCGAGAACTGTCCGGCGGAATGAAGCGCCGGGTCCTGATCGCCAAAGCGTTGAGCCACGGGCCGCGGGTGCTGTTCCTTGACGAACCTTCCGCCGGGGTTGATGTGGAACTGCGCAAAGAGATGTGGGCCACGGTCGAAACCCTCAAAGCGGAAGGCGTGACCACCATCTTGACGACCCACTATATCGAAGAAGCCGAGGCCATTGCCGACCGGATTGCCATCATAAACAAGGGCGAGATTCTTCTGGTTGAGGAAAAGCAAAAGCTCATGGCGCGGATGGGTAAAAAGCAACTGAGGATCGAGTTGCAGCAGGCTATCGATCGGGTTCCGGCGGCGCTGGAACCCTACTGCCTAGCCCTCGCTGCCGATGGGAGCTCCCTGACCTACACCTACGATACGGGTGGCGAGCGTACGGGGATCACGTCGCTTCTGACCGCACTGGCCGCTGAAGGGATTAAGCTGCGCGACCTGCACACTGCCCAAAGCAGCCTGGAAGACATCTTCGTTGATTTGGTCAAGGATCCCGCATGAACCTGATCGCCGTTTACGCTATTTTCCAAAGCGAATTGTCTCGGTTTTTCCGAACCATTGCGCAAAGCATGATCTCTCCGGTTCTGTCCACGTCGCTTTACTTCGTCGTGTTCGGAACGGCGATAGGCAGCCGGATCGATCAAGTCGAAGGTGTGCCCTATGGCGCCTTTATCGTGCCCGGCCTGATCATGCTCAGCGTCATGACCCAGGGCATTTCCAATGCGGCCTTCGGGATCTATTTCCCGAAATTCATCGGCACCGTCTATGAGCTGCTCTCTGCACCGATCAATTTCCTGGAGATTGTCATAGGCTTTGTCGGAGCGGCGGCCGTGAAATCCCTGTTGATCGGTCTTGTCATCCTGATCACGGCTTTCTTTTTTGTCGATCTGACAATCGCCCATCCTTTGGCCATGGTGGCCTTTCTGCTGCTCACCTGCCTGTCCTTCGCCCTGTTCGGGTTCATCATCGGGATCTGGGCGGACAATTTTGAGCAGTTGCAGCTGATTCCGCTGCTTGTCGTGACACCGTTGGTTTTTCTGGGTGGCAGCTTCTATTCGATCTCGATGCTGCCGCCGGTTTGGCAAACCATCTCTCTCTTTAACCCCGTTGTGTACTTGATTTCCGGCTTCCGCTGGTCGTTTTTTGGCACTGCGGACGTGCCGATTGGCATCAGTCTGCTGGCGATCATGGGCTTCACGGGCCTGTGCCTGGCGGTCATCTGGTGGATCTTCAAAACCGGCTACCGCATTCGTCAGTAGGATGTCCCCCCGAGCAGCTTTTGATAGCGAAGGGGGAGCCTTCGGCGAGGCCAACAAGAAAGGGAAGATGGCCCTTCAGATTTTCAGGTTACCGGCTGATTCCTTGATATCGCTATATTGGCCGGAGGGACGAAAGCGCCAAAGATAGTCGGGCAGCACAGAGTCGAGCGACGTGGGTTTGATTCCAAGATCAGCGAAACCCTTTGCGTCTTCGGACACCACATTGTCGACGGCCAGGTTCTTGATCTGATCGCGGGTCAGGGCTGGAACAATCAGGCCGCCGGACAGTCGAGACAGGGTTTCGAAGCCAAAGCCCATAATGCGCGCAATGCCGAAAGGTATATTGGCGACCAGGCGGCGACGCCGGATGACATCAAGCATCCCATTCATGAGCTCCTTGAAGCTTTGTACATCGGGTCCGCCCAGCTCGTAGATGCCTGGGTCCACCTGGCCCAGAGCCGCAAGCTCCGCAGCATGCGCAACATCATCCACGAACACTGGCTGAAATTTCGTGTCGGCGCCCACGACGGGCAAAATCGGTCCGAACTGTGCCATACCGGCGAAGCGGTTGAAAAACGCGTCCTCGGCGCCGAAGACAACCGATGGCCGTAAAATAATCGCGTTGGGCATATGTTGCAGAACCAACGCCTCACCCTTGGCTTTGGTCTGGGCATATTCGCTTTCTGCCTCAGCGTCGGCTCCAATGGCCGAGAGTTGAACCATGGTTTGAATGCCGTGCGCCTTCGCCAGACGCGCAATCCGGCCAGCACCTTCTGCCTGGATGGCATCAAACCGGTTCTTGCCGGTTTCGGCTAGGATACCGACGCAGTTGATGACGACGTCTGCCCCTGCCATCGCAGCTTCCACGGACGCGTCATCCCGAATATTGCACAATACCGGCTCCACCTGTCCGACGACGCCATAGGTGCGCACAAAGCCCGCTTCGTTGGTTTGACGGACAGCCACCCGGACCCGCCACCCCTGCTTGGCCATGCGCCTGGCGATGTAGCGTCCGATAAAGCCTGAACCGCCGTAGATGGTGACAAGTTTTGACATGGTGCTTTGCTCCGGCTCGAGGATTAATCCGCTGATAGCCGCCCCTCTGCCCATGGGCAACCGGCGGTGTGGTCGCGGCTACAATTCTTCCGTTGACAGGGTCAGGTCCCGCTTATATCCAACGCGCTCACGACACCGGCCCAGGTGGCGGAATTGGTAGACGCGCTAGCTTCAGGTGCTAGTGTCCGTATGGACGTGGAGGTTCGAGTCCTCTCCTGGGCACCAACTCTTAGGACAGCATTACTGATCGCGGTTTGAATAGCTGCCGAACGGTCAAGCAGCTGCAGAAGCTGTCGGCGAGGCATTCCGAGCAGGTCTGGCGGAAGTTAGAACGAACCGAAACCCAGCAAAACTAAGGTCGAAATCAGAACTCGTGGGGCTGTTGGCCGCACGAACGAAAAAACCGGGCCGCGATGGGCCCGGTTTCGTTTTTGCTGCAGATACTTCCCTTACGGGTTGGTTTTGCCCACATAAAGATCGTTGGGCGAATTCAATGACAAAGAGGGGGCAATGTAATTCTGGATCAGACGGCCTGCCAATTCGTTGGCATCTTGGCGGGCGGCGACCGCGAGTTTGTTCACCTGATCCACCAATGGACCACCTCCGCTGCTGTTCCACATCTCTTCGTCACGCACATTGCCTTCTGAAATTGCAAGTGCGGCATCGGGCGCAGAGAAAGGAATGATTTGGGCGAAGTCGTCGCCCGCCAACCGGTTCAACCGGTCCAGGACCCGCTGACGCCCTTTGCGAATCGCCGGAAGATCCATGTGGGTCACCAGAAGCACCGCATGCTTGCGCAGCCGCTCAGGCAATTCGGACCAGGTCCGGCGTTCGCTCTCTTTCCAGGACTGAACGGCGTTGGTGCACCAGATCAGCACATCCGAATGGCGCGCGACCGACTGCATCATATCGACCATCATTGCTGGATCGCCTGTTCCAGGCGTATCCGCCAGCCGGATCTTTTCCAGGAACGGGCTTTCGGCGGTCAGGCTGATATAATCCGGCTCCACGGCGGAGAGGGCCTGAAAATCTAGTCGGTCAAAGGTCACATCCACGCGGGTATCCCACCAAGACGCATGAGCTTGACCGCTTTTGCCGTAGCTGAACTCTACAGGCGGCAGATGGGTCGCCAGCACACTCGTCGGAATGAGGTCAGCCCCGACAAGCAGATTGGCCAGCGTGGACTTCCCCGCGCTAAATTCGCCTGCAATCAGAACGCGGGGCGGACCGGACAAACGTGACCGTAAGCTCAGTGCGCGGTCATAGATCCGACGTTCATCACTGCGAAGATCATCCCGATTGGCTTCGGACACAAACCGGTCAAGAACGATGAGAGGTGACGGAGGTACATTCATACGTTTCATTTTACAGAAAATTCTCGCTCAAGGTCAGCCTGCAATTTCGAAAGTTTGTTCGTCAATTTCTCGAGTTTTGCCAAATCCTCTTGCGCCTTCTGGCGGACCTTAGGCGGGACGGTATCTCCTTCCGCGGCAGCAGATGCGTTTGCCTCCACCACGGCCCCGAGTTGTTCTTTCAGATCATACTCAAATTGCTGGATCGTCTCCGCCAGAGTTTCGGAGAACAGCTCCTTTTCCCGATCCACGGTGGTAAGCGCGATATCGGTGAACTGGGTCTTTATCGTGTCGAGTGCACGGTCGGTCAGCCGATCCGACCGCGCAAAAATCCCAGCCAACCAGGTTTGCGACAGATCGAACGTTACCGTTTTGTTGAAAGGATTGGACCGCGGCAAAAGCCCAATGATTGGCAAAGTGGCGATCCGAACAGTTTGGAGCGGTTGTTCAACCCGTTTGGGAATGGCGGAGCGGAAGGAATGGTTGATGGATTTCAACTCGTCCCACAACACGCCCTGTATCTCGTCAAAGCCGGACTTGTAGGTTTTGGTCAGCCTGCTGCGCAGGGGATCCAGATCAATCGAGATATCACCATCGCGGCCAACATCTGCAACTGCGGCCTTAACTTCATCGCGTTGGGCTTCTGCGAAGGTTTCGGCCTGATCTGCCAACTTGTCGCCAAGGGCATCGCAGGATTCTTGCATCGCAATCTCAAGCGCCTGAATATGATTGTTCGCCTGGGTGATGATGCTGTTCATCAACCTTTCGGCTTCCCCGGCGGTCAATGGTTTTTCCGCTGGCTCCGCATCCTTCGGATCTGGGTTCAGCCGAAGTTTCAAGCGTTCGGTAAGCTGGCCAGAAACCGATTTCAGATCGTCTGCCATGCTCAGGAAATGGGTCTGTGAACCGCCTTGCAGCAAAAGACGCGACAACGACGTTTCAACCTCGCCAATTCCGCTGGCGACATAGGCTTTAGCCCGGGATAGGTCGAGACCGGAATCGTGCGCGCACCGCTCGGCCGCCGCCAGCAAACCACGACCATCGACAAAGCTGTCGAGCACGGCCTGATCCAGGAACTCCGATGTCCCGGTCAAGGCGTACTTGGCCCATTCCATACTACCGACAACAACCTCGACTTCGGTTCCGTCTAGATACTCCACCATTTGCGCCGCAACCCGGTTGCGCAGTGCCTCTGCGCTTTCTCCGGCATTGCTGATCTCGTCGACGCGATTGACGAAAACAACGAACCGATTCCGGTCGAGTGCGCGCAGAAGCCGGATCAGTCGCACATCTTCCTTGGACAAAGGCTGATGGGCCGAAAGAACAACGACGAAGTAATCGGCGTCTTCCAGGCTTTGCTGGGTGATTTCTTCCCGGATCAAAAGCGGGTCGTTAATGCCGGGCGTGTCGATCAGGCAAATGGGGCACCCAAACGGTGACTGCTCGAAAAAGATTTCAGCGGTATGAGTGATGTCGGCAAAACGGCCAGGTTCATTTTCCGCCACCGCTCCTGCAGCAAGCTCGTCACCCGCGCTGACATAACGCTCCATGATTTCTGGTGTGACAGAGCTGAAACGGTGAGACTTGCCAAGTAGGCCATCGAACTCTTCACCCAAGCGTCCTTCAGCGCGCATCCGCATGGCGCGCACTTCTGTCAGCAATTCCGTACGCTTATAGTCTTCCAGCAAACCCTCGGTCAGGGCTGCCAGGCGCCCACCCCGGTTGGCGAGAATGTCCCATTGATCTTCGTCAAAGAACCGAAAGACCGCGCCAGAATTTTTGCCGGAATGGTGCCCAAAATAGAGCTGTGTCACCACAGAGGTCCAGGGGTTCACATCCGCTGGCAACAAATCCATGCGCCGACTGACACAATTTGCAAATGTGGACTTACCTGCCTTGATCTGACCGACCACGGCAACCCGGGTCATCATCTTGGTCAAACGATCTTTCACGGGCCGCACCCGGACGGTCAACTCGTCCCCGGAAAGCTCGGTGAGTTGGTCAGACGCGTTCAGCAACGCCAAACGAGCGTTGTTGAGCCGTCGACCGACTCCATGTTCCAAAAGATTGGGGTGAAAATTTTCCATCATCATTGTACCAACTCACCACACATACCGTATTTAACGGACCACACCAGTTGCGGTTCCCCAAACCTACCCACAATTGAGCAGGCCAGGACCATGCGGCGACGTTGCTTTGGTAATCACCCCCACTACCAGAACCTTGAAGCAAGAACTTGATCCAAGGCAACCACAAACATGCCGCGCGCAAAGTTTGAGTAGCAGAGTTTGACAACTTCTTGCAGAATTTTTGCCGCAAACATCGGCAAGAAACAGACTGTTCTCCTTCTACGCCTCTAATTTGTCAACAATTCACCGTTTCACAAGAGTTAGTTGAACGCGGATGATGGGAATTTGGAGAGTCATTGGCCGCAACGTCAACCGGGCAGAGAATCTATGGCAGCTTTGAGGCCAAATCCCGTCTTTATTGAAGATCAGAAAAGGCATCAGCCAAACGGTTCGCTGCATCTAAAATCCGGGCTCTAGGGGTCGCTAAGTTGAAGCGTAGGAAACTTTCACCCCCCTTGCCGAATGTCGGTCCGTGATTCACAGCGATCCGCGCTTGTTCCTGCACCCGCTTGGTAAACTCTGAAGTTTCCATGCCGGTGCCTTCAAAACTCACCCAGGACAGGTAGGTCGCTTCGAGCGGCATCGACCTGACACCCGGGATCTTGTTGACGGCCTCATCAAAAATCCGGCGATTCTCGTCGAGATAGTCGACAAGGTCGTCGACCCACGCCGCACCTTCTGCCGAGTACGCCGCGGTGGCCATGAACATCCCGAAGCTGTTGGCATGTAGACCGAGTGCCATCATGCGCTGAGCGAAGCGCTGTCTCAGATCGGGATCAGCGATGATGACGTTCCCCGTATGAGATCCGGCAATATTGAAGGTCTTCGTTGTGGCCGTCATCATGACCAACCGGTCTTCGATCCCTTCTATTGCGGACATCGGAACGTGCTTGTGCGCCGGAAAGACAAGGTCATGGTGGATTTCGTCGCTCACAAAGATCAGGTCGTGGCGGCGGGCAAATTCGGCAAGGCGCTCTAGCTCGCTTTTTGTCCAAACCCGGCCACCGGGATTATGCGGCGAGCAGAGGATCACCATCCTTTCCGAACCGGTCATCGCAGCATCATAGGCGTCGAAATCCATCACATAGCGGTCGTCCTCCTGAACCAGGGGGCATTCCACAACGGTCCTGCCAGATGCGCGGATCACCCTAGCGAACGCGTGATAGACTGGCGTGAACAGAACGATGCCATCGCCCGGTTGGGTGAAGGCGTCCACGCACAGCGCGGTTCCGTTGACCAGCCCGTGTGTCGAAAAGATCTGGTCAGAAGCGACGGACCAACCGTGGCGGGTTTCCATCCACCATTGGATGGCTTCTTTATAGGCCCGCTCATCTCCGAAATACCCGTATAGACCATGGTCGGCCATCGCCTTGACCGCATCATTCACACAGGCTGGCGGACGAAAATCCATGTCAGCTACCCACATGGCCAGGCCATCATCCGGTGAAACGCCATAACGGTCTTCCATCATGTCCCACTTCATACAATGGGTGCCGCGGCGATCGATCAGTTCGTCAAAGCTCATGCTGGTCTCCTTTGCCGCGACCCTAGGGCCGGAAGATGTGGGTGCAAGCAGGTTATTGCGCGCCGGGGTCGGCTGAACTACATCCTCGCTATGGCCTTGCTCAATATTCTGCTGCACCCAGATCCTCGGCTGAAAAAGGTCGCAGAGGAGATCACGGAAGTGACCCCCGATCTGCACTCACTGGCCGAAGATATGTTAGAGACGATGTACGACGCGCCAGGTATCGGTCTGGCGGCGCCACAGGTTGGTGTGAGCCAACGCATGTTGGTGATGGACTGCATAAAGGACCCCGATCAACCGTTGCAGCCGATGGTTCTGATCAATCCCGAGATTACCTGGCACTCGGAAGAGGCGAACGTCTATGAAGAGGGCTGCCTTTCGATCCCGGAGCATTTTGCCGATGTCGAGCGCCCAAGCGAAGTCACTGTTAAGTGGACCGGTCTCGACGGAAGCCAGCAAGAACAGAAATTTGATGGGCTTTGGGCCACCTGTGTGCAGCACGAAATCGACCATCTGGACGGTAAGTTGTTCATCGACTACCTCAAACCGATGCGCCGACAGATGATCACCCGCAAAATGCAGAAGATGAAGCGGGAGCGCGCGCGGGCCTAACCATGGTGGCACGCCCAATCCTGCTGTGGCCTGATCCCCGTTTGTCGGAAGTGGCCAAACCGGTTGGCGAGATCACAGATGAGATCCGTGCGATATGGGACGATATGGTGGACACGATGGAGGCCATGCCGGGCTATGGCCTCGCAGCGCCGCAAATCGGGGTGATGAAGCGCCTGGCCGTGGTCGATTGTTCCAAGGAACGCGGTTGGGTCGTGCGCCTTGCAGATCCGGAAATTTTGGAAACCAGCGCCGAAACGTTCAGTCATCTGGAGGGCAGCCCCAACTTGCCCGGGCTTTCGGCCACATTGAAACGCCCCAAAAGGATCAGGGTAGCTTTTACCGACGAAACTGGTTCTCGCGTTGACCGAGACTTTGAAGATCTGTGGTCGACGAGTGTCCAGCATCAGATTGATCACATGGACGGCAAGCTTTTCGTGCATCGCCTGAGTCGCATGAAGCGCGATATGCTTCTGAAAAAAGCAGCAAAGGCCCGGAAATGAGATTGATCTTCATGGGAACTCCGGACTTTTCGGTGCCACCGTTGGAGGCTCTGGTGGCAGAAGGCCACGACATAGTGGCCGTCTACACCCAACCGCCGCGGCCTGCTGGTCGGGGGAAAAAGGACCGTCCGTCCCCGATTCAGAAACGGGCCGAAGAGCTGGGCTTGGATGTGCGACATCCAAAGAGCCTAAAGGGGGCCGACGCGCAATCAGATCTGGCGGACCTGAACGCCGATCTGGCGGTTGTTGTGGCCTATGGTCTGCTGCTGCCAGTACCGGTGCTTGAGGCGCCGACACATGGATGTTTGAACATCCATGCATCGCTCCTGCCACGCTGGCGCGGAGCGGCCCCGATCCACCGGGCGATACTGGCCGGCGACGCGCAAACCGGTATTTGCATCATGCAGATGGAAGCAGGGCTAGATACCGGCCCTGTTCTCTTGCGTCTCGAAACCGATATTGGCCCCGAAGAGACAACCGCCGATTTGCATGGCCGGCTGGCGGCCATGGGGGCGGCGGGAATCGTTCAAGCGCTTAACCAGCTTGAGGCGCTACCACCCTGCCCTCAGCGAGATGACGGCGTAACTTACGCCCATAAGATCGAGAAAACCGAGGCCCGGATTGATTGGACTTTGCCTGCCACGACCGTTGACCGGCATATCCGCGGCCTATCGCCCTTCCCGGGTGCCTGGTGCGAGGTGTCCGGCCAGCGTGTAAAGCTTCTGCGCAGTCGTTTGGCAGAAGGGTCAGGCACGCCCGGTCAGGTGCTAAACGGACTGACAATCGCCTGTGGCGACGGCGCTATCGAAGTTTTGCAGGCGCAGCGCCAGGGAAAGCGACCCATGGAGCCAACGGATTTTTTGAACGGCTTTGACCTGCCTGACCATTTTGCCTAGGGCGCGTGGCCATAGAATTCTGTCTTAGGCGGTGACATGGCCCCGGCAAACGTTCCGGTGTGAAAGCTGCCTCGCATGATCCAAAAGGTGCGCTTCTGGGGACTGGCGGCAGAGAACAGGGTGCGCAGTCCGCAAAACGCGATCTTGGCGAATGCCTTTGCCATGAAAGTTAGGCGAGATTGTCCGGGGTCAGACAGCAGACAGTGGCTGTAGATCATTCCCGTTGTGTGCCGCCGACGCAGGAGCCATTGAAAAGACATCCGTTTGGGCGCAACCGGTTCGCGCACTGCGGCATCCAACGCGATGTCCATCAGCACACCCTTGCGGTGAAGGCGGAAGAAGTAATCCACATCTTCGCCTCCAGTACGCCCATAGTCCGGGCTAAACCGTTCGGTACGCACCCGATCGTCCCGCAAATCGATCAGGACATTGCTGGAAAACCCCGTTTCAACCACATCGCCATTTCGGGTGGGGATGTTGGAATGAAAGCTGTTCTCTCGCATCCAGTCGGGTGCGGTGTCCGGGTAAATCGCATGGGCAGGCCCGAACACGACAGAGGCTTTACTGTGCTCAAAGGCTTCAAGATGCTTGGCAACCCAATCCGGTTCGGCAATTTCGTCATCATCGATGAACAGAAGCAGGCTCTTGTCAGCGGCCTCTAGACAGGCGTTGCGGGCGATCGAGATATTGCGGGCCGGAGCGTGAACGTAAGTTAGGTCCAACGAAAGACGCTGAGCCAGGGTGGCAAGTGATTCTTCTAGTTGAGCCGTTTCATCATTATCCGCGACGACGACCCTTACATTCACCCCCGAGGGAAGTGACTGATTTACAACACTCTCAATGGTTGTGTGTAGACTACTTCGTCTAAAAGTACATATTCCAACGGTGACTTCGGTCATTGGCTCACAAAGAAGGCATATTTCCGCCAATATCCCAACAAACGCGACAATTATCCTCGACGTTAAGACAACAGTACTACTCTCTGTCCATCACAGAGATAAGGTCACACAAGCAGGGTCGCAGAAACAGATATGAAGTTATCCAACCTACTATATCCATTATTTTTATCTGTGGCAGTCGCTACGATTGGATACTTGTTGATTGGAGGCTTTTTCTGGCTTTGGGTAGCTGCAGCTTGGGTCTTGAATGCACCTCTGACGATTGTGATGGCGGCCCAAACAAAATCTGCTGCGCCTGAGACGCAGCAGAAATTGAAACCCGCAAGTTGAGTAAAATTTGACTTAGCAGGCGCCAGACAAGCGACCTGATACGAACGATGTGACTGTCTTTACGAAGATGCGCAGGTCCATCGACAGGCTTGCATTCTCCACGTACCAAACATCTTTCGCGACTCGCTCGGCATAAGACGTGTCTGACCGACCGCCCATCTGCCAGGGACCGGTCAAACCGGGCTTTACCGACAGGTAGTGGTGGCGATAAGCACCGTACTTTTCCAACTCGCTCTCCGTTACCGGACGCGGACCGACGATGCTCATATCACCGCGCAGAACATTTATGATCTGCGGCAGTTCATCCAAGCTCGACGCGCGAAGAAGATGACCGATGCCCGGAATGACCCGCGGGTCATTTGGTAATTTCTGGGCCAGCTCCCACTGCCGACGCAGATCGGGATCTTTATCCAACAGCTGCTTCAGAACCACGTCCGCATTCGGAACCATCGTCGTAAACTTCAAGCATCCGAAGGTCTTGCCATCTTTGCCAACGCGCTTGTGGCTGTAAAAGATGTTACCGTCACTCTTCCAACGGATTGCAATCGCGATCAGCAGCATGATCGGCGCAAATGCGACCAACATACCCAGAGCAATCACAATGTCCGTGGCGCGTTTAGCGAAACGATAGAGCGGATCTGCAGATGGGCTTTGCACCGTTTCCGCAAAAGAAGCCACTGGCTTCATCTGTGCGCTTTCCATTACTTTTTTCAAAACCTCGCCGCGGGGCGACCTAAGAACCATCATTATACAACCCCCTCAGGATGTATAGACTTCAACCAAAATAACACGGATACAGTCCGTTCGCTCATCACACCACACACTTTCTTAATGGCGCCTAGGTAGCCTATTGGTAAGACATTGTAAAGCAAATGCCCTTGGGGAAGGCCAATGTCCCAAACGCGAGAAAAGTCCCAACATTTGCCTCATTGTAGGCGCAATAGCCTCTAAATGCAGCCTTTTTGGGATCAAAGTGCGCGGTTGTTCATACCGAAACAGTCTGTTCTTACCCATTGGAAACAAGGGATTTCTCTCGACAGGTTGACTGATACCGCGCCCGCAGAATCTGCTTCGAAAAGCTGCTGCAATATTTACCGCGCTGCGCCCAAAATTTGATCGATCTGTGCCGCGATGGCAACAGATTGGTCGTGAGGCATGATTGGGCTTTGACACTCGCCGGCCCGCAAGCAGTGCCCGACTCCATCAATCTGAAATTGCAGCCCTGTGCCTGGAAATCCCGTTCCGAATGCAGACCCACCTTTGCCCAAGATAGCCTTGCCGACCTTTTTGACTGTCGGCCACATTGCCGAATTCTTCAAAATGGAGAGCGCGCCGCCTTGCGATCCATCGGCTTTATGCTCCGTCACCGCCACCGGATTGCTCCAGGCCTGACTGGCTTGCAAAAAAGGCGCTTCCGTCTGGATAGTGCCTTTCGTTCCATACAGGCCTAGGACATTTGGCAAAACAGTGCTGTGGCTTGCACTTACGGTGCTAAGAGCGAGCCCATTGTTTCCCTCATGGCGCAAAATTATGGCAACATCCCGAATTGACCCACCTTTCGAAACAGTAACGTTCGAGGCGACAATGGTTGCGGGGCCCATCAAGTCCCGTGCAAGGGAAAGCCCATATACTCCAAGATCTCGCAGCGCCCCTCCGCCGAGTGCCGGGTCGGTGATAGGATCCCCCTCTTTCTCCAACCGAGGAAAGCCCAGATTCGCCTGGAACTGGCTTACCGTACCAAGCTGACCCTCTTTGACCCTTTCGCGGATCGCGGTGAAAGTAGGAAGAAACCGGGTCCACATGGCCTCCATGCAGAACACATTTTTGGCCGCAGCCGCATCGAAAATTTGTGTCGCCTCGTCGGCACTCAAGGCGAAAGGTTTCTCGATCAAGACAGGTTTGCCAGCAGCGATCGCCAGCAGCGCATGCTCACAGTGCAGGCTGTTCGGCGTGGCGATGTAGATGGCATCAATGTCGGCGCGGGAAACTAAGGTGCCATAGTCGGCAGCCGTCGCGCATCCGGGATATTGCTCGGCGAACTCCTTGGCCCGACTTTCGGTGCGAGACGCAATGCCTGCCAAAAGCCCCGTCTCGCTATGTTGCATATCGCTGGCAAACCGATGCGCTATATTGCCGGCACCGATAATGCCCCAACGAACTTTGTCTGACACGCGCTGTTACTCCGATAGGTTCTGGCGGCCCACAAACAGGCGTCCGATGGAGCGCAGATACAATTGTTCGAAAAGTTTGCCCATGACAGACAGGCCCACGGCGGGCGGCGCAATGAAACATCGTATGATACCGATGATGTCCCGCTGCTTCACGGCATCAATCATGCGCATCCAGTGCCAACGCTTGCGGGTTTCGATCGAATGTTCGCGCAAGGCGCGTCGTTCAGCCTGGTCCAGGTGAGGCAATTGTTCCAGCTTTTCATCCGCAGTCACCAGCGCACCAAGGTCTTTGGCGGTATGGTGGCCGCTTAACGAGTCTGGCCGGGTCACGGCAACATATCCGGCAGGGTCCGTCAGACAGAAGCGCGCGCCGAACGACAGGGCTGTGGCATAAAGCGCATAGTCTTCGCCCAGGCGCATCTCTTCATCGTAGCGCAGGGCGTGATCCTCGAGGAATGTTCTCGATATGAGCGGCTTGATGAAACCCAGTTCTCCGCGCCCGCCATGGAGCCGAGAGAGGTTGCCCCGCACGAAAGTGCGAAAGTCGATCTTCTGAACACCGATCACATTTTGCGTCCACAAACGCTGTCGCGGACCGTCGAGCCTATCTTGCCGCACTTTGTACAGATCGTCCGCAACGAAGTCCCAATTGCCGCTATCGGCAACACCCAGCAGTTTGGACAGACGACCAGGCTCCATGAAGTCATCCGAGTCGAGCGGTGTCACATAGCGGGCTTGCGTGGCGGCCAAACCCCGGTTTCGGGCCGCGGCTGGGCCCAGATTCAAGGGCTGGTCCAGAACCCGAAGACGCGGTTCTTCCGCGGCCATTTCTTGCGCCAAGCTAAGCGTTCCATCGGTGGACGCATCATCCACCACGATTACTTCGACGCTGACCTCACGCTGGGCCAATGCACTTTCGACCGCACGCCGAAGAGACGCCTCCGCATTCCATGCTGGAATAATGACGCCAATATCGAAAGATATCTTATGTACCGAATCTTGGGTGTTCACAGTGACGCCACCCAAACGCGAATATTTACGTGTGACAAGGCGTAAGAGCGTTATGGTATGGAGTTTGCCACTGGAATAAGTGGAAACACTCAGTACTCTGGAGTTCTGTTAATGTTTGTGAATTTGGTTTGTCATGTTTGACGTAACCGTGATTATCGCCGCCTGGCAGGCGGACGACACAATTGATCGCAGTATCGCCGCGGCCCTTGGCCAAATAGGCGTACGGTGTCAGATCCTGGTGATTGACGACGCATCAACCGATGGATTGCGCGAGCGCCTAAGCCAGCGGTCAGACGTGCGCTTGGCCGTTTTGCCGGCCAATGGTGGCCCTGCAGCGGCCCGAAATCGAGGATTGGAACTGGCCCAAGGCACTTGGGTGGCTGTTCTTGACGCCGACGACACGATGCGGCCCGACCGGTTGCGGAACATGATCGACGAGGCCGATCGCCTGAACGCAGATGCCCTTTTGGGCAATTTCGTCCGAGTTGACGAAAATGGTCGGGAAATTGAGGCGACGCCATTTCTCCAAATTGGCCAGTTTGAGACCCAATCCCCGCTGACTCTTGAACAGTATGTTTCCTACAATCAGGTGCAACCGACGAAACCAAGTTTGGGGTATTTAAAGCCTCTCATTCGTCGTTCGTTCCTGATCGATCACAAATTGCGTTACAATGAAAGTCTGAGAAATGGTGAGGATTGCCACCTCATCTTTTCGCTGCTGGCCGCAGGTGCGCGGGCCTTTGTTTCAGACAATCCAGATTATTTGTATACGGTGCGAACAGGATCAATTTCACATCGCGCTAATCCTGAACATATCTTTGCGTTGATTGCTGCTGATAAAGAATTCGTTAATCAATTTTCGGACCAACTGTCTCCAGAAACGAAACATTTATTCAGAACTCGGTCGAAGTCGCTGTTGCGGCTCGTTCATTCGGAGCAGATTATGTCCAGCCTCAAAAACAGAAAGCCTGCCCAAGCCCTAACTCTGGCCCTTCAACATCCGTCGGCTATCCGGCGGGTAGTTCGACAACTCTATGAAAGTGTCGGGAAACGTATCGGCGTCCGGTCCTAGGGGGAGTTAGCGCAAAATGGTGCCCTGTCTCATCGTTATGAAAGCTTGTAACCGGACCAGATATGGTAAGGTGTTGTAATGCAAAAGGTCATGAATATTGACGAGTTTGATATTGCCAGCGCCACGATGCACCGTTCGGTTGTAAAGGTTCTCATCCACAGACGCTTGGACGATTCCCTTTCTGGGAGCGCCGTCTACCTGCTGGCCTGCCTCAACTGCCTTGAGGAAGCCGGTTTCCAGGTTGAACTTGTGATTGCCCCCGTCGCCGGCTTTGGCAGCAAACCATTTTCCATACCAAGTCATGCATTCAAGCTGACCGGGCGATCGATCCGCTGGCCCGGCACGATCCGGGTTGGGCGTGTCTACGTCTCAATCAACCCCGCTGTCTGGGTTCGCGCCTGGAAACGCGTGCTGAACCAAATTGCCTGGATCCTAAAAGGGCGGAAAGAATTTGAAGTTCCCGCGATCCCGAGCAGCCTGGGCAAACCGCCTTCTCCGGCCGACCAGAAAGCAATGATCGCAGAGGTAAACTCCAGCGATTGCGATGTCGCTCTTGCCGAATACAGTTCTTTGGCCGGATTGCTCGGCAAATGTCGTGCTGAGAAACGCGCAGTCCTGTTGCATGATCTGTTCTCTGAACGGGGCAGTTCCTTTGTACGGGCGGGCCTGACCCCGGACCATGAGACCATAACTCTGGAAGACGAATGCCAGCGGCTGGAACATGTCGACCTTTGCATTCATGCCTCTGTAAAAGAAGCCCAACTGTTGTGTGGGAAACTTCCCAACCGCAGACATGTCTGGCTTCCACCTAAGGCGGCAGTCCAGTCCCTACCCGAACAGGGGCCGCTCCGACTGGTCTTCATAGGCGTGCGCCATGGAGGTAACCAGGATGCGCTGAAGATGATCCTGGAGAACATCTGGCCAGAGATTTACAAACAGCGCCCCGAAACAGAGCTTTGGATCGTTGGAGAGATTTCTGACGTCGTCCATCGCCACCACCCGGGGGTTAAGGTGTTAGGTCGCGTGGAAGACCTCTGCACTGTTGGTGGTCCTAGCGCCATTGGTTTGGCCCCCGAGCGGGCGGTCAGCGGCATTAGCATCAAAGTGACCACCTATCTGAATCTCGGCATGAGCGTTCTGACGACACCAGATGTTTTAGAGGCCTATGGCCACGCATTGGACGACCTTGTCGAGACGGCCGAAGATACCAAGCAGTTCGTCGATCGCGCCATCGCGTTACTCGACGATAGGGACGCGCGACTGAAACGTGCAGAGCAGGTTCGCGGCATGCTCCACTATCGCCTGAA
>JBCBGY010000032.1:1723-9210 GCA_038526275.1 Pseudomonadota bacterium | reverse complement strand
AAGAACCGTCCAGCAAAAGTATCTGGGACACTCGGATAATGTCCCCAGGGGCAACCCGGTCACCTGCAGAGGCGGGCTGTTCAGTTGCTTCGGGGTCATTCGCTTTGATGACGAAGTACGTGGTTTCCATTTCGGCTGTATCTTCTTCCGGCAAGGCGATCCCTGCCTCCGCTATGGCTTCACGCAAAAAACCCCGCTGGTTCTGAAACCGTTCGAGGTCGGCGTTGACACGCTGCAATTCGACGGCGGCCTGGGTGGATCGTTTGGTCTGCAAGGCCACGATATCGCGTTCTGTTTCCTTGATCCGCTGCTGCGCCCGAAACATGGAATTCTGCAGATCAATCTCCTTATTTTCCAGGTTGAACAGGTCACGCTGGATATCGACCAGTTGGGTCGCCCGTGCGCGACCACCCTCGACCAAGGTTTCAATGTTTTCGTACCGGGTCCGTGCAAGCTCCAACTGAGTCTGCAGTCGACCCAGTGTTTCATCCAGACCCGTGATTTCGTTGGTCAGAAGATCCTTGAGTTCATTCAAGGTCTCAGCCTCAAGCTCAAGAGCCGACAGTCTGGACCGAAACACCTCGGTCTCCTCGGCGATAATCTGGGCGGTCGCCCGATCTCCGCGAGGATGGGACACGTTCGACGGAAACTCGACCGTGTCCTTCCCAGCGATTTCGGCCTCCAGACGGGCGGCCCGAATCCTCTCTCGAAAAATATCAGCATTGACCTGCTGCAAATTTGCGGTCTCGCGGAGCATGCTGGATTGGGCCGTTGGCGTCGCCAAAGTAGCGGAGCTGCCGCCCGCATTCGCGAAAGCTTGCGCAAGGGTCAAGCCGGGCGTCGTAGGGTACGATCCAGGCCGATTCACATCGCCGATGATATAAAATGGCCTGTATTCGGCGATTTCGACCGAAGTTGCGGGCGTTTCGATCAGGTTGGCCCGGCTCTCCAATGCAGCGGAAATCTCGCTCGACAACGCACTCGGCGTCTTACCAATCGCATTGATTGGGCCCGCAATAGGCAGCAGGACCGTACCATCGGCTTGCACGGCGTAAGGCCCGCTAACGGCGGTCCATAATTCGTACTGTCGTGCAACTTCGGCCCATATCACCACCCGCAATTCTAGTCGGTCGCCTGGGCCCAATTTATAGGCAGCGGACGTCTCTTGACCCACAGACATTGTTCCCCACCCAAGGAGCAACAAAAACGAGAACATGATCGAGCGCATGGCCTATCCTTTTTCGTCGGCCAAAGGCCGGTTCGGCGACTGGACAGAAACTGTCCTTTTGTGATTTATAACCCGTAAAGTCATTGTGTTGGAACAATTTCCAGGGTCGTCTCCGTGGCACATCAAATCACTGCGATTGTGCCTACATTCAATCGGCGACAATACCTAGTGGAAGCGCTGCAGGCGCTTTTGAACCAGACCCGCAAACTTGACCAAATCATCGTCTGGAATGACGGCTCGACGGACGATACCGGACAAGCCGTTTCTGAATTGGTCAAGCAACATCCAAATCGCATCACCTACCGGGATTCCGAGAATGGTGGTAAATCCAAAGCCTTGAACGCAGCCATGGAGTTGGCGACGGGCAGTTACATTTGGGTCTGCGATGACGACGATATTGCGTTGCCAAACGCGGCTGAAGATCTTGGCGCGGCGCTGGATGCGTCAGAGGCGGGTATGGTCGCCGGGAAGCATATCCGCTTTTCTGTTGACCCTGCTACCGGAGCGAACATCCCTGGAGATACCGGATACTGGCCGGATCTGAGCACGGGCAGCGTGCTGCGCCATCTGCTGGAGGATATCTTCTTCTTCCAGAACGCCACGCTTGTTCGTCGAGACGCATTCGACAGTGTGGGACCTTTCCGCGAAGATTTGGCGCGATCGATAGACTACGAAATGTTCGTGCGCCTTGCGGCCCGCTTCCCGGTTCAGATGGTCGACGGCGTGATGTTTCACCAACGCAAACATGACGGCACCCGCGGCTCGGCAACAAGCCAGCATAAAGCGGCAGATTCGGAGACCGTTTGGCTGGATCACGACAGGTCCATTTTTGCGGATTTCCGGAGCTTTCTGCCCCTGTCGCTCTATGAAAGCTTCTTTGACGGAGACGACCCGGAAATCATCACCCGCGCCGCCCTGCTTCAGCGAGGTTGCGTATATGCTCGCCGATCAGATTGGCCGGCGGCGATTGAAGATTTTCAGGCCGCTGCAACCACAGCGCCAGACACTGGTTTGTCCGGCGTAGAACAGTCCATCCTGCGCCGCGCGCTGGCCGGAAAGCATGGATGCGCCCCGGCATTCCGTGCGCCGGTGTCGGGTCAATTGCTTGGATTGGCGCGCACGGGCGTCGCAGGCAAGGCCATGGTCGCGGCACTGGCGCGGGGCGCCGTCTGGCGGGTCCGCATGGCTCATCTTCAACGCGACTATGTTGAGGCCGCCAGAGTTGCCGCCTTCGTAGCCCGGGCGACGGCCAAAGGTGGGAAAAGCGAGCCTGCTCCCCTAATCGAACGCACAACATTGGAGCCTGGCGCGTACCAATGGTAAACAC
The DNA here is from genome assembly GCA_038526275.1 of Pseudomonadota bacterium. Lineage (GTDB taxonomy): Bacteria > Pseudomonadota > Alphaproteobacteria > Rhodobacterales > Rhodobacteraceae > 188UL27-1. Next base: position 6,655 of record JBCBGY010000032.1, on the reverse strand, counting down.
CCCCCCCTCGCCGGACCCATCGGACATTCTGGTCGTTATCCCCACTCTTAATGAGGCGGCCTATATCGCTGGCACCTTGTCCCAAATCATCGAGCATGACCCGGTTGCGGCGGTTTGCCCTGTGATCGTCGCAGACGGCGGCAGCACCGATAGCACACAGAATATTGTGAAAGACCTGTCGGCGCGTTTCCCAAACCTGCGTCTGGTGCACAATCCCGGTCGAACCCAAGCGGCGGCGTTGAACATGATGCTTGAGGATGCCTATGCTGGTGCCAAATGCCTCATCCGCTGCGATGCGCACGCCAAATATCCACCAAACTTCGTGACAGACTTGGTGAGCGCATTGGATGACGCCGATGCTGCCTCTGTTGTTATTCCCATGGATGCGATTGCCGAAAACCACTGCTTCCAGAGGGGCCTGGCCTGGATTTCCGACAGTAAACTCGGCGCTGGCGGCTCCCCGCATCGCGGCGGCGTTGCGTCAGGCTATGTGGACCACGGCCATCATGCCGCTTTCCGGATGTCGGTGTTCCGCGATCTGGGCGGCTACGACACCAGCTTCATTGCAAACGAAGACGCCGAATACGACCAGCGGGTCATCAAATCGGGCGGCCAAATCTGGCTGGAGAGCAAGATCCGCATCGGGTACTATCCGCGCAAGTCCGCACGGTCGCTTTGGAAGCAATATGCAAAGTACGGACAGGGCCGCGCGCAAACCTGCCTGAAACACAGGATCAAACCGAAACTCCGGCAGCTCATTCCGGTCGTGCACGTTGTTTTGCTATGCCTCAGCCTTGTCTTGGTGCCGTTTACAACCCTTGGGCTGATATGGCCGTTGCTTTATTGCCTTATCGTCCTTGCGGCGGGGGCGGCCACGGCACTGCGCCACCGGTCGGCCTGTGGCCTGTTCGGAAGCGTCGGGCTGGCGGTGATGCACACCGCTTGGGGGCTTGGTTTTCTGGCTGAGCTGATCCGGAACGTTTTGGGAACGAAAGCGCAATGACCCATATCGCCTTCTTTGGCCACAATGTCGGCGATGCTGCGGTGCGCCGCAGGGCCGCCGCTTTCGTGGCCGCAGGCTATCAAATGACGGGGTTCATGCCCCATCGCGGCTCAATCCCCGAAACATCCTGGCCGCTGATCGATTTGGGCGAAACGCGCGACAATGACTATGTCGGCCGCATCCGGTCCATCTTCAATGGTGCACATACGATCACGGCAACCTATGCTGACGACCTGCGTCGGGCTGACCTGATCTATGCCCGAAATCTGGATATGCTTGCCCTTGCCGCGCGGGCCCGAAAAAAGCTCAAGCTGACGACCCCGCTGGTCTATGAATGTTTGGATGTGCACCACCGCCTGACTGGATCGTCGGTGGTGGCAAAACTGTTGCGGCGTCTGGAAGGCAACCTACTGCAGCAAACCAGTCTTGTGGTCGTATCGTCTCCACGTTTTGAAACAGAGCACTTCGCGAAGTACTATCCGGGCCAGTATCGGAGCTTTCTGATCGAAAACCGCCTGGTGGACGACGATCAATTGCCAGCCCGACCTCAACCGCAAAACCCGCCGGACGGTCGATTGCGAATTGGCTGGTTCGGCAACCTGCGATGTCGGCGGTCACTCACACTGCTGCTGGATGTCGCCCGCCAGTTTCCGGAAGAGGTTGACATAAGGCTGCGCGGCTACCCCGCCCTGAGCGTCTTCCCTGACTTCGAACGGGAAATTGCTGGCTCTCCCAACGTGCACTATGGCGGGCGCTACCAGTATCCTGACGAACTAGAAGCGATCTACGGCGCAGTCGATGTGGTCTGGGCAGGGGACTGGTACGAGGCGGGCGCAAACTCGCTATGGCTTCTGCCCAACCGTATTTATGAAGGCGGCTACTTCACAACCCCCGCCATCGCTCCGGCCGGCACGGAAACGGCAGCCTGGCTTGATCGGCATAATGCCGGCATGCTGGTGGGCGAACCCATCGAACAGTCCTTACCGGCTTTGGTCGGTTCTTTGATCCAGGAGCGAGCCGCTATCCGAATTCAGCAGGAAAGGCTATTGGCCTGCGACCGCGAGGTGTTTGTTCAGCCAAAGGACTTCATCTCGCGAATGGTAGACACGGCACTGAGCGGCTAGAGCGCCCTGCGAAAAGTCAGAAGCATCCAACGCTGCCTGAGATCAAAGATTTCAACGTGTTAGCTCCGCAGATCCATTGGCGCCACGTCCGGAGCGACTGACTTGGGGACATATTCGGTGCCAAATCGCTCAGGGTGCTGGATCGCCAACGATACTTCCGTGATGTGAAGAGAGAAGTTGCCGGCAAGCCGAGGCGTCCGGCCCGCTTGGATGGCTTGCGCCATTTCGGCGACGCCAAGGGCAAAATCCATGTGATAGCCACGGCGGGCTGTGGAAATCTTGCGCCGGTTCACCGGCTTCAACACCTTCGCCCGATCCCAGCCGAGGATCTTTTGGGCCTGCCGTTGCAGACGTGTATCCGCCACGGGAATGGATTTGACTTTGGCCGCGAAGTCCCAGGTCTCTTCCAGACTGATGATCCCATTATCGCAAAACACCCGGAAACTGTGATCATGCGGAGCGATAATGCTGTTGGTCAACCGGGCCGACACGCCGTTCTTGAACTCTAGGCAAGCGCATGAAAAATCTGGCGTTGTATAGTTCTCCGGCGTGTCTTGGCCTTTATCCTTGATCAGACATTGCGCAAAAGAAACGACCCGCTGGACTGAGCCAAACATCACAATCAGCCAAGTGAGTGCGTAGCCCGCATGTTCCAAAGTGCAGCCGGTTTGAAACTCATCTCGGGCGGGCCACACAGCACCGGATTCCGTGCGCCAATTCTTGTAGCCCATGCGATGGACCAACCCGTCGTCCATTTCCGCATAGACGAGCCGCGCGGCGCCACGTTCTTGCTCGCGCACCGCTTTACACATGGTCTGGGCTGCTTCTCCAAGCACGCTGGATGGCGCGGACACGATGAACCGACCAACGTTTTCAGCAAGCGCAACCAGCTCTTCGGCCTCGGCAAAGTCCATCGCCAAAGGTTTTTCCGAATAAACGTGCTTGCCCGCCTCCAGACATTGCTTAGAGACTAAGTAATGCTGATCGGGGTTGGTCAGATTGACAACGATCCCAACCGACGGATCCGCCAGCAAGGCCTCCATGCTATCGAATTCTGGAACATCGTAATGGCTGCAAAACACCTTCTGGCGATCGCGGTCGACATCAAACACTCCCTTAAGGTCGAGCGTATCCTGCCAGTTCGATAGAGTTCTTTGATAAAGATCGGCAACGTACCCGCAGCCAACGTAAGCTATTCCAATATTTGTCATCAGTTATCCGCAAATCGTTCTGTCGCGAATAGGTACGGGAAAAGGGTTTCCTGAGCATTGGCTTTAGCCATTTGGAACGCATGCCTTCAATCTATCATGTGCCGCAGGGCTATCACATAAACCCGGCAACAAACGTACCTAAGAGAATGGTTTGATAAATGTTACTGAATTTGTCGATTTTTTGGGTTTCGTAACTGATACTGGCTCCACAGGGTCTGCAGAGCCAGTATCATCGGTATTTCGGCGGATCTATGGCTGACCCGCGGCGAGCTTAGGCGAAATCGTAGACGCCGTCTTCGATATTGACCCACCCAATCTTTTCGCGCATGTGCCAGACTTCATCATCCAGCGATTGCTCTTCTTCGATCCAGAGCCGGACACCGCCGTTGTGCGTTTCATTGTACCGCAAACCAGCCGTGTCATTGCCGTCGAAAGTCTGCATACCAGCGAAGAACGCTTCATCTGCAGTTGCGCCGTTCACGCGGACCTCTGTACTGGCAACTTGCTGAAAGCCAGTCTCGAAGACATTGCCATTGCCGTCTGCCGAAATGGCGACCCAGTGGACATCTTCGTCAGCGTGGGCTTCAGACGCCTTTGCTTGCTCGTTTTGCAGCCTGAACTCGAAGCTGTCATTGAACACACCACCAGCCCGTGACACGACGGCTTTTTCGTCATTGTCGCTGGCGACCTGCGTCAGGACGATTGGCGCATCACCAAAATCAGCGTCTTCCAACGAAACCTGCTGCTGGCGTTTGCCATCGGCAACGGTTGAGCCGAACTGGATCGTGGTTCCGTCGATCTCATGGACGCCCTCGCTACCGGCGATCCAGCTGATTTCAACCGGGATCTGGCCGCCGTCCAAGTAGTCCCATTCGTCGATCTGGAACTCAAACCCTTCGGATGTGACGTTCCGTACCCGTGGCACGGCAGGCTGATGATACTCATCATAAATCGGGCCCATGATCACGACAGCATTCTGGATCGCTTCGTCGAAGGTCACCTTGTGCCATTGATCTGCATTGTTCTGACGAACCGTAAGGGTGCCAACTTCCATGCGGTCCGGATCGACATCGTCTCCCGGCGTCCTGACGGACAGGTCGGAAATTTGGCCTTCGAACTTGTTGGTGAAAGACGACGTTCCGGTCGTACTTTGCCCACCGAACGCACCGACCTGAGTGTATTCGGAACTTTCAGACCATGTGAAGTCGTAGTTGTTGTTAAAGCCGATGACTTCTCCGTCGACAATGGCCTCGATCCGGCCATTCCCGAAGCTAACCTCGACGTCGTATTCTTGGTTGGCCTTTACGCCGTCAAGTTCGTATCTTTCTGTGGTTTCGCCATTCTGAAAGCGCACAATCAGCGAGCCATTCTCCAGGTAGACGGAAAGATGGTTCCCATCGCCTGTCATGCCGTTGGCGTCTTTAGAGAACAAGCCGGCTTTGTCCTGCACGTCATCCGCAATGAACGAGAACGAGATCTCGGCGCTTGCCGTGGAAAAGACATTGGTATGCTCGTAGTTCTTCACCTTCGCATTTGTGCCGTCGAACGTATAGTCACCATCCAGTTCCAGGATGACCTTATCCGTTCCGGGCTC
>JBCBGY010000032.1:0-1623 GCA_038526275.1 Pseudomonadota bacterium | reverse complement strand
TGACCTTATCCGTTCCGGGCTCGGGCTCGGGTTCCGGCTCAGGCTCGGGCTCCGGTTCCGGCTCGGGCTCAGGTTCCGGCTCGGGCTCAGGTTCCGGCTCGGGCTCGGGCTCGGGTTCCGGCTCAGGCTCGGGTTCCGGCTCAGGCTCAGGCTCTGGTTCCGGCTCAGGCTCCGGCTGAGGATCAATGTCAAGAATCTGGCCGATTTCGCGTTCATCGACGATCTCGAAGGACCCAATGCCATTCGCGTTTAAGCTGGAGGGCAACGACCCGTTGTTTTTGGCTCCCGCAGGAAGATCAGAGGCAGACGAAACGAAGGCGAGTTCGATGGCAACTTCCATCACGCCCACGGTTCCGGTCAGACGGTCGCTCAGAGCGATGTCAACAAGAACATAGTACTTGCCGCCATCGACATAGTAGCCGTTACGTTCTGCATTTTCGGACCACCAAGTCTTCTGGCTGGCACCTTGGTAGCGGGTCTTTTCGGAACCCATTTCCAGAACCATGCTGCCAAGAGAGTCCGTTTTTTCGACATAAACCGCGAAACGATCATAGAAGGCTGTCATGACCAGGTCAGACTTTGCCACGTTGACCTTGGCTTCTAATTTGCCGACATCAAGATTGTTGGCCCAGTCCGCCGTGTCATCGTGCAGCAGATAGTTCGAAGCGTTAGCGCCATCTGCGTAAAGGCGCCGTGCCGTAGTGACATCTACATAGGTGTTGCCCAGGATCACGTGCGCAAACTGCTCACTAGAGTCGTGGCTTGCTTCCCAGATCCCGTAGTCAAAGTTTTCGAAGTGGTTGTTCACCAGCTTCAATTCGTGAAACTCGCGTGCAATCACACCAGCGGTGACGTTCCCGGCCGCAGAGTTTACATCCTGGCTTGCAGCGCCATCCTGGAAACCCACGAACAGGCTGTCTTTCACAAGATAGTCACGCTGGTAAAAACCAATGAGACCAGAACCAACTTCCCACGCGGTGAAGCCTTCGATCACCGTCGAAACGTCGGTTTCGGACGGCCGTTTGTCTGCACTGGTGTTAAAGCCGACATGGGCAACCATGGCGACGTTGTTCTGGAAGGCCCGATTTGGGATTTTCGAGGGGGAAACATCCTCATGCCCGAAGAAGGGATCGTAACCGTAAAGCGCCTCGTAGTCCGATGCCAGCGGGTCAATGTGAGAAGACGATCCGCCTTCCGTACCCATGGGCCAGAACGAGTAGCCAGCACCATTTGAGCTGACGGCGACATTGTCGGTCGTCTGGATCAGGCGCGACTTCATACCATAGCCGATGCCCTGGTGGAACGAGTCATCATGCAACTGCTGCCGGGCGGCAGGGTGATCTGTGTTGTTCCCGTGCTCGGAGTTGAAGGTGGTATAATCACCTGTCGTGTTCATGGTGATGTTATCAGACCAGATGCCAATTTCATTGCCGGCTTCAGCAATAATGGCCCCACCATTCACACCATAAACAGCGTTTGAGATCACATCGAGATTGGAGTCGTGATGGACGATACCCCAGCCCGGGCTGCCCCAAACGGCATTCCCTTCTGCCAAGGCAGGGGTGTCACCCACTTCACCACCCGTACGGTGGAAATGAACCGCGTAGCGGCCGGCGACATTGT
>JBCBGY010000031.1:0-29367 GCA_038526275.1 Pseudomonadota bacterium | reverse complement strand
TTGCGGGGATCGCGGATTGCCATGATTTTCCAGGATCCGATGATGACGCTGAACCCGGTGCTGCGGATCGACACGCAAATGATCGAGGCCGTACAGGCGCATGAAAAGATCTCGCGCCGCGACGCCTGGACCCGCGCTAGAGACGGGCTGGCCCAGGTTGGCATCCCGAGCCCTGAACAGCGGCTGAGAGCCTATCCGCATCAACTGTCCGGCGGCATGCGCCAGCGGGTGGCAATCGCGATTGCGTTTCTAAACAATCCGGATCTTTTGATCGCGGATGAACCCACAACCGCGCTCGACGTGACCATCCAGGCGCAAATCGTCCATGTGGCTCAAACGCTTTGCCAGGAGCGAGGCACCGCCCTGATCTGGATTACCCATGATCTGGCCGTTGTGGCTGGTTTGGCGGACCGCATCGCCGTGATGTATGCGGGTCGTATCGTGGAAGCGGGCGAAACTGACGATGTGATCGACCGACCCCGACATCCCTACACGGTCGGTTTGCTGGGATCTGTCCCTTCGGCCAATAAGCGCGGGCAACGCCTGACCCAGATTCCCGGCATGACACCGAACCTGCTTTCATTGGACGAGGGATGCGCTTTTCGCGAACGCTGCCCCCGTGGCGACGATCTGTGTGTTACCGCGCCTGCGATTACCGTCGATGCAGGAGGGCACGCCATCCGCTGTGTTCATCCCCATGATGGGACGCCTGCAACATGACAGCGATGATCGAAACCCGTGGGCTTTCCAAAAAGTTTGTCAAAGGTCTCGATCTCGCGGGCAAGATCGCACAACGCCTCGGCGCGGACATGCACGAAGAGGTGGTGCATGCCGTCGACGATGTCAGCCTGACCGTCAATCCGGGAGAAGTCGTGGGCCTGGTGGGGGAGTCCGGTTGTGGGAAGTCAACCCTCGGCCGCATGATCGCGGGGATCCTACCGCAGACCTCCGGATCTGTGCTGCTCAACGGCAAAGAGTTGAATACATTGCGCCCGGCGGATCAGAAAGCAGCGGCCTTGGCAGTGCAGATGATCTTCCAGGATCCGTTTGCCAGCCTGAACCCACGGATGCGGGTGGAACAGATCATCGGAGAAGCGCCGCTGGTGCACGGCCTTACAGATCGCAGTGGCTTCTCCGATTATGTCGATGAGATCATGGTCAAGGTCGGGCTCGACCCGTCGCTAAAGCAGCGATATCCGCACCAATTCTCTGGGGGACAACGCCAAAGGATCGGTATCGGGCGCGCTCTCGCGGTACAACCCCGATTTCTGGTTTGCGACGAAGCCATCGCCGCCCTTGACGTCTCCATTCAGGCCCAGGTGCTGAATCTGTTCATGGATTTGCGCGAAGAATTCGATCTGACGTATCTGTTCATCTCACACGATTTGAGTGTGGTTGAGCATATCTCCGATCGGATCGTCATTATGTATCTCGGTCGGGTGGTCGAAAGTGCCCATACTGAAAAGCTGTTCGAAGCACCAAAACACCCCTACACCCAGGCGCTTTTATCAGAGGTTCCCCGGCTAGATCAGAGAAAGCGCAGTTTCACGCCCATTACCGGCGAAATACCCTCACCACTAGATCCCCCTTCGGGCTGCCATTTTCATCCCCGGTGTCCGCTCGCCACCGCCAAATGCCGTTCCGAAGCCCCTGCACTATTAACACGCCAAGAAAATTGGGGGGTGCGATGTCACCACGTTGCCTAGCTTGAATTAGGGCAGCGTGCGTTTTTCGTTTCACTGATTATTTTCTTCAAGTCAAGCACTTGAGTTTTTTCGAAATCTTGATTCACTGCGCGAGTTTTGGAACTGAACCGAATGATATTCATACGTGCTGGGTGCGATGGGGCAAAAGAAATTGAAAATACTGTTCCTCATGAAGACCATGCGGTTCGACGGAGGAGTTGAAACTTCGGTCGCCTCACTTGCGAATGCCGTAAGTGCGCTTGGTCATGATGTTTTCATAGGTGCCTTTTGCGATCCGTCGGACAATTACCTAAAACACCGCCTCGACATAAAGAAAAATAACTTTCTATACCTTGGAAAACGGGGCGGATTACTATCACGCATTCGCCAGACTTATCTAACTGCTAGATTTCTACGCCGAAATGACATCCCCATACTCCACACTCATTTGTTCCATGCGGGTTTAGTAGGACGGATCGCTGCAAAATTGAGTGGCTCAAAAACGATTCACACAGAGCATTCAACCTTCTTTCATTGGTGGAAAGGTCGTCACTACGCAGTCGATAAATTCTTGGCGCGCAGAACAGATGCATTGATCGCCGTTTCAAGATCAGTAGCGGCCACTCTTGCCTCCAGAACGGCAGTTTACCCAGACAAAATTCACATCATATCAAATATTGTAGATGCCAGTCGGTTTTACGAAAGTGACGTTTATGAAAATCGATCTGGAATATATCTTACAGGACGGCTTGAATATTCCAAGAACATTGCGTTTGCATTAGAAATTCAAAAGGAACTGATAAAACTACAGTCTAGCCTGAGACTGAACATTGTTGGCAATGGATCCTTGCGTGGCAGTTTGAGAGAAGAAATCAAAGACAACCAACTCGAAGATTACGTAAGACTTCTAAAACCAGACAGCGATTTTTTGAAATTGCTGCGCCAGGCAAAAATCCTTCTGGTCACGTCGCACTGGGAAGGGCTGCCGATGGTTGTTCTGGAGGCTTATGCAGCCGGAACGCCTGTTGCGGGTACTTCTGTGCCCGGTGTGATGGACGTTATTCACAACGAACATACCGGCTTGTTGCTGGACCCCACTGATCCGTGTGAGGCGGCGGCGCGATTGGAAAGCCTTGCAATGTGTAGCGAATATCAATCTCGTCTTGTGACTAATGCCGGGAAAGAGGTTAAGAGGTACGAGTCCAAGATCATTGGGAAAGAGTACGAAGATCTTTGCCTCGGTCTGCTGAAATCTTGAAAATTTTATCCTTGAATATCAATCGTCATGAGCAACGGTCCCGTCAACGCGTCCTTCTCCGCAATGAGGATGCTGACATTCTATGTTTGCAAGAAGTAACGGAGAGCTGCTTCTCCGAGCTTTGTGACAAGGGGTATGCAGCGTTTTTCGCACCGCAGTGGTATGAAACTTACGAAAACATCACGCTCGCTGTTGGATGTGTCATTGCAACGAAGCACCCGGTTACCTACCAAAATACCTTCTACTTTCGAGGAGATGCCGACGCGATCCCGGATTTTCGAAACGGTGCCATCGCGCAAGAAAGCATCCCACGAGCGGTGCAGACCCTGTGCCTTGGGACTGTTGCATCAGATATCTATATCCACAACCTTCACTTCACCTGGTCTGCAAATGGGGTGCCATCCGACTTGCAAAGAGACGACGCAAGAAAGATCTCCGATTATGTTGTGCGGTGGCCGAACCACGTTATCGCGGGTGATTTCAATACTCCAATTGGTGGTGAGATATTTCGATTGATCTGCGGTGATGCACTGCCCGCGACGCCAAAGGATCTAACGACGACGATCGACAAACGCTTTCACTATTCCGGCGGTGTCGACATTGTTGTCGACAGTATAGCCACCAGCCCCTCTGTCATGGCACATGACACAAGGGCCGTGTTTGGCGTCAGTGACCACTGCGCCTTACTAGCCGACATCAGACTGCGGCCCGAGAATTAATCCAACGGCAGGCGACGTTCGACGATCCGGGCCATAATGGCCGCGCCGGTCGGCAGGATCTCTTTTCCCAGCACGAACGACGGGTTATGGAGCGCCACATCCCCAGAATGACCAAGCTTGATATAGGCGCCGGGCACCACTTGCAGCATATCAGCGAAGTCTTCCGACCCGGTTCCGGGGGTAAGGCCTTCGGAGACCATTTCGGAACCTACAATATCGGCAGCAGCGGCGAGATATTCGTCTGATAGATCCGCGTCATTCACCAATACGTCGAACACGTTCCAGCTCTTGAAGCTCACCTCGATCCCATAGGCTAACTCAGCGCCTTTGCACAGCGCTTCCATTCGTGCTTGGGCCAGGTCGCGCACCTCGTCCTTGAAATACCGGATGGTGCCGGTGAGTGTCGCGGTTTCAGGCACGATGTTATAGGCGCTGCCCGCATGTAGTTGCGTGACAGACAGAACGCATGTGTCCGTTGGGGCCACATTGCGCGACACGACGGTTTGAAGCTGACCCACCAATGACGACGCAATTACGATCGCATCTTTCGACTGATGCGGCATCGCCGCGTGGCTGCCCTGCCCCTTTACCGTGATGTCAAAAAACTGAGCGCCTGCCATGGCGGCTCCCTTAACGATCTGGGCCTGCCCCGGCCCTGACATCGGATTGTTGTGCAAACCATAGATCTCGTCACAAGGGAAACGCTCGAACAGCCCTTCCGCCAGCATCTTCCGCGCCCCGCCGAGCCCCTCTTCCGCCGGTTGGAACACCAGCATCGCGGTGCCAGCAAAGTTGCGAGTGTCAGCCAAATACTTCGCGGCCCCCAGCAGCATGGTTGTGTGACCGTCATGGCCGCAGGCATGCATCGTGCCAGGGTTGGTCGAGGCATAAGACACACCAGAGGTCTCTTCGATGGGAAGCGCATCCATATCAGCCCGCAAACCGACACACCGGTTGCCCGTCCCCGTGCCGCGAATGAGCGCAACGACGCCAGTACCGCCTATCCCGGTATGGACTTCGTCCACACCATAGCTGCGCAACTTCTCCGCGACGATGGACGCGGTTCGCGTCTCCTCAAACCCAATCTCGGGATGGGCGTGGAGATCTTCGAACATCTCCACAAGGTCAGGCGTGAAGGCAGCGATTTCGGGCATGACGGTCATGGGCTAGATCCTATCGGTGTGACACTATCCGGCAAGCATATTATGCCCAGGCGCGGCGTCCAGCAGCGCCTTTGTGTAGTCGTTCTGCGGGTTTGCGTAGACCTCTGCAGTGGGTCCCTCTTCCACCACCTCACCTTGGCGCATTACCATGATACGGTCGCACACTTGCGCCGCGACCCGTAGATCGTGGGTGATGAAGAGCATGGCGAGGTTGAACTGGTCGCGCACATCATCCAGCAGCTTCAAAACAGTCGCCTGAACCGACACATCAAGCGCCGAAACCGCTTCATCCGCCACAAGAATGCGAGGGTTCATGGCCAGCGCGCGGGCAATGCAAATTCGTTGCCGCTGACCGCCAGAAAACTGATGGGGGAAACGTTCCAACGCATCGGGGGCCAGTCCCACGATCCGCATCAGTTCCTCTGCGCGTCCCCGGGCTTCGCCCTCTGACACGCCAAAGTTCATGGGGCCTTCAACGATGGACTGGCCCACGGTTCGGCGCGGGTTAAGGGATCGGTACGGGTCTTGGAACACAATCTGTATGTCGTTGCGGTGCCTGCGCAATGTGCCTTCCTGCATCGCCGCAATATCTTCTCCGTCGATCAGCACGGCACCCGATGTCGGATCGATCAGACGCATGATGCAACGGGCGACGGTGGATTTTCCGGACCCGCTTTCGCCAACGATGCCAAGCGTTTCGCCTCGCTTGATCTCTAGCGTCACGTCCTTGGCCGCATGCACTTGGCGGCCACCGCCGAAGAGGCCGGGGGTGCCATAACGTTTGTTCAGGTTCTCAGTGACCAGGGCCGCTTCGCCCATGGCCGGGTGGCGGTCGGGTGGCGTCATGGATGGAACAGCATCCATCAGCATTTGCGTGTAGCTATGCTGTGGACGGCGAATGACGTCTTCCACTGGCCCTTGTTCCACGATCCGACCGTGCTGCATCACCACAACGCGGTCAGCGATATCAGCGACCACACCCATATCGTGGGTGATGAACAAAACACCCATGCCCCGGCGAGATTGCAACTCTTTGATCAACTTCAAGATCTGAGCCTGGGTCGTCACATCCAGCGCCGTGGTGGGTTCGTCAGCGATCAGCAGAACCGGCTCCAGCACCAGCGCCATGGCAATCATAATCCGCTGGCGCTGGCCGCCAGACAGTTGGTGCGGATAGCTGCGGTACATCTTTTCCGGGTCCGGCAGATGCACATCGTCCATGGCCCGGATCACGCGCGCCTTGCGCTCCGATTGCGACAGGCTGGTGTGGATCTCCAACATCTCGCCAATTTGGTCTCCGACCCGCGCCACCGGGTTCAGGGCCGTCATCGGCTCCTGAAAGATCATCGACATCTTCTCGCCGCGCAGCTTGCGGATGCGGGTCAAGTTGGCACCCAGAAGATCTTCGCCTTCCAACAGGATCTCACCGCTCACCGGGGTGAGGGCGCGTGTGTCATGCAGCCCCATCACCGTGAAGGCCGTGACGGACTTGCCTGATCCGGATTCCCCAACAACGCAGACGATCTCTCCGGCTTTGACAGCCAGATCGATGTTTTCAACCGCGAAAGGGCGGTCCGCTTGCGGCGGCAGGCTGACACTCAGCCCTTTGACGTCAAGCACCGCGCTCATCGCATGGTCCTCGCGATCCTTGGGTCCAAAGTGTCGCGCAATCCGTCACCCACGATGTTCACCGCCAGAACGGTTACCGCGAGGCAAATACCGGGGAAGAAAATGATCCACGGGGTCAACTGAAAGAAGGTGCGCCCTTCAGACATGATATTGCCCCAGCTTGGGATCTCTGGCGGGATTCCAGCGCCCAGAAATCCTAGGATCGCCTCGGTCAGCATCGCCGATCCGCAAATGTAGGTGGACTGGACGATCAAAGGGGCGATCGTATTGGGCAACACGTGACGGCTCATGATCAGGGGAACCGCAGTGCCTGCCGCAATTGCCGCTTCGACATAGGGTTCTTCCCGGACCGTCAAAACGACGGAACGAACCAATCTCGTGACCCGCGGAATCTCTGGGATAACGATGGCGGCGATGACGGTGAACATCGTCGCTCCAGAGAGTGAGATCATGGCAATCGCCAACAGGATCGCAGGGATCGACATCAGGCCGTCCATGACACGCATGATCACGGCATCCATCACGCGAATATAGCCCGCGATCAAACCGAGCAGCAGACCGATGGCAATCGAAATGGCCGCCACCGCGAGCCCAACGATCAAGGACACGCGGGCGCCGTTGACCACGCGGGAAAAGACGTCGCGGCCAAGCTGGTCGGTTCCGAAAAGCCCCGCTTCGCCCCAGGGCGGCTTCAGCCGGTTCATGGGGTTCAAGGCCACCGGATCCACCGTAACAAACGGCCCGAAGATAGCGAGCAGCACGATCAAAGTCAGTAAGATGCCGCCCCACAGCACGCTCTTGTTCCGTAGCGCGATGCGCCAGACACTCAGGTCTTTCGTAGGGGCATGTACCGGAGCAGATGCAGTTTGATCGGCCATCAGTAGCGGATCCGCGGATCAAGGAATGTGTAAGTGAGATCTATCAGCAGGTTCAGCAGGATGTAGATGAAGCTGAAGAACAGGATCAGGCCCTGTATGATCGGATAGTCTCGGGCGAGCACTGCATCCAGCACCAGGCGGCCAAGGCCGGGGATGTTGTAGACGCTTTCAGTTACGACCACCCCGCCGATCAGCAACGCGATGCCAATGCCGATCACGGTGACGACCGGAACGGCAGCATTGCGAAGCGCATGACGCATCAAGACCTTGATCTCGGATTGCCCCTTCGCCCGGGCGGTGCGGATGTAATCTTCTTCCAACACCTCAATGACTGAGGCGCGGGTCATTCGTGCGATCAGCGCGATGAAGATGACGCTTAAGGTTACGGTCGGCAGCGTTATGTGCGCCAGAAACGGCCCTAACCCATCCTCGAAAGGGGACCTGTAGCCCTGCACCGGCAGGATACGCAGGTTCAGCGAGAAGACGTAAATCAGGATATAGCCCAAAACGAAAACCGGGATCGAAAAGCCACCGACCGAGAACATCATGACGGCTCGGTCCGTCCAGCTACCCGCCCGAAAGGCGGCGATGGTCCCCAGCGGAACGGCGACCAGCACCGAAAAGATGATGGTGGTCAAAGCGAGCAACAGCGTGGGTTCTATCCGTTGGCCGATCAACTCCACGACCGGCTTGTTCGAAAAGATCGAAGTACCGAGATCGCCTTGCAACAGCGCACCAATCCATTTGGTGAATTGCACCACGATGGGCTCCGACAGGCCTAGCTGTTCGCGAATGCGTGCCACGTCTTCTGCCGTGGCATAGTCACCGGCAATCACTGCAGCCGGATCGCCTGGCGATAGGCGCAGCATCAGGAACACGAATAGTGCGACGACCAGCATCACCGGGATCGTCATCAGTATGCGCTTTAGGATGTAGACCAGCACCGAAAGGTCTCCGTAATTCAATACGCCGGGCGACACCGCCCGACGCTATCTCAAAAAGGTCGGATCACTCCAACGACATGTTCCAGAAGAACTGGACCGGCGACTTGATCAGGCCCTGCACGTTGTTGCGGTAGGCCACCGGCACAAAGAACTGCCCGACCTCGCCGGAGGCTCCAATGGCCCAAAGACGTTCCTGCACCTTGGCCGCATATTCCGCTTTCTCTTCGGCGGTTTGGGCGACTGCGAAAGCTGTGCGCGCTTCTTCCAATTCGGCATCCTCGGGCCAGCCGAACCAACCTGCATCCGGATCGCCAGAGAAGGCAATCGCCATCGGGTCAATCACGTCAGCACCGATCCACCATGTGTGGAACATGTTCCAACCGCCTTCGCCAACCGGGTCACGCAACGCGCGGCGGGAGGTCAGCGTGGCCCAGTCCATCGCCTCCAGGTTCACGTTGAACCCGGCATTGCGCAGCTTTTCTGCCGTAACCAAGGAAAATGCGGAAAGAACCGGCACGTCCGTCGGCTGCATGATCAGCACTTCGGTACCGTCATAGCCGGTCTCTGCGAGCGCGGCCTTGGCGGCATCAATATCGCCCGTCGACATGATTTCAGAGCCAACATCATTGGCCAGCGGTGTGCCGCACGGATAGACCGAATAGCAGGTCTTCCAGAATTGCGGATCACCGATCGCCGCGGCCAGGTAGTCTTCCTGCTTCATGGCCATCAGGGCGGCGCGGCGCACATCGACATCATCAAAGGGTGGCAGCAGATGGTTGAACCGGGCAAATCCGATATTGCCAAGCGGATCGTTCACCTCGACGGTGATATCGGGATTTGATGCCAGGATCGGCGCCAGATCAGGCGCGGGCTGTTCGAAGAAATCAACTTCGCCCGCCATCAAAGCGTTCATGGCGGTGGTGTTGTCCGGGAAATACTGCCAGATCACCTTGTCGACCTTGGCGATTTTCCCTCCGGCAGCAGCCGAAACGGGCTCTTCGCGGGGCACGTAATCTTCGAACTTGGTGTAGACCACGGTATTGCCGGGCACCCATTCATCTTCCTGGAAGACGAACGGACCAGAGCCGATATATTCGGTGATCTGTTCAAACGGATCAGTCTCGGCGATCCGCTTGGGCATGATGAACGGCACGTTCGAAGAAATCTTGCCGATGGATTCAAGCACCAATCCGAACGGAGCGGACAGTGTCAGAACCACGGTCTTTTCGTCCGAGGCCTCCAGCGTGGCAACGTTCTTGAACAATTGCTGACCCATACCGTCGCGCTGGCCCCAACGGTTCAGCGAGGCGACAACATCTTCACCCGTGACCGGCGCGCCATCATGGAACTTCAGCCCGTCCCGCAGCACAAATGTCCAAACCAAGCCATCGTCGGAAGTGGTCCAGGTATCGACCATCTGCGGTTGAGGTTTGAAATTTTCATCCATCGCGAACAGCGTGTCATAGACCATGTAACCATGGTTGCGCGAGATGTAGGCGGTCGTCCAAATCGGATCGAGGTTCTTGAGATCTGCATGGGGAATGACCCGCATGACTGTCTCTGCCATTGCCGTCGTCGCAAGGCCGCCAAAGGCAACCGGCAAGGCAAGGGCGGCAGCGAGCAGATTGCGGCCTAGGCGAAGATGTTTCATCGCGGCTCTCCTTGTTGGGAACGTCAAATTATTGTTGTTGCCCCACGAACGATGCATGCTGAATTTGTTGAGTCAATTTTTCCCGTAGTCATCGCGAAGAGCTAAATGCTTGGACTTTGGTCTGAAAATCGCGGGAAACCGTCTGAATACAAGAGGTTCTCGCAACTATGCCCACGGTTTTCGCTGCTCGAAAAGTTATCACTATGGATGCAAATTGCCCGATTGCCAGTCATGTTGCCGTGCAAGATGGCCTAATCGTTGGCGTCGGTGGCCCTGATTGCGGCGACGGATGGGGCCCTGTGACACGCGATGATCGATTTGCCGATAAAATCATCATGCCGGGGCTCATCGAGGCGCATGCCCATGTCTCGGCAGGTGGGGTTTGGCGGTTCACATATTGCGGCCATTATGCGCGAACCGACCCAAACGGCACCGAATGGCACGGCGTGAAAAGTAATGCAGCCCTGATCGAGCGATTAAGGGAAGTTGCGGCCCAAACTGCGCCGGGCCAACCCGTTGTGGGCTGGGGTTTCGATCCGAACTTTCTGGACGATCCACGGCTCGACCGCACCCATCTGGATCAGATATCCACCGATCATCCCGTCGCCGTCGTCCATTCCAACTTTCACCTTCTGACCGCGAATAGCCTTGCTCTGAAAAAAGCCGGGCTAGATGCGTCCACCAACATCGATGGTGTCGTGCGGGGTTCGGACGGCGCGCCCAATGGCGAACTTCTGGAATTTGCCGCCATGGGGCCCGTGATGCGTGTCACATCGGTCGATTTTGGAGATCTCGCGGATGAAGACGCCGTGCACGCCTACGGTAAGGTTGCCCGCAATTGCGGCGTAACAACCGTGGCTGACCTGTTGTCGGGGCTCTACGACGCCGAAGTTGACATGCTGACCCGGGTCACGGGCGACGAAGGGTTTCCTGCGCGCTACGTCCCGGTCATGAATGCCATGGAAGGCGATCCAGAGGCGCAAGCACACCGGGCTATCGCCCTGCGCGCCCGTTCAACCCCAAAACTGGACCTGGGGCGGGCAAAGCTTTTTACCGATGGGGCGATTCAGGGCTACACGGCGTCGCTGAAACCGCCGGGCTATTTCACAGGCACGGACAATGCGATGTGGAACATGGAGGTCGAACATTTCCGCGCAGCGGTCAAGGCACTGCATCGGGCCGGAGTAAAGACCCACATCCACACCAATGGCGACGCCGCATCAGAAGCGGCCATTGCCGTTTATGAGGAAGCTTTGCTGGAAACGCCAAACGCGGATCACCGCCACGTTCTGGAACATGTCCAACTAGCCGACCGGGCGCAGTTCAAACGCATGAAAGCCCTGGGTCTTTGCGCGAACATCTTCACCAATCACGTCCACTATTTCGGCGATCTGCACTGGACGTTGACACTGGGCCCCGACAGGGCCAGCCGCATGGACGCGACGCGCGACGCATGGGATATTTTCGGCGGCGACTTTGCCATTCATTCCGACGCACCGGTTACCCCAATGGCCCCGCTATTTACCGCCTGGATTGCCGCGAACCGGCTGACGCAAACGGGTCGGCAACTGGGAACGTCCCAGCAGATCACAGTGTTGCAAGCACTGCACTGCATCACACTCGGCGCGGCCTACGTTTTGAAGTTGGATGATCGGATCGGCTCAATCCAGTGCGGCAAGCTGGCCGATTTCGCAGTATTGGATGGCGATCCGCTTGATACGGACCCCATCAAACTAAAGGACATACCCATTGTTGCAACAGTTCTAGGCGGAGTGGTCACCCAATGACACGTGTTGCCGTTGCCGGGTTTCAGCACGAAACCAACACCTTTGCCCCCTTCCCCACCACGCTCGACCTGTTTGAACGGCGCGGCGCCTGGCCCGAGATTACCCGCGGCGACGCTATACCAGACCGTTTTCACGGTCTGAACATTCCGTTGTCCGGTTTTCTGGCGGCCTGCCCCCATGACATTTTGCCAATCCTCTGGGCGGGCGCTGAGCCTGGCGGTTTCGTCACCGAAGAAGCATTTGATACGATTGTTGGAGAGATCGTGGTGGGCATTCGAAACGCTGCGCCCGACGCAGTCTATCTGGACCTGCATGGCGCCATGGTCACGGAAGCCCATCCCGATGCAGAGGCCGAGATCCTGCGCCGTATCCGCGACGTAACCGGGCCTGATCTGCCGATCGCGGTCAGCCTCGATCTACATGGCAACCTCAGCCAAGCCTTCTTTGACCGTGCCAGCGTGGTAACCGTTTATCGCAGCTATCCTCATACAGATATGGCAGAGACCGGCGCCCGCGCCGCGCGGTTGCTTGATGCCGCGCTGACCGGTCCGGTCGCCAAGGCCTTTCGACGCGGGGCCTACCTGATCCCGATCACAGCGCAATCTACGGAGTTCAGCCCCGGTCAAGAACTTTACGCAGGGCTCGCCACGCGAGACGCCTTGTCGGTCGACCTGGCCCTGGGCTTTCCGCCCGCCGATGTGCCAGAGCTTGGACCAGCCATCTTTGCCTATGCCAGAACGCAAGAGGCCGCAGACCAAGCGGCCGATCAAACCGCCCAACATTTAGCCGAGGTCGAAAGCACGTTTGACCCAAGGTTGCTGTCAGCAGATGCCGCCGTCGCCCGCGCGCAAGCTGCGCATCCCGGGCCCGTTGTCATTGCAGACGTCCAGGACAATCCGGGCGCGGGTGGCACAGGCGAAACCACCGGGCTTTTGAGGGCACTGATCGCGGCAAAAGTTCCGGACGCTGTTCTTTCGATGCTTTACGATCCGGAAGCCGCCGCCGCCGCCCATGCCGCTGGCGAAGGTGCCGAGATCACCGTGCGCCTGGGCGGTCAGTTCCGCGAATATTCCGAACCGTTGGAAGTGAAGGTGAAGGTCGAAGCGCTCTCGGACGGACGGTTTCGTTTCACCGGGCCGATGTTCGGTGGGTCGGATGCAAGTCTTGGCCCCGTGGCCCGCCTGCGCCTGATCGGGACCGGCATCACCGTTGTTGTGGGTTCGCAGCGGGCGCAAAATGCGGATCAGGAAATGTTCCGCGTTGTCGGGATAGAACCGAAAGAGCATGCGATCATCTGCGTGAAAAGCGCGGTGCATTTCATGGCGGATTACCTAAGAGTGACCTCCGACATCCTGTTTGCAGATGTGACGGGTGCCAACCCCTGCAACCTCGCATCCATTCCCTACACTCAACTGCGATTGCCCGTTCGGCTTGGCCCCAACGGCCCAACCTGCAGCATTCGGAGTTAACGGAATTACTCTCCTGGCGCCTAGATTTAGACGCCGCCATACTTCCATACAAGTCGACTGGCCTGCTATGGTCACGCCAATCAAGGAGGAGAGCTGGGTCATGAGACAAACTTGGCGATGGTTTGGACCGCACGACACCGTTTCAGTGAGCGATATGTTGCAGGCCGGTGTTGAGGGCGTCGTCACCGCACTGCACCACGTACCAGCAGGTCAGGTTTGGACGGCAGACGAGATCGAAACGCGGCAACGGCAAATTGCGACGGGCCAGGATGGAAAAGCCAGTGGCCTCGCGTGGGAGGTCGTCGAAAGCCTGCCGGTCTCCGAAGAGATCAAATTGCAAACCGGCGACTGGCGTGCGCATTTCGAGGCCTACCGGGACAGCATGCGCGCGATTGCAGCCGCGGGCATTGAGGTGGTCTGCTACAATTTCATGCCAGTTCTCGATTGGACCCGCACACAATTGCGGGCGCCGCTCCCCAATGGCGCGACTTGCATGCGGTTCGATCTGATCGATTTCGCAGCGTTTGACCTGCACATTCTGGCCCGCACAGGCGCAGAAGACGACTTTACGGCAGAGATCGTTGCAGCGGCCAAGGATCGCGCCGACGCCATGGACGACGACGCCAAGGCGGAATTGGCGAACAACATTATGTGCGGCCTGCCCGGGACCGACCACGGCTACGGCCTGGAAGATCTTCGCGAACAACTGGCGCGCTATGCCGACATGTCAGCCGAGACGCTTCGAGGCCACCAAGTCGATTTCTTGTCCGAGGTCGTGCCGCTTGCCGAAGAACTGGGCCTGCGGCTTTGCTGTCACCCCGATGATCCGCCTTTTTCCCTGCTTGGTCTGCCCCGTGTCGTCTCATCCGAAGACGACTACCGTAGGTTGGTCGAAGCGGTTCCTTCGCCCGCCAACGGCGTTACCTATTGCACCGGGTCGTTGGGCGTGCGTGCCGATGTCGATCTGCCTGGGATGATCGATCGGTTGGGGTCGCATATTCACTTCGTCCATCTGCGCAACGTCTCCCGCGAAGGCACTGGCGAGAAGCTAACCTTTTTCGAAGACGAACATCTTGGCGGAGCAACGGACATGGTCGCCGTCATCGCCGCCTTGCTGCGCGAAGAAGGGCGCCGCCGCGAAGCGGGCCGCATTGATGCGTCTATTCCCTTCAGGCCGGATCATGGCCACGACATCCTCAGTGACCTGAATGTGAAAGGGCATCCCGGCTATCCGGCCATCGGGCGGCTCAAGGGTCTGGCCGAACTGCGCGGTATCAAAACGGCTTTGGAACACCAAGACGTCAGGCTTTAGCGATATCCAGTAAAACCTGAGCCAACTCTTGTGCCGCGGAATGGAACGGTGAGTGACTGGTTTCAAACGTGTGTACCGCCGTTTTGGAGCCCATCGCATCGTCCATCAGGCGTATCATTTCCCGCTGTCCGGCAATCGGGATCGCATTGTCCTTGGTGCATTCGATGTAGTGGCGGGACACCGAACCGAACCGGTCCTTGCTCACATTTGACGGCACGCCCAACACCTGCGCCGGCTCGTCGGGATGAAGATGGCTGACCGCCTTTGCAAACTGATCATCGGTCAGGTCACCGTAGAAGGCCTCCCTGGCGCGGGCGAGATAATCCGCATCGGTCGAGGCGACATGCAGCCGAAGCGCCCCCACCGCTTCCGGATCAGCCATCACGAGCGGGAGCACCATCGCATCCGCCATCGTGTCATGCTCGATAATCTCGCCTGATGCCATTCCGGGCGGAAGCATAAAGGCCGTCAGATAAACAGCGGCTGACACCTCGTCGGGAATAGCTTCTGCAACGGGCGACACGGTCAATCCGCCCAGCGAATGGCCGACCACAACCGCTTTACCGCCTGTCTCCGCGTTCAGTTCGCGGACGGTCGCGATTACGGCCTCGGTCCGCTCGTCCTGGGTCACGCCGGCATTGGGTGAGGGCTCGGTGCCAAAGGCCGCCGGGTCAAAGGGCTGCGCAGTGAAGGAAGTTGGAAGAAGCGCATTGGCTCCGGCGCCTGGTAGATCTATCGCGCGGGCGCGGCACCCGGCCTCCGACAGAAGTGGCACAATAGCATCCCAGGTGTGATGATCATGCCAGGCTCCGTGAATGAGCACGACCCCGTTGCTTACAGCCATCTCGCATCCCCCTTGCTGTTGGACAGAGCTTAACAAGCAAACGCGATCAGGCAAGCGAGATGACTTTGTCTGGTCCGAGCACCCGCAGGCCAGCCTAATGTGAAACGCTGAACTGGTCTGTCGTAGATGCCAATGGAATAGATCCGAGGTTGCGCAAACGTGTGACGATCATCGATTTAGCCGTTTGCGCGAAATCCGAGTTGCGCGAGATTTGCGCGGCGACGATGGCGCCGTCAATCAATATGGTCATCTCTCGGACAAACTGGTCCGGGTCTGGATGGCCGAGTTCCAGCGCCTGCGCCTTGATCCAGACATTTACATGAGACTTGTGCTCAGCCGCCGCCGCGCGCAGCCGATCATTGTCCGAACTGGCTTCGCTAATGGCATTGATAAAGGGACACCCGTAAAAGCGCGGGTCTTGGAACCATTCCTGCAAAACATCGAACACGGCCGCAAGTTTGACGGCAGGTGTCCCCGGAATGGTTTTCAACCGGGCAAAGAACCAATCGCGCCAAGCCTTTCCTTCACGGGCCAGCACAGCATCAATCAGGTTTTCCTTGGATTTAAAGTGAGCATAAAGCGTCGATTTCGCCGTCGCTGCGTGCTGTACGATTGTATCAACACCGGTTGCCGCAAAACCGTTCTGACAGAAAAGTTCTGTCGCAGCGCTCAGCAGCTTGTCTCGCGCACCATCTGCGGGTTGTGCAATACAACTCCAGGGCGCGGAGCCCTCAAATGGTTGGGTTTCAGATTCCATTGGTCCTGCTTTTGGCTCGACCGCACTCCTGATGGGGTATGCGACAGATTCGAAATCGAACAGATCAGTATGGTCCTCGGTAGGCTCGAACCCCCGAAAGATTCTCCTTTGCCCATAATGTGTGCGTGACAGCTCAACTTCGCAACCTTTTTGGATGAATTGTAGCATATATTCCGCCTCCCTTCCCGGCACTGTTTGACTTGCGACCGGGCCCACATGCCAGCTTGATCCAGACAGATCGGTAGTGCGGCGGGAACAGTGCAGCCATTGGAGCGACAGGACGACCTAGAAGCCGGGGCAGCTACGCCGCCGGACCAGGCGACGGTGGCGCCCACCGACTACGTGAACCTGCGCGCAATCTCCCACTCCTACGGGAAATCCGACCGGCCAACGCTGCACAATATCGACATGGCCGTCGCCCGAGGAGAAATCGTAGCGTTGCTGGGTCGTTCCGGCAGTGGAAAATCGACGCTTCTGCACATTATCGCCGGGCTTTTGCGGCCATCCAGCGGGGTGGTTCGCGTTGGGGGTAATCTGGTTGAAAAACCGTCCCCAAGCCGGGTGATGATGTTTCAATCACCTTCATTGTTTCCTTGGATGACGGTCGCGCAGAATGCCGGTCTTGGGCTGCGATATGCGCGGAAAAAGGATGGAATGGCGGAACGCGTGGCCGAGGTCTTGGCGTTGGTCGACCTGGCGGAGTTTTCAGATCGCAACGTGCAGGACCTGTCCGGCGGCCAGCAGCAACGTGTCGCCTTTGCCAGGTCAATCGCGACGGAGCCAGAATTGCTCCTACTCGACGAACCTTTTTCTGCCCTAGACATTTTCACCCGGCGGACCTTGCAGAACGACATTCGGCAGATCGTGCGGCGGCTCGGCCTGACCATGATATTCGTAACCCACGACGTGGCCGAGGCCGTCCAAATGGCAGACAGATCTGTCTTGATGAACAGCGTCGGCGGGCAAATTGCACAAGATACTCAAATCTCGGTGGCCGAGGCCGACAGGCTCTCGCAATCCCGCAATTTCCAGATGGAGGTGACGCGTTTGCGCACGCTCTATTCGGAAGTCGCCGGGGTCAACTGAACAAAAATCCAGGGGGTGCTCATGACAAATTCGAACGACGATTGGGACGACGAAGACTACTTTGCGTCCGATTTCACCCGCCGCCAGACACTCGACATGCTGGCCAAAGGCGGGCTGTTTGCATCGCTAGGCGCGCTGATGGCGGGTTTGCCCAATCAGGCCTTTGCGCAGCAGGACGAGGTTGTTCGGATCGGCTATCTGCCAATCACTGACGCGACTGCTTTGCTGGTCGCCCACGCCAAAGGCTATTTCGAAGATGAAGGCCTTGAGACCGAGAAGCCTACGCTGATCCGGGGGTGGTCGCCGTTGATCGAGGGCTTTGTTTCAAACAAATTCAACCTGGTGCACTTCCTGAAACCGATCCCGGTTTGGATGCGCTACAACAACAACTTCCCCGTCAAGATCATGGCATGGGCGCATACCAACGGCTCTGGTCTGGTCGTCGGCGGTCACACCGATATCACCGATTTCAGCCAGCTCGGCGGCAAGCAGGTCGCGGTGCCCTTCTGGTATTCGATGCACAACATCGTGCTGCAATATGCTTTGCGCGAAAGCGGCGTAACGCCGGTGATCAAGGCGCAGGGCGAGCCATTGGCGCCGAACGAATGCAACCTCCAGGTCATGCCACCACCGGAAATGCCGCCTGCGCTCGCCGCGCGAAAACTCGACGCCTACATCGTGGCCGAACCGTTCAACGCCTTGGGCGAACTGAAGGCCGGCGCGCGGATGCTCCGCTTCACCGGAGACATCTGGAAGAACCACCCGTGCTGCGTTGTCTGTATGCACGAAGAGGCGACCGTCGCGCGGGCCGAATGGACCCAGAAGGTGATGAACGCCGTGGTCAAGGGTGCAATCTATTCCTCCCAGAACAAGGTCGAGGTGGCAGGGCTTCTGTCGAAGGATGGGGAAGGCTATCTGCCCGCTCCGGCCCCTGTGGTTGAACGCGCGATGACGGTCTACCAGGATGACAGCGTCTACGAGGATGCAGGCGTTATCAAGAACCAGGCCGAATGGCAGAACGGTCGGATCGACTTCCAGCCGTGGCCCTACCCATCGGCCACCAAGCTGATCGTTGAAGCGATGGGCGACACGGTCGTGTCTGGCGACAAGACCTTCCTGGAAGGGCTCGATCCGGAATTCGTGGCCAATGATCTTGTGTCCTACGACTTCGTCAAGAACGCGCTGGACGCCAACCCGGAATGGCAAAGCGATCCATCGGTGAACCCGGGTGATCCATTCAACCGCGAAGAAGTCTTCAAACTGTGAGCGACAGCGCAGCCATCGGGCGGGCCATCCGGTGGCCTGCGCTTGGCCCATTGCGTGGCCTGATCAATGCCGTCATCGGCATTGCCGGGCTTCTGTTCATCTGGTGGCTGGGCGGCAAGCTGGTGGAAAATTCACCGGGCATGTTTGCCTTCTCGAACTTCGCACCAGAACCCGCCCTGTCGCGCCTGTGGGAGATGGCCTGGTCGGGCGAGTTGCGCGAGATGAGCCTGCCTTCGCTTTATCGCGTGGGCCTTGGCCTGGTCTTTGCGATCCTGATCGGCGTGCCGATTGGTATCCTCATCGGGCGCAGCCTGATCCTGCGCGAGGTCACCAATATTCCGTTCCAGTTCCTGCGGATGATCTCGCCCCTGTCCTGGATGCCGATTGCCGTCATGGCATTCGCCACCTGGGACGCGGCCATCATCTTTCTGATTACCGTCGCTGCCGTCTGGCCCGTAATGTTCGCGACAGCCGCGGGTCTGCGACGTCTTGATCCGTCTTGGTTGAAAGTCGCGCGGAACTTGGGCGCGTCGCCCTGGCATCAACTCACAACTGTTATCCTGCCCGCCATCGCCACAGACATCCTGACCGGCATCCGGTTGGCACTGGGGGTGGCTTGGATCGTGCTGGTGCCCGCCGAATATCTGGGGGTTACTTCGGGCCTTGGCTACGCGATCAACGATGCGCGGGACACGCTCGATTACGACAAACTTGCCGCCACGGTCGTGGTGATCGGGATCATCGGCTTCTTCCTCGATTTCATCTGCCTCAAGGCTGTCCAGCACCTGAACTGGGTGCGGGAAAGCTGATCCAACAAGAACGACAAGGAGGACTAGACATGTCAGAACCAGCAACAGCACTCACGGGCTGCCTCGCCCCCATCGACAAGGCGGGCCTGGACGGCCTGATCGAAAAGGGCAAGGCCGACCCTAAGGCCGTCAAAACCCTGAAATGCAAAACCGTCGCCGAAGGCAAGTTTCGCCACGCCAACTACATCCGCGACCTGGAACCCTACATCGTCGATGAGCCACCAGGCCTGTTGGGTGACGACACCGCCCCCAACCCGTCGGAAGCATCGCTGGCCGCACTGGGATCGTGCCTGGCCGTGGGATTGCACGCCAATGCCGTGCATCGCGGGATCACCGTGGAAAGCCTGGAACTGGAACTGGAAGGTGATCTGAACATCACCGCCGTTTGGGGCACAGGCGACATGAGCGAAAAGCCAGTGGGCTTCACCGATGTGCGGATCAAGGTGCATATGAAAGGCGATTGCCCGCAGGAGACAATCGACGAATTGGTCGACCATGTCGTGAAATGGTCGCCTGTTTTCAACACCTTCTCCCGTCCTGTCAACATGGTCGCCGAAAGCGCCTGAACCCAAGGAGGCACTCTGCCATGCCGGCTACTGCCGCACTGGAACGACCGAGTAAGACCATGCTGGAGGAGGTCGCGGATATTGCCGCTCTCCAATTGGCCCCCCGCGTGAGCGAGATCGACGCTGGCGCCTACCCGGAAGACATCATGCGCGCGGTCGGTGCGGCAGGGGCCTATGGCGCCCATGTCGGGCCTGGGCCTGTGACCCTGACCGAGACCATCGCAGGCATTTCGACCGTCGCAGAACAATGCATTTCGACGGCCTTTTGCATGTGGTGCCAGAATGCGCTGAGCTGGTATATCGCGTCGTCTGACAATCCGGCCTTGGCCGAGTTGGGCGCCAAGGTCGCCACAGGCGAAGTGCTGGGTGGCACGGGACTGTCGAACCCGATGAAAACCTTCTTCGGCATCGAAACGATGCGTTTGAAGGGGCAGCGGGTCGATGGGGGTTACCGGGTCAAGGGGGCGCTGCCCTGGGTGTCGAATGTCGGCGAGAACGGCTATTTCGGCATGATCTTTGAAACCGACGACGAAACGCCGAAACGCGTCATGGCCGTGGCCGACTGTGCGCAAGAGGGTGTCAAAACGGTCGAAGATCATGACTTTCTGGCCATGGGCGGCACCGCAACCCGCGCCGTACAATTTCGCGATGCGTTCATCCCAGACGAGATGATCTTAGCCGACCCGATCAACGAGTATCTCAAAAAGATCCGGCCCGGTTTTGTTTTGATGCAGTGCGGCATGGCCATCGGCATGGTCCGGTCGAGCATCGAACTGATGCGCCAGGTCGAAGGCCAGTTGGGCCATGTCAACAAGTACCTTGAAGAGCAGCCCGAGGATTTCGAAACCATCCTGGAAGAGATGGAAGCGGAACTCGCCGAACTCACACTCACACCCTACGACACGTCGATGCCCTACTTCCGAAGGGTCGTCGCACTGCGGCTGAGAGGCGGTGAGACTGCCGTTCAAGCCGCCCATGCCGCCATGCTGCACCAAGGCGCACGCGGCTACGTCACCAAAGGAGCCGCGCAGCGCCGCCTGCGCGAGGCCTATTTCATCGCCATCGTCACGCCAGCCACGAAACAGCTGCGCAAGATGCTGGCCGAACTTCCCGAAACCTGAACGAGAGGAGATGACCGCATGACATCCGTTCTTATCTCTCCTGCGGAACTGCAGGCCATGCCTGCGGGCGACATTGTCATCATCGACACACGCGACCCTGACAGCTACGCCGCTGGCCACATCGCCGGCGCTGTCAATCTGCATGACATCTTCACCTACCTTGCCACCTCCACGCCGGAAGGCATGGCCGAACTGACGGATAAGTTTGCCAGCGCCTTCGGTGGTGCGGGGCTGGACGGCGAAAAGACAGCGGTCCTGTATGAGCAGTCGATGAATACCGGCTTCGGCCAGTCCTGCCGCGGATATTACCTGCTGTCCTATCTCGGTTACACAAAGATCAAGGTCCTGCATGGCGGTATCGCCGCGTGGGAGGCGGCGAGCTTGCCGCTTACGACCGACGTGCCGGAACCCACCGCCGCAACCTTCACCATCGATCCGAGTGCGGCATCAATCATGCTGACAGCCGAAGATGTGATGGGCGCGCTGAACGATCCGTCTGTGGCGATCCTTGATGTGCGCGATGTGGATGAATGGGTGGCCGACAGTTCCTCGCCCTATGGGAAGGATTTCTGCCCGCGTAAAGGGCGGATCCCTGGCGCGCGCTGGATCGAATGGTACCGGATGATGAAGCCAACGCCCGAAGGCCCGATGATCAAGTCGAAAGACGAGGTTCTGGCCGAATGTGCGACCGTGGGCATTACAACCGAAACACCGGTTTACATCTACTGCTTCAAAGGCGCGCGAGCCTCAAACAGCTTTCTGGCGCTGAAGGAAGCGGGCGTCAGTGACGTGCGGATCTATTTCGGGTCGTGGAACGAATGGTCTCGGGACGACAAGTACCCGATCGAGACCGGGCTTCCCTTCGCGGCGGAGTAAGGCATCGTGGGGGCGGTGATCGACTACTATTTTGCGCCAATCTCGGGCTACGCCTATCTGGGTCACAAAACCCTGATGGATGTGGCCCGATCCCACGGCGCAACCGTGCGGTTCCTGCCGCTCGCCATCGGCAAAGTATTTGCCGCTGCCGAAACCACGCCGCCCTTCGCCCAAAGCGCCCCACGAAAATCCTATCGGATCGCCGATCAGGCCCGGTGGGCTAAGCGGCGCGGGCTGGACATGAATGCGGTGCCGAAGTTCTGGCCGACAGATCCGGTGCCAGCCTGCAAGGCGATCTTCGCTGCGGGCCAGATGGGTGCCGACCAGGACGCCGCGACATTTGCCTGCCTTCACGCGGTCTGGGCCGAAGAACGCAACATTGCCGACAGCGAAACGCTCAGCGATGTCCTCACCGGTGCCGGACTGCCTGCGCAAGAGATCATGGATGCCGCCGAAGACCCGGCGCTTG
The DNA here is from genome assembly GCA_038526275.1 of Pseudomonadota bacterium. Taxonomy (GTDB): domain Bacteria; phylum Pseudomonadota; class Alphaproteobacteria; order Rhodobacterales; family Rhodobacteraceae; genus 188UL27-1. Next base: position 7,078 of record JBCBGY010000031.1, on the reverse strand, counting down.
ACGCCGAAATCGATGCAATCGCCGGCAACGCCATAGCGGCAGAGGTTTTTGGCTCCCCAACCTACATGGTCGGCGACCAACGGTTTTGGGGGCAGGACCGCCTGGATTTTGTCGCTGAAGCCTTGGCGTCGGAGGCCGCCTGATGTTTCTTCAGGTCAAGGAGCCACGCCAACTGTCGGCAGTCCTGATCGATGCCAACATCGCGCGGCGGGAAATGCTGCAACTCACCTTGAGCAGCCGGGATATCAACCTGGTGGATATCTGTGCCGACGTCGACGCCGCACTGGCATCGGGGAGTGCCCCTGCCTTGTTCCTGTTCTATGCCGAAACGGTCGACCAGCAATCGCTGGCGGACCTGGCGACGCTCCGGGCCAGTTGCGACACGGCAATTCTGGTCCTGCTCGAAACGGCAGCCCAGAACGATATCGACCTTCTGACGGACAACGGGGCAGATCATGTACTGCCGGTGGGCCTGCAGTCAGACCGGTTCTACGTGGCGACCGCCTCGGCCTTGGCGCAAAGCCGCAAGCGGCAGCGTCTGGAAACCGAGACAATGGGCGCCCGTCAAGCGCTGGAAGACACCAAGCGGATCGCCAGGGCGAAAATGATCCTGATCGCGCGACATGGGATCGCCGAAGATGAAGCGCACCGCCGCATTCAGAAACTGTCGATGGAACGCAATCTGCCGCTGGCCGAGATGGCGCAGAAGATCATCGACGCAGAGGATTTGTTGTGCTGAGGCCGTGTGCCCCAGCATTTCGGTTCCCGCACTAATGAGGGTGCATGGGGGAGCCATCTAAATCGCCATGGGGCGCTAATGGGGGCGTGTCTGGCAGTTGGCCGATGGGGGTCGAACCTTCGAGAGAAGAAGGGAAGAAAGCTCATGGGAGCTTTGAGTAACGTTTACGATCCGAACGAGATCCTGTGGAAAGGATGCCCGTGCGGATTGCATGCTACAATGTACGAACACCAGGCTGCCTTGTCGGGCAGCGGGGGAGGACGGTTCTACGCCGCTGAAACGACGGAACGCGCCGCGCGGAAACCGGAGGCTCCGGCCTTTGATGCGCTAAGCGATCTGGAACAGCCCGCCGCGAAGACCGACAAGCTCGACTGGGGTGATCAGGAAAAGGTTCTGGCGAACCTTGCGACGTCGGCCATCATGAAGGGCCTCTTTCAGACTGACATCAACCGCCGGAACTTTCTGCGCGCGGTTGGCGGCACCACGGCGGCTGCAGCGATTGCCAGCATCCTGCCGATCGAGAAGGCCATCGCAAATATCGTCGAGGCCACCGGTCCGCTTGAAAAGACTGACCTGAATGTCGGGTTCGTGCCAATCACCTGCGCGACGCCTATCATCATGGCCGCACCGATGGGCTTCTACGAAAAGTACGGCCTGAACGTGTCAGTCATCAAAACCGCAGGTTGGGCCGTGAGCCGCGACAAGTCGCTTTCGGGCGAATATGACGCCGCTCACATGCTGACGCCCATGCCTTTGGCGATCACGGCAGGCGCTGGTTCGGCAGCAACGCCTTGGACGATGCCCGCAGTTGAGAATATCAACGGGCAGGCCATTACACTGGCGACCAAGCACCTGGACAAGCAGGACCCGGCCAAATGGAAGGGCTTCACCTTCGGCGTGCCGTTCGAATATTCGATGCACAACTTCCTGCTGCGGTACTACGTGGCCGAAGCCGGGCTCGACCCGGATCAAGACATCCAGATCCGTGTTGTGCCGCCGCCCGAGATGGTGGCAAACCTGTCGGCCGGGAACCTCGACGGCTATCTCAGCCCCGACCCGTTCAACCAGCGGGCGGTCTATGACGGTGTTGGCTTTATCTACAAGCTGACCAAGGAAATCTGGCCGGGTCATCCCTGCTGCGCCTTTGCCGCAAGCCAGAAGTTCATTGATGAGACGCCAAACACGTTCCTCGCGCTCTTCAAGTCGATCCTGGACGCCACGGCCTTCAGTTCGGCGGCGGAGAATAGGTCAGAAATCTCGGCAGCGATCTCGCCCAAGAACTATCTGAATCAGCCCACCACTGTGGTGGAACAGGTTCTGACCGGACGTTTCGCAGATGGGCTTGGTAATGTGCGCAACGATCCCGACCGGATCGACTTCGACCCGTTCCCGTACCACAGCTTTGCGGTCTGGATCCTGACCCAGATGAAGCGCTGGGGCTATATCGAAGGCGATGTCGATTACACGGGTCTGGCCGAGCAGGTCTACTTGGCGACAGACGCCCAAGCCGTGATGGCCGATATGGGCCTGACCGCACCATCCGAGACCTACGCAAGCTACGAGATCATGGGCAAAACCTTCGATCCAATGGCACCCGAAGCGTACGTGGACAGCTTCGCAATCAAGCGATGAGCCGCGAGCAGTAACAGGAGTATCGATGTCCGCAGAATGGAAAGATCGTCTCACAGCCGGGGCGGCATCGCTCGTCTTTCTGGCTGTGTTTCTTTTTGGCTGGAACGCCTTTGTCACCGCGCAAAGCGGACCAGCCGCGGACATGGACCCCGAACTTGCGGCCCTTCTTGGGCCGCAAGCCAAAGGTGAAAGCGCCCTGCCCCGCCCCAGCGATGTGGGCGCCGAAATCTGGGGCCATATCACCAACCCGTTCTATGATGCGGGACCGAACGACAAAGGGATCGGCATCCAGCTGGCCTACTCCATCGCGCGGGTGTTGACCGGCTTTGGCTTGGCCGCCTTGATCGCCATCCCGCTGGGCTTTCTGATCGGAATGAGCCGCCTCGCGCAGCGGGCGCTTGACCCCTACATCCAACTTCTGCGGCCCGTTTCGCCGCTAGCCTGGATGCCGCTCGCGCTCTACACGATCAAAGACAGCGAGATTTCATCGATCTTTGTAATCTTCATCTGCTCGATCTGGCCGATGCTGATCAACACGACCTTCGGAGTGGCTACGGTGCGGCGTGACTGGCTAAACGTCGCCCGCACGCTGGAGGTCAAACCCTTGCGCACCGCGTTCCGGGTCATTCTACCTGCCGCCGCGCCCACGATCCTGACGGGCATGCGGATCTCTATCGGGATCGCCTGGCTGGTGATCGTCGCTGCCGAGATGTTGGTGGGTGGGACCGGCATTGGCTATTTCGTCTGGAACGAATGGAACAACCTTTCGATCACGGGTGTGATTTCCGCCATCTTCTTCATTGGCGTTGTGGGCATGGTCCTGGACCTGATCCTTGGTCAAGCGGCCCGGCTTGTGGCCTATGCGGAGTAAGCGGTCATGAGCGACAAGAAGATCATCAAAGTCGAAGGGTTGGAGCGCCGGTTTGCCTCCACCGAAGGCAAGGGCGAGACACAGATCTTTGGCGAGGTTTGGTTCGACATTTTTGAGGGTGAGTTTGTTTGCCTGATCGGCCATTCCGGCTGCGGCAAGACCACGCTTTTGAACATCATGGCGGGGCTTGATCAGGCCTCTGGCGGGAATGTCATCGCTGATGGGTTCAACGTCGAAAAGCCAAGCCTTGAGCGGGCGGTCATCTTCCAGGGCCATGCGCTTATGCCCTGGATGACGGTGATGGGGAATATCGACTTCGCCGTTTCCTCGCGCTGGCCCAAATGGACGAAAGAACAGCGCCTGGCCCACTGCCAGAGCTTCATTGATCTGGTTCATCTCACCGGTTCGGAGAATAAGAAACCTGCTCAGCTCTCTGGCGGGATGAAGCAGCGGGTCGGCATTGCGCGGGCGCTCGCCATTGAGCCGAAGATCATGCTGATGGACGAGCCGTTTTCTGCGCTGGATGCGCTGACTCGCGGATCGCTGCAAGACGAGCTTCTGGGCATCGTGGCCGAACGTAACCAGACCTCGTTCATGATCACCCACGATATCGACGAGGCCATCCTGCTGGCAGACCGGATCGTCCTGATGACCAACGGCCCAGAGGCACGGGTCTGCGAGATCGTCGAAAACACTTTGCCCAAGGGCCGCACCCGGTCCGACATGCATACGCATCCCAACTACTACCCGATGCGCAACCACCTGATCGAGTTTCTGGTCAACCGTTCAAAGACGTTCAAGGAGGAGCTTGCGTCGACGGCCTATGACCCGAAAAAGCCGCCCACCGTTCGGCCCATGGCAGAACCGGAGCGGCCAAACAAAGTCGCAAGTTAGGAGACTATTGGTATGACAACCCGTGCCGAGCTGACGGAAAAGATCGTCGCCCACAAAACTTTCAACGAGATCAAATGGGCTGATGTGGCCACCTCTGTCGGGCAATCCAAGGAATGGACCACGGCCGCCCTGATGGGGCAAATCTCGCTGACCAAGGACCAGGCCATCGCGGCGGGCAATGCACTGGGCCTGAACTTCTCGGATGAAGAATTGGCACTGCTGATGACGGTGCCCTATCGCGGCTCGCTGCCCACGGCTGTGCCAACTGATCCGCTGATCTATCGCCTGTACGAAGTGGTCAATGTCTACGGCACCACGATGAAGGCGCTGATCGAAGAAGAATTCGGGGACGGCATCATGTCAGCCATCGACTTCACCATGGACATCACCCGCGAAGAGAACCCCGCAGGCGACCGCGTGAAGATCGAAATGACTGGCAAGTTCCTGCCCTACAAAACCTACTGAGCCTGCTCAGTTCACCGGGCCTGCTGATGAGGGCAGGCCCCTGCTGTAACGCGCTGTACTGGAGTGATTTATGAAAGATCATGCATCCACAACGCCTGTAACGCTTTTGACCGGATATCTGGGCGCTGGCAAAACGACCCTCCTGAACCGCATTCTGACGGAAGATCACGGCAAGAAATATGCCGTCGTCGTCAACGAGTTCGGCGAAGAAGGCATCGACAACGACCTGGTGATCGGCGCCGATGAAGAAGTGTTCGAGATGAACAATGGCTGCATCTGTTGCACCGTTCGCGGCGATCTGATCCGCATCATCTCGGGCCTGCTTGACCGCGCGGAGGATTTCGACGGGATCCTGATCGAAACCACTGGTCTGGCGGATCCCGGACCGGTGATCCAAACCTTCTTTGTGGATGACGATTTGCGCGGCCGTGTGGTGCTGGACCAAGTGGTCACGCTGGTTGACTGCCTGCACTTCCTCGACAAGGTTGATGACAGCCACGAAGCCGAAGAGCAGGTGGCCTTCGCCGATCTGATCATTCTGAACAAGACCGACCTGGTTGATCCCGAGACGCTGAAAGCGGTTGAAGCCAAGGTCAAGGAGTTGAACGGGCAGGCCCGTTTGCTGATGTCGGAACGTTCGAACGTGCCCCTGGCGGAGCTTCTGGACCGCGGCGCCTTTGATCTGAACCGCATTCTGGCCATCGAACCGGGGCTTTTGGAGGAAGATCCCGAAGACCACGACCATGACGAAACCGTCACGTCCTTCTCCCTGACCAGTGACGCACCGCTAGAGGCAAAAGCCTTTTCCGCCTGGATGCGCAAAGTGGTGACGGAACAGGGCACCAAGATCTTTCGCTCCAAGGGCATTCTGAGCTTTGCTGATGCCGATAAACGCTACGTGTTCCAAGGCGTCCATATGGTGATGGACAGCCAGTGGGGTGAACCCTGGGGCGCTTCGGAAAAGCGGGACAGCCGGTTGGTGTTCATCGGGCGGGGCCTGGACCGGGTCGAGTTGGAACAGGGCTTTCAAAGCTGCATCGCGACGGTACCCGCATGAACCTGCAAGTGGCGGCCAATCCTGACCAGGGGATGCAGCGGACTGCACCTGGATTGGCCCGGCGGGAGGTCTCTGTCGGAGCCAACGTGACCTCAATAGCGGCGAACGGCGACCGGATCTGCGCAGCTTTGGGCGATGGGCGGGTCATCGAAATCACCGCAGAGGGTGTGGCCGATATCGCGCGCCACCGTGGTGCCGCAACGCATGTCGTGATTGATCCAGGCGGCAGCGTGCTGTCCTGCGGTCAGGACGGGGTGCTCCATGCGACAGGTTCCCACAGGTCACAGCCGTTATTCGAGCAGGACGGCGCATGGATCAATGCGCTGGTGCAAAGCGCCGACAGACGCCGCACGGCAATTGCCGTCGAAAAAAAGGTGATCATTTTCCAGGACGGGCAAGTGGTTGCGCGGTTCGAGGATCATCCATCCACCGTGTCCGGCTTGGCATTCATGCCAGACGGTTCGGCCATTGCGGCGAGCCGGTATAATGGGATCACGCTTTGGGGGCTGGACGACCTGTCAAAACCGGTCAACTTGAAATGGGCCGGATCAATGACCTCTGCCAGCGTTTCGCCCAATGGCTGCTACGTCGCCGGCGCGACCCAGGACAGAGAGATTCACGTCTGGGATCTGGTTTCAGGCCGTGACTTTCGGTTGGGCGGCTATCAGCGCAAGGTCAAGGCGATTGGATGGTCATCGGACACGTCGTACCTTTATACGACCGGCGCAGATGTGCTGGTCGCCTGGGGATTGGCGGGAGATCCGGGGGCCATCCCGCCGGTCGAAATCGGCTACGCGTTCTCGCAAACCGTCACAGCCGTGAGCGCCTCTTGCCCAACCGACTGCATGGTCGCTGGCTTCAGTGACGGCAGCCTCATAGTCGGGGAAGTGCGCGGCGGCACGGCAAAGATTGCCCGACCTGGCACTGGCCACGCGATAACGAGCATTGCCGCATTCAACGGTGGCGCAGTTGCCTATGGTACGGCATGCGGCACTGTGGGCGTCTTGGATCTGGGCCTCGTCCAGAGTTAGACATATCGGCTGACAAGGTTCTCTAGGCGTTCCTGGCGCCCGGAGCGCGGGGTGGGCTGTATATTTCGCGCCTCCACCTGCTCCGCAAGCTCATCGAGCGACAGGCCAAGCATTGCCTGCCCGTCCGCCGTGTCCCACCCGGCATAGCGCGCGCGCCGCGCATTTTCGAGACTACCATCGGCCACCATCCCGGCGGCGGCTTTGTAGCCACGAGCGCACATATCGAACCCGCCGACATGGGCCAAGATCAGGTCTTCAGGGTCAAGCGATTGCCGTCTGAGTTTGGCATCGAAATTGGTTCCACCGGTGGTGAACCCGCCCGCTCTGATCACTTCATAATAGGCCAAGGCGACCTCAGGTACGTTATTCGGGAACTGGTCGGTGTCCCA
>JBCBGY010000030.1:12554-29397 GCA_038526275.1 Pseudomonadota bacterium | reverse complement strand
TGCAGGACATTATCGCCATTCTGGGGATGGACGAACTGAGCGAAGAAGACAAACTGACTGTGGCCCGCGCGCGGAAGATCCAGCGTTTCCTCAGCCAGCCGTTCGATGTGGCCGAAGTGTTCACCGGCTCGCCCGGCGTTCAGGTGCCGTTGGAAGATACGATTTCATCTTTCAAAGCTGTTGTGGCCGGTGAGTATGATCACTTGCCCGAGGCAGCCTTCTACATGGTCGGCGGCATTGAGGAAGTGAAAGCGAAGGCCCAGAAAATGGCTGCGGAGGCCGCTTAATCATGGCAGCGACCATGCAATTTGACCTGGTGAGCCCGGAGCGGAGCTTGGCTTCGCTTCAGGCCATTGAGGTCCAGATCCCGGGGACGGATGGTGATATGACGGCGATGCCGGATCATGCGCCAATGATCACGACCCTGCGCCCTGGCATCCTGACTGTTGTGTCAGAGAAGGGCGAAGATCGCTATGCGGTCAGCGGTGGTTTTGCCGAGGTCACCAGCACGGGCACCAGTGTTCTGGCCGAGGTGGCCCTTCACGTTGATGATGTGAATGCCGAAAAGGTTGCCGCAATGGTCAGCGACGCCAAGGCCGCACGCGATGCCGATGTGGCTGAGAATGCGGATGATCATGCCAAACGGATCGCGGATTTGCAGGTTATGGCCGATCTGCTCGGGCATCCTGTACCTGGCGATTGATGCTCTTATCAAGCGGACCGGGGGCAGAGCCCCCGGACGTCATGCTCTAGGGGGCGTTGCCCCCGCCCTTCAGGCTCCCCCAAAATATTTTTGCCAATAAGAAAGATCAGGCGAGCCTGGTTCTGGGGAGACCTTGCGTCAGTAGGTCCCTTCATAGATGGCGCCGAGCGTATCGTGGTCAAAGAGAGACGAGACTGAGGTCCCATTCCAGATATTCAGGATCGCTTGGGCGAAGATCGGGGCCGTTGGGATGATCCGGATATTTGGCGCGGCGGACACGGCCTTTGTTGGCTCGATAGAGTCGGTGATGACCAGGCTTTTCATGACAGATTTGGAGATCCGTTCGACCGCCGGACCGGACAGGACACCGTGCGAAATGTAGGCGTGGACCTCTTTCGCGCCGCCATCTTTCAAGACTTCTGCCGCTTTGCACAGGGTGCCGGCTGTATCGCAGATGTCGTCCACGATGAGGCAGATCTTGTTTTTTACATCGCCGATCACGGTCATCTCGGCCACTTCACCGGCCTTTTCGCGGCGTTTGTCCACGATGGCCAGCGCGCAACCGATTCGCTGGGCGAGTTCCCGAGCGCGGGCCACACCGCCCACATCTGGCGAAATGACCACGATCTGATCCATTTGCTTCTGGAAGGCGTGCCGGATGTCGAGTGCGAAAATCGGCGAGGCATAGAGGTTATCGACAGGAATATCGAAAAATCCCTGGATCTGGGCTGCGTGGAGATCCATTGTCAGGATCCGCTCTATCCCCGCTGAGACCAGCATATTGGCCACGAGTTTGGCCGAAATTGGGGTACGGGCCTTGGTTCGGCGGTCCTGGCGGGCATATCCGAAGTAGGGGATCACGGCTGTGATCCGCGAGGCAGATGACCGGCGCAGAGCGTCAGCCATGATCAGCAGTTCCATCAGATTGTCATTGGCCGGGTTCGATGTCGGCTGCAGGATGAACATGTCCTCGCCCCGGACATTTTCGAAGACCTCAACAAAGATTTCCTGGTCATTGAAACGTTCGACGCGGGCATCGACCAAGTTTACCGTACGGCCGCGATGCAAACTCATCCGACGCGCAATCGCTTGGGCTAACATCTTGTTTGCATTGCCGGAAATCATTTTGGGTTGGGTTAAATCGGGCATCGTCAGGCTCCTCGCGGCCAGGGATGTAACGGTACGGTGACACGTGTGGCGACCTAGCCCAGTTGCTTCAAAATTGGAACCGGTGTTCTTGTGTGTGTCGGAACAAAAGTTGACCTTGCGGGGAGCATTTGCTCATCCCAGGCAACAGGAGAACGTCATGGCACATATTGACTACTTTTTCTCAACTATCTCACCCTTCACCTATTTGGCGGGGACGGAGCTGGAGACCGTGGCAGCGCGCCATGGGGCCACGATTACCTACAAACCTTTGGACATAGCGGCGCTGTTTGGGCGGACAGGCGGGCAGCCACCGAAAGACCGCCACCCGAACCGGCAGGCCTATCGGTTGCAGGATATGGAACGTCGGGCGAAGCGGTTGGGCATGCCCATGCACCTCAAACCCGCCCACTGGCCGACCAATCCGGCCCCATCTTCCTATGCGATCGTCGCGGCGCAGGCGGCGGGTGGTGGCGATTTGGGTGGCCTGGTGGCCAGTTTCACCCGGGCCTGCTGGGCGGAGGAGAAGGACATTGCAGAGGATGCTGTCGTCCGCGCGTGCTTGACCGCTGCGGGATATGATGCCGACCTTGCGGATAAAGGCCTGCTAACCGGGGCAGAAACCTATGCATCCAACCTGGAAGAGGCGGTGGAGCGCGGCGCGTTCGGGGCGCCTTTCTACATCACCGACGGCGATCAGCGGTTCTGGGGACAGGACCGGTTGGAAGATCTGGATCTCCATCTCGCCGGTAAGCTCTGACCTTATTCTGCGGCTGTTGCCGTCATGAGCCCAAGAAACCCGTCGACCTTGGCCTCTGAGGTCGACCAATCGCAGATGAGCCGTGCGGTGAGGCTGGCATCGTCTGGCCCGTCGAGACCGCCGCCTTCGAAGATGTAGTAATAGGCTCCCGCCCCATGCATCTGGCGGTGAAGTGCGCGAGGCCAGGCCGCGAAGATCATGTTCGCGCGGGGTTCATAGGCCAGGGTCACATCGGGGTGTTGCTTCAGGCCACGGGTCAGCCGGGCACAGGCCGTATTGGCGGATCCGGCCATCTGCAGCCAGAGGTCGTCTTTCAGGTAGGCGGCCATCTGGGCCGAGAGATAGCGGTGCTTCGACATCAGGTGCCCGGCGCGCTTGCGACGCAGTTCAAATTCCCAGGCCTTTTCGGGGTTGAACAGAATCACGGCCTCGGCGCCGATCAGACCGTTTTTGGTGCCGCCGAAGCTGACCGCATCAATACCCGCACGCCATGTCATTTCAGCCGGGGTGCAGCCCAACGTCACCAGCGCGTTGGCAAAGCGCGCGCCGTCCATCTGGACCGGCAGGCCAAATTCACGGGCAATTTCGGTCAGCGCATTGATTTCGTCGAGATTATAGATGGTGCCCTTTTCGGTGGCCTGGGTGATGGAAACTGGCCCGCGTTGATAGCCGTGAACGCCCCGGGTTTCCTCGCCTAGGATCGCAGCGCGCAGGCCGTCGGCTGTGATCTTGCCATCGTCATTCGCGATGAGGGTAAGCTTTGAGCCGCCCGTAAAAAATTCCGGTGCGCCGCATTCATCTTCGTGGATATGCGCGACATCAGAGCAAAAGATGGTCTGATAGGGCTGGGCGAGGGACGCGAGCGAGATGGAATTTGCTGCCGTGCCTGTCGTTACCAGATAGACAGCGGCTTGCGGGGCTTCGAACAGATCGCGAATGCGTGCCGTGACCTCTTCCATCAAGGGATCAGCGCCGTAGGGCATGACATAGTCCGCATTCGCCGCGGCCAGCGCCTCCATGATGGCGGGATGGGCCGGGCCGGTATTGTCGGACGCAAAGTTCATGTCACAAGATCCCTTCGATGATGTGCTCTTCCCAGTCTTCTTCATCGACCTCGAATTCCGGGATTGTCCAGCCCTGAACCGACATGCCCGCGTCGTGTACCGTTTGCGCGGTGCCAGAGATGAGTGGATGCCACGGAAAGAGCGGTTTGCCTTCATGAAGAAGACGATAGGCGCAGGTCGCGGGCATCCAATAGGCGATCTCGTCAATGTTGCTGGGCTTGAGCGTGACGCAATCCGGCACGAACTGATGGCGGATCTCGTATTGCGCGCACCGACAGGTGCCATCGTCCAGCAGGCGGCAGGCCACACGAGTGAAGGCAACCTCCTCGGTGTCGGGGTCTTCCAACTTGTTCAGGCAGCATTTCCCGCAGCCGTCACAAAGCGCTTCCCATTCTTTGGGGCTCATATTCTTGAGCGCAACCCGCTCCCAAAAGCGGTCGCGTAGCCCGGATCGGTCGATGGGATCTTTGTCTTCCATTGCAGCCATCTAGGCCTGGAATGGGAAGGTGAGAAGAGGGTTCGGGAACTTTTGACCGCCCGGGTTGATCTTTTCGGGCCCCGTTGGGAGAAGGCCGCCATGAGGGATAGGGTTTCTCCAAATGGTGCGCCGTGGCGCAATTTTTATGGTCGTCGCCATGGCAAGACCTTGCGCGACAGCCAGCGGGAATATCTGGACGAGGACTTGGCCGCTTTATCCCCGGGCCCGGTGGATTGGGATGTTAACCCCAATCGCACGCCGCTGGATCTGCCTGCGTTGTTCGGTGATCGCCCGGTGTGGTTGGAGATTGGCTTTGGCGGTGGTGAACATATGGTTCATCAGGCGGACTTGCATCGCGAAGTTGGGATCATCGGCTGCGAACCCTTTGTGAATGGCGTGGCCATGCTGCTTGGCAAGATCCGGCAGGCCAAGCTGGATAACGTCGCGGTGCATCCTGGCGATGCGAGAGATCTGTTTGATGTTCTGCCGGATGGATCTATCGCGCGGGCCTTTCTGCTTTATCCTGATCCGTGGCCAAAGGCACGGCACCATCGGCGGCGGTTTGTGACGCCTGAGCATTTGGAACCGTTGGCCCGGGTCATGGCGACGGGAGCCATCCTGAGGGTGGCGACCGACATTGAGGATTATGTGCGCCAGACACTGGAGCAGGTCCCGCGCCATGGATTTCGTTGGCTCGCCGAGCGACCGAGTGATTGGCGGGAACCGTGGGACGATTGGTATTCTACCCGCTACGAACGAAAAGCCCTGCGCGAAGGCCGCCGTCCGCATTACCTGACCTTTCAGCGGGACTGAAGCAGATCCAGAAGCGCCATTTGGCTGGGTTGATACAGTCTTTTGAGCGCCCCGCTGTTTGTCAGGATAGCCGCCGTTCGGCGGCTCGACATGTCGAAGGCCGCGACGGCGTACCAAAATGTGTTGCTGCCATTGTGAACCCGGATGTCGCCTGACACGCCCCAGCCGCACGCATAGTCCCGGTCTTCGACTGGGATGTGGAGCATATCCCATAGTTCTGTTGGGAGCAGAGCCGGGGATCTTTCGGCATGGGCGCCCAGATACCGGATCAGATCCGCAGCGTTCATGTGAACCCGCCCAGCTGGGCCAAGAGCCGGGACATTGTCGGCCTTCGGGCCAGGTGGGACCGGCTTGAGCCGGCCGAGGAAGTTTGGCTTGTGGCCCCAGGGTTGGCTGTCTGGGTCAGTCAGGCCCGGTGAGCCGAACCCGGCGGATTGGATGCCAAGGGGCTGAAACAATTCGGATTGGATCAGGCTCTCCCAAGGAGCGTTTCTGGCTGTTTCGCAAATCATGCCCAGCAGAACATATCCGGCATTGGAATAGGTGACGGTCGGGTCGGGTGGTTGAGACAGCACATTGTCTGCATAGAGCAATCGGTCTGCACGAATATTCGGACGGGTTTGCAAAGTTCCAACCAAGTCACGTGCAATGGCCAAATCTGCGTTGGCGGGGACGCCGCCGCGGTGATCCAACAGATCGCGAATAGTCACTTCGCCATAGCCCGGATCGATTGCAGCCAAATCTGGCAGCCGATCTACCATTCGATCCGAGAAAGCTAGGTCGCCTGTTGCCACAAGCCGCGCGATCAGGGTCGCGGTCATTGACTTGGCGATGGACCCAAGGTGCCAAAGATGCGCAGGACCAATGGGCAAGTCAGCACCACGCCGAAGAGTGCCGGAATGGACAAATCCCGAACCGTCCGGCCCGCCAAAACACATTGTCAGTCCCGGTGTCCCGGTCGTACTGCGCAGGTCATCTGCGATGGTCTGCAGGTCGGTTGGTGCCGCCTGCGTTGGCAGCGCCAGCATACTGGCCAATCCGGCAAGAATGGTGCGGCGTGTGAAGTCGTGTTGTCCCATTGCCTTGATCTAGGACTGATAAATCCTTCCCGCAACGGATCGGCGGAGGAATGCTGGACCCCCGTATCGTGATCCGCTAAGCCAGCGCTGATTTGCAAGGAGGAGCCTCCCATGTCCGGTCACGGCACACCCATTCCCATGACCTCGCGCCCGTCGGGGCCCTTGCGAGGTGAGGCTGTGGTGCCCGGTGACAAGTCGATTTCGCACAGGTCCCTGATCCTTGGAGCCTTGGCCGTGGGCGAAACCCACATCACGGGTCTGTTGGAAGGCGAAGATGTGCTGGACACAGCCAAGGCCATGCGCGCCTTCGGTGCCGACGTTCAGGAACTGGGCGGTGGTGAATGGACGGTCCATGGCGTGGGCGTTGGCGGTTTTGCGGAGCCGGAAACGGTGATCGATTGCGGCAATGCGGGCACGGGCGTTCGGCTGATCATGGGTGCGATGGCGACCTCGCCCATTACGGCCACGTTCACCGGTGATGCGAGCCTACGGAAACGGCCCATGGCCCGGATCACCGATCCACTATCGCTGTTCGGGGCGCAGACCGTGGGTCGGTCTGGCGGGCGGCTGCCTTTGACATTGGTCGGAGCGGACGCGCCCGTGCCCGTGCGCTATACCACGCCCATGCCATCAGCTCAGGTCAAATCCGCCGTGTTGCTGGCCGGTCTGAATGCGCCCGGCCAAACCGTTGTGATTGAACGGGAAGCGACGCGGGACCACAGTGAACGTATGCTGGCGGGCTTCGGCGCTGAACTTTCGGTTGAGGAGACCGAGGAAGGCCGGGTGATCACGCTGACCGGCCAGCCGGAATTGCAGCCGCAAGAGATCGTGGTGCCGCGTGACCCAAGCTCTGCTGCCTTCCCGGTTTGTGCGGCGCTGATCACCGAAGGATCAGACGTGCTGATCCCAAACATCGGGCTGAACCCGACCCGGGCCGGGCTGTATACCACTTTGCGGGAAATGGGAGCCGACCTGACCTACGAGAACGAGCGGGAAGCGGGCGGCGAACCTGTGGCTGATCTGCGCGCACGGTTTTCGCCAGATATGAAAGGCATTGAAGTGCCGCCAGCCCGCGCGCCTTCGATGATTGACGAATATCCCGTCCTGTCGGTCGTCGCGACCTTTGCTGAAGGTGCAACGCATATGCCTGGGATCAAGGAACTGCGGGTCAAGGAAAGCGACCGGATCGACGCAATGGCCCGCGGGTTGGAATCGTGCGGGGCGCGGATCGAGGAAACAGAAGACAGCCTGACCGTGCATGGCTTGGGCCCTAAGGGCCTGCCAGGCGGAGCGACCTGTGCTGCCCATCTGGATCATCGCATCGCCATGTCTTTCATGGTGGCCGGAATGGGCGCGAAGACGGCGATTGCCATCGATGATGCCGGGCCCATCGCCACGTCTTTCCCGGACTTTGAACCGCTCATGGCCAGGCTGGGAGCGCATCTTGTGCGCAACAATGCGTGACGCTTACTTTGCACAGGTCCTGGTTTTTGATCGCGAACGGGCCGAGAAAGGAACGGCGGACGAGGTCTATGGCGGTGACATGCGGCTGTTTGTTCTGGCGGCAGACCATCTGGCAGATGCCCTGGCCCGTCTGACCGCTGCGATTGAGGAAAAAGGGTTGCGGCTGGACCGGGTCAATCGATCTGCCCCGGTCGCTGAATTTCGCCCTGATGATTTTGAATTCCCTCTCGATATTGAAGGGATGGCCGATGCGGCCTTGGCGCAAGATAGGATCTGCGCCTCACACGCCCGCAGCTTTCGTCCGCGTGCCGAAACATCCACGACCCAGCAAGGGATCTGCGCCGGTCTGGTCGACCTGCGGGACCTCTCTATCACCGATCAAGGTTATCTGGGTCATGTGGCTGGTGTTGCGGCACAAGGCACGGTTCCCGAAGCACTTGACCACATGATTTCCGATCTGAGCAACCGGTCCGTCACGTTGCAGTCGGTCGAGGCCTTTGAGGATGTGGCGTCCTTCGATCCGGCAGTTTTCACCTTTCAACCGTCTCTATCCGCGCTCGTTGAACGGGTGCGCTCAACGGGCCGACCCGCCTATAGTGCGAGCTATCGGTATGGGGGCGTTCAGTCCTAACAGGGCGGCTTCCGCAACGCCGTATGCCCGTGATAGGAGGGGCGCACGCGAGAGGGGGTGTGCATCATGGCTGAGCCTGTGGGTGGATGTTTGTGCGGGGCTATTCGATACCGGGTGACCGGACCATTGCGCCCGGTTGTGGCGTGTCACTGTCAGCAATGCCGCAAGACCAGCGGTCACCATGTTGCTGCGACCTCAGCCCGGAAGGAAGACGTGCATATCGTGGGCGATGTGCGCTGGTTTCAATCCTCGCCAGAGGCCCGGCGCGGTTTCTGCGGCACCTGCGGCTCTAACCTGTTCTGGGATGGGCCCGGTGTGAACCTGTCGATTTTTGCCGGAACGTTGGATGGGCCGACAGATCTTGAAATCGCGGGCCACATCTTTTGCGCGGACAAGGGTGATTACTACAGCTTGGATGACGGACTACCTCAGTTCCCGGGTGATGATGACCTCATGACAACGCAAGTGCCAGCCTGACCGTGACATTCACGATCGCCATCGATGGCCCGGCTGCTGCGGGCAAGGGCACGATTGCACGGGCCTTGGCGCGCCATTTTGGTCTTGGGCATTTGGATACCGGGCTGTTGTACCGGGCGGTGGGGCGGCAAGTGATTTCGGGCACCGACCCTGTGCAAGCGGCGCTGGCTTTAACGGCCGACGATCTGCACCCGGAGGATGCCCTGCGCACGGCGGAGGTGGCGAAATTCGCCTCTCGGGTCGCTGCGGTGCCAGAAGTGCGCGATGCACTCATCGATTTTCAGCGCGCCTTTGCCCGGCGGGCTGGGGGTGCTGTGCTGGACGGGCGGGACATCGGGACGGTGATTTGTCCCGACGCGAACATCAAACTGTTCGTCACCGCGACCGATGCCGTTCGGGCGGCACGTCGACATGCCGAACTCGTCGAACGGGGGCAGGCTGTCACGCTTGATGGCGTGGCAGAGGATTTACGGGTACGCGATGCACGGGATGCGGAACGTTCGACCGCGCCTCTGCACGCTGCCGCGGATGCTGTGTTGTTGGACACGTCGCAGATGGATATCGAGGCTGCGGTGACCAAAGCGATTTCACTGGTGCAGGAGGTGCAGGTCGATGGATGTACGGACTCTCACGATCACTAGGCCCGGGCAATTTGCTGATATGGCGCGCGCCTACCGCGTGAGTATCAACGGCGAAGTGGTTGGTCAGATCAAGCGAAAGGAAGAGCTTCAACTGCAGGTCCCGACGGGCGCCTTCACTTTGCAAGCCCACATCGATTGGTGCACCAGTCTGCCGTTGGATGTGCCCGCTGGTACAGTTCCTTTGGCCGCAGAGGTCGCCAACAAACATGGTTTGTGGAAGGCTCAATGGGCCATAACCCATGCCAAGGACGATTATCTGCGGCTTACATTCGCCACATGAGGCGAGGCTTTCATTGCAGCCTTGCATTGTAAGGACGCATGGCCTATAGCCCCGAGCGTCGAAGTTTCGGGACAGAAACCGGCGAGTATCTGGGCAGGGTCGGTTTACTCCGGCCCTTTGTCGTTCTCCGGCCTCATAATCCTCGACCAACGTCAACCCAAAGACCGGCGGAGACAACCGCACGGCCAGAAAGATCGAAAACCGAAGGACCGAAAAACACATATGTCAACGGCAACCATGGAGGAATTCGAAGCCCTCCTGCAAGAAAGCTTCGAAATTGACACGCCCGACGAGGGCACTGTTGTCAAAGGCAAGGTGATCGCCATTGAGGCGGGCCAGGCCATTATCGACGTCGGCTACAAGATGGAAGGCCGGGTCGAACTGAAAGAATTCGCTAACCCCGGCGAAGCGCCCGAGATCGAAGTGGGCGACGAAGTCGAGGTCTTCCTGGACCGCGTAGAGAATGCCAAGGGCGAGGCTGTCATCAGCCGCGACAAAGCCCGCCGCGAGGAAGCTTGGGACCGGCTTGAAAAAGCCTATGCCAACGAAGAGCGCGTCGAAGGCGCCATCTTCAGCCGCGTTAAGGGCGGTTTTACCGTGGATCTGGGCGGGGCCGTGGCCTTCTTGCCTGGCTCTCAGGTCGATGTGCGCCCCGTGCGCGATGCCGGCCCGCTGATGCACCTGAAGCAGCCGTTCCAGATTTTGAAGATGGACCGTCGCCGGGGCAATATCGTGGTCTCGCGCCGCGCGATCCTGGAAGAAAGCCGCGCCGAACAGCGCGCCGAGGTCATCGGCAACCTGATGGAAGGTCAGGCCGTCGATGGTGTGGTCAAGAACATCACCGAATATGGTGCGTTCGTTGATCTGGGCGGTGTCGATGGTCTGCTGCACGTCACCGATATGGCATGGCGCCGCGTGAACCATCCGTCCGAGATCCTGACGATCGGCGAGACGATCAAGGTGCAGGTGATCAAGATCAACAAAGAGACCCACCGGATCAGCCTTGGCATGAAGCAGCTGATGGACGATCCGTGGAACACGGTCGAAACCAACTATCCGTTGGAATCCGTGCACCAGGGCCGCGTTACGAACATCACCGACTATGGTGCGTTTGTGGAACTGGAAGCCGGTGTCGAAGGTCTGGTCCACGTCTCCGAGATGTCCTGGACCAAGAAGAACGTGCATCCAGGCAAGATCGTTTCGACCTCTCAGGAAGTCGAAGTCATGGTTCTGGAAATCGACACGGCCAAGCGCCGGGTCAGCCTGGGCCTGAAGCAGACCATGCGCAATCCTTGGGAAGTGTTCGAAGAGACCCACCCCGAGGGCACGCCGGTCGAAGGCGAGGTCAAGAACATCACCGAATTCGGTCTGTTCATTGGTCTGCCCGGCGATATCGACGGTATGGTCCACTTGTCCGATCTCAGCTGGGACGAACGCGGCGAGGATGCCATCCAGAACTACCGCAAAGGCGACATGGTCAATGCGGTTGTGACAGAGGTGGATGTCGAGAAAGAGCGCATCAGCCTGAGCGTCAAGGCGCTGGGTGGCGATAAGTTCGCTGAAGCCACCGGCAGTGTGAAGCGTGGCGATATCATCACCGTCGCTGTCACTGCCATCGAAGATGGCGGGATCGAAGTGGAGTATGAAGGTATGAAATCCTTCATCCGCCGCAGCGACCTGTCCCGCGACCGGGCCGAGCAGCGGCCGGAACGCTTCCAGGTCGGTGACAAGCTGGACGTACGTGTGACCAACATGGACGCCAAGACTCGTCGCCTTGGACTGTCGATCAAAGCTCGCGAGATTGCCGAAGAGAAAGAGGCCGTCGAACAGTACGGTTCGTCCGACTCAGGAGCGTCGCTTGGCGACATCCTGGGCGCCGCTCTCAAAGGCGACGACTGATTCTAAAAAAAGCGCCCAGAATCACCTTCTGGGCGCTTTTTGGTTCGCGATTCTTCGCCAATACGACCCCGGCGCAATTGACAAAATCAGCCGATGGGATTGGAGACCGTGCAACCACTCCAATAGGTTGCATTTTCGTCGGTGCGCCTTTGAAAATTACCTTACGTCATCAATCGGCTTGGAATGGGGATTGTCCGCAATTCAATTGCGGTAATTTCATTCGAACCGTTGCGAACGCGGCCCCTTAGGATTGCCCTGACAACCAATGATTGAGCGTTTCAGACCGAATCGTTCGGCGAATTTACCGCGAGTGTAGCAATTCTGACAGGCGTAAAGTTTGGCCTTGCGCAGGACTTGCCGCTTTTTCTGTCTTGGATCAGGCGTTTAGCTGTGGATTTCCTGTGAGTCCTTGTGCCTTTTTCATTCCGCCATCGGATATTTGACCATATAGTCGGTTTTACAAAAAATATGGGCGGGGCTGTCTCTGCAGCGGCTCGGGGGGACACAGACAACATGATACGTTCCGAACTGATCCAGAAGATTGCGGAAGAAAATCCGCATTTGTACCAGCGTGATGTTGAGCGGATAGTGAATACAATCTTTGAAGAAATAATAAACGCCATGGCGCGCGGCGACAGAGTCGAACTGCGGGGCTTTGGGGCTTTCTCCGTCAAACAGCGGGATGCGCGCACGGGGCGCAATCCGCGCACCGGAGATGCGGTTGCGGTTGACGAAAAACACGTGCCATTCTTCAAGACAGGAAAGCTGTTGCGCGACCGGCTCAACGGCGGTTGAACGCTCTGGAGGGTTCCATGCGATTTCTGAAAATCTTGTTCCTGGCTGTTTTGGCGATTTGCCTGATCACCGTTGCCTTGGCAAACAATCGTCCAGTGACCCTTAAGCTTTTGCCGGATGAGTTGGCCTTCCCACTGCCGCCGGAATGGTCGGCTTGGGTGATCGAGACGATGACCATCACGCTGCCACTCTATATGGTCATCTTTGCTGGCATCGCTGTGGGCGTGTTGATTGGCTACGTCATCGAATGGTTCCGGGAGCACAAACACCGTGTGGCCATGCGGCAGCGCGAGAAAGAGGCAAAGACCCTTGCGCGCGAAGTGGTCAAGCTGAAGGAAGCAACTGGCGAAGGCAAAGATGACGTCATCGCCATCCTTGACCAGAGCGAGCGCAAGAAAGCGAGCTAGTAGACCCGTGTCCGGCGCCATCCGCACAAAAATCTGTGGTTTGACGTCGGTCGCCCAGGTGGACGCTGCCGCACGCGCCGGTGCGACCTATATAGGCTTGAATTTCGTCCCGCAGTCTCCGCGCTTTCTGGCCACCGAATTGGCTCAAGCCCTGGCGCTTGCCGCTCCCTTAGGCTTGGCCAAGGTTGGTTTGACGGTGAATGCCGACGATGCCACCCTGGACAGCCTTACGCAGGCGGTGCCGCTGGACATATTGCAGCTTCACGGTGGTGAAAGCCCGGAGCGGGTCGAGGAAGTGAAGCGCCGCTACGGGCTGCCCGTGATCAAGGCCGTGGGCGTGCGCGACGAAACTGATTTGCCTGCATTGGAGGCTTACGGGGCTGTGGCCGACCAACTGCTGGTCGATGCAAAGCCGCCCCGGGGATCCACCCTGGAAGGCGGCAATGGTGTTACCTTCGATTGGCGCCTCATCGCGGGGCGCCGCTGGCCCGTGCCGTGGTTGCTGGCCGGTGGGCTGACGCCGGACAACGTTGCCGATGCGATCGCCCGAACCGGTGCAGTGCAGGTCGATGTCTCTTCCGGCGTCGAAAGCGCACCAGGCCAGAAGGATCCCGACCTGGTCCGGCGTTTCTGCGAGGCGGCGCAGACCGTCAGTCTGGCAGCGGGATAAACTCATCTCTGTCATCGGGCGGCAGTTGAAACCGTCCGTGGGCCCAGTCGCCTTGTCGCCACGCCTCTTTCGCAGCCTCAATCTTTTCTTTTGAGGAGGCCACGAAGTTCCACCAGATATGGCGTGGCCCGCCCAGTGTTTCACCGCCCAGCAGCATCAGCCGCGCGCCCTGTTCACCCGCCGCAAGGGTGATCGCGTCTCCGGGCCGGAAGACCATCATCTGACCTGCCTCGAACACATCCCCCGCCACTGTCACGCTGCCCTGAACCACATAAACCCCGCGATCTTCGTGGTTTTCGGGCAGCGGGATCCGGGCGCCAGGCTGCAGAACGGCATCGGCATAGAACATCTCGGTGAAGGTCTTGGTCGGGGCCTGTTCGCCCCAGGCATTTCCTATGATCAACCGGACCTCTTTGCCGTCGCCTTCGATGAAGGGCAGGGCACCTTTGCCATGATGTTCGAACCCGGCATCGGTTTCTTCGGCATTGTCGGGCAGGGCGACCCAGGTTTGAATGCCGAAGAGCTTGCTGCGGCCTGTCCGGGTTTCTTCGCTGGTCCGCTCGGAGTGGGTGACGCCATTGCCTGCGATCATCCAGTTGACCTCGCCGGGATAGATCATCTGATTGGTGCCCAGGCTGTCGCGGTGCTGAAACTCGCCATTGTAAAGGTAGGTCACCGTGGCCAGCCCGATATGGGGGTGGGGGCGCACGTCGATGCCCTGGTTCGTCAGGAACTCCGCAGGGCCCATCTGATCGAAAAAGATGAATGGCCCAACCATTTGCCGCTTCGGCGCAGGCAAGGCCCGTCGCACTTCAAACCCGCCAAGGTCCCGGCTGCGGGGGACAATCAGTGTTTCAATGGAGTCCATGCTTCCGGCGTCCGGGCATTGGGGTTCAATCGTGGGGTTCCAACTCATTGTCCGATCTCCTCTGTTGTGTGAGCTGCCCGTTTCAAGAACGCGCCTAGGGCGCTGATTTCGGTTTGATGCAATTCGTGTCCGCCAGGGTGCCAAACGGTTTCCGCTGCTGCAGTCTGCGCATTGAAATAGCGCTCTAACCTTTCGGTCAGATGGGCCGGGCCAATCGGATCGCGCCGTCCGGCGGTAATGAGCACAGGTTTGCCGGAAAGCCCCGGCTCGGGCGCCGGATCCCACGGGATCAGCGGGTGCAGTAAGGCCGCGCCGTCAACCAGGTTTGGCCTGGTCAGCAATATCGAAGCCAATATGTTCGCACCGTTGGAATAGCCGAACGCCAAGACCGGCCCGCTTCCTCGCATCGTGTCAATAAAGCGCGCCATGGCGGCGGTGCGCAGCGCGAGATCTTCCATGTCGTAGACGCCCTCGCCAGTGCGGCGAAAGAAGCGGTTAGCGCCATGTTCCGACACGTCTCCCCTTGGAGAGATCACCGTGGCGCCGGGCAAAAGCTGTTCGGCCAACCGATGAAACTGTGTTTCGTCTCCACCTGTCCCATGGAAGGTGAAGAGCGTCGGCGCGTCAGGCGCGCCGTCTGTTTTGGCAAAATGATAGCTCATCGCTTCAGTCCCTGATCTCGGGCAGCGCTATTTCGAGCTGGCCGCGCAGATGCTCGTGCTGGGTCGGCAGCTTGAGGGCCTCACCGAGGTGAGCAGTGTCCTCATCCCGGTCGAACCCGGGCTCGTTTGTCGCGATTTCGAACAGGACGCCGCCTGGGGTGCGGAAGTAGATGGCCCAGAAGTAATCCCGGTCAATCACCGGCGTCACCTGATACCCGGTATCCATCAGGGCCTTGCGCACCTCGAGCTGTTTTTCGCGGTTCTCGACGGCAAAAGCTATGTGGTGCACCGAACCGGCACCCAAGTTGGCGGGAGCGGCACCCGGCAGAGTCTCGACATCGATGACCTGCGCTGCGCCATCCTTTGCCAAGCGAAAACGGGTTACGCCATTGTCGGCATCAGCTTTTTCATACCCCATAAACCGGAGCAGTTCGGATGTGGCGCCGTCATCGCGAAGCCGCATGGCGGCGGAATGAAAGCCGCGAATGGCCACGTCGCCACCTATGCCGCTGCCGGTCCATCCGGGCCGGGCGTCGCTTGGATCTTCGATCAAGGCGAAGGCATCGCCATCCGGGCCATTGAATGTCAAACGGTCCTGCCCGAACGTGGTTTCGCGGGCGACCAGCCCGGCCTCCATCGCGGTCAGTCGCTCTTCCCAATAGGGCAAGGCGCCTTCGGGCACGGCAAATCCCGTGGTGCCAACCTCGCCTGCCCCTGGACGACCTTTGTGCATGTTCGGGAATGGGAAGTAGGTCATCACCGAACCGGGTGTGCCGGTCTCATCGCCGTAATAGAGGTGATAAACGTCTGGCGCATCGAAGTTGACGGTTTTCTTGACCCGGCGCAGGCCAAGGGTCTTGGTAAAGAAGTCGTTGTTGGCCTGGGCATCGGCGGACATGGAGGTCACATGGTGCAGGCCTTTGATCTGGTTCAACATCGCATTGGTCCTTTCGGCTGCGTTTGAACCGAAGATAGAGTCTGATTGCCCTATGATAACCGCCATAAAACGCGTGATATTATTGCGCGATTCGAGGTAATGCGTAGCGATGACAGGCCAGATAGAACATATTCGCACTTTTCTGACCGTGGCGGACGAGGGTGGTTTCGCTGCTGCGGCACGTCTGTTGGGAGTGTCGCCTACAGTTGTAACGCGGCAAGTGTCTGACCTGGAAAATCGCTTGGGCGTCCAGCTTTTTCACAGGACGACCCGAAAGGTGGAACTGACCGATGCTGGCCGGCTGTACCTGGCCGAAACGCGGCCCGTGCTCGACGCTCTGATCCACGCCGATACGATTGTGCGTGAACGGCATATCGGCCTGTCCGGGCAGCTTCACATCAGTGCGCCAATGTCGTTTGGCATTCGCTTTTTGCCCGAGATCATGGCTCAGTTTCGGCTTTTGCATCCGGCGGTTGAGGTCAATCTGCAGCTTTCGGACCGCATGGTTGATCTGGCTGCGGAGCGTTTCGACATGGCGTTGCGGATCTCTGGGCCGCCCAGTGACCAATCCACCATCTGGCGCAAGATTTGCCCCGTGCCCCGTTGGATCGTGGCATCGCCTGATTATCTGGCTCAACGCGGCACACCGGACGTTCCTGAGGATCTGCGCGACCATGCCTGTCTGGACTATGGAGGGAGAACGGGGCGCGCGGTCTGGAGACTGATCAGTGCAAAGCGGGAACTGCAAATACCGCTGAATGCTTGTCTGACCTGCAACAATGGCGAGACGCTCGCGCGCCTGGCGGAGTTGGGCGAAGGTATCGCCGTCATGCCCGCCTTCTTGGTCGAGGATGCAATCAAAGCCGGGCGTTTGCAGCGCATCATGGTCGACTGGTCTTTCCCGCCAATCTGGTTGACCGTGACCTACCCGCCATTTGAAAGCTTGCCGGCCAAGGTCGCGGCCTTCACCGAATTCATCGAAAGTGCGCTGGTGGATGTGGGTATGGTAAAGCGCTGACGCCGTGTTGGTTGCGTGGGCAGGAGCCTCCGGCGGGGTTATTTATCACCA
>JBCBGY010000030.1:0-12454 GCA_038526275.1 Pseudomonadota bacterium | reverse complement strand
AGATCTATTTTCCTGTCTGGTGGGGGGTCGGCTAAGAGGCTTGTCTTAGCATCTGCCAGTGCAGCCCAATTGGCGGGATGAAGAAGAGGACCAGTCCGACCGAAAAGTAGAGCAAAATCATCGCCGGTATCCACAGGATGGACAAGATGAGGCCAACGCCTCCGCTGATACGAGTGGCCCATGCGACGGGCATCAGGCGCATCAAAACCAGTTGGAACAGTCGACCTCCGTCGAGCGGAAGGACCGGGATCAGGTTGAAGAGCGCCAGAAACAGGTTCATCCAGGACAGTGTTGCGACGGCCCAAGTCAGCATACCGCCCCCGGTCATGGGCACCATCAATCCTGCTATGGCCCAGATCGCCAGGTTCACGATTGGCCCCATGGCTACAATCAATTCATCCTGTTCCGCGGTCAGAGCATGTTTGTGTTCACAAAAGCCACCGCCGCCATAGAGCACGATCCGTCGAACCGGGACGCCTTGTATGAGGCAACCCCAGGCGTGACCCAGTTCATGGAGGTAGATGGATCCGATCAACATGGCCACGAACAATAGGTCGTAGATCATGAATTCCGGTGATCCGCCGATGGCCATGAACAGAAGAACCAACAGGAGAATGCTCGGGCCGACTTGCACTGGCACATCGAATGGCCCGCGAAACTGGAACAATGGAGTTGAATCGGAAAACATTGCGAAATTCACCTCGGGGGTTTTCAAAATTGCCACGAGCGGCCCTTGGCATCGACGGGTATCCGCAGGTCATGCCAAATTCGTGTCAGGAATATGCCGCGCTCGTGTCAGCGACGCGGGGTTACCGCATGGTGACTTTCGTCTTAGATGTCGCTTCGTAGTTTGGCCCGTTCTATCTGAGCTGACCGTACAATCTGTGGGGCGCGCAGGCTTTCTGGTGTGCTCAATTGTGTCGAGCGCGGAAGCCGGGCGCTAACCTGCCAGGCGCTGAGCGCGGAAAGCGGGATGGCCAGTGCCAGGCTGATCGCAATGGGCAGTAGCCAAAGCGGCACAAGCCCACCGATCAGGCCTGCGGTCAGGGTCAGGCCGGAGACCGTTTCCAGTGCGTGGAAGCGGGCAAGGGTCATCAGACCATAGCCGCGCCCGTCGCGTCGTTGGGGACTCCAGGTCACCCGGTGGCCCAGTAATGTACCTAAGACCGCGAGCGTTTGCTGGACCATCAGAATGGGCGCGTAAGCGACGGAAAGGATCAATTCGGTCAGGGCGGCGCCCAGAAACGTAAATCCTCCGCCAAAGGCACGCCGCAAACGCCTGGACGATAGAACCGTCGCAACCGAGATGATCTTCGGCGCAAGCAAAATCCCATAGGTCAAAACCAGAAAGACGGCGCTGCTCATCCGCGTCATGATCGGCCAATCCGGGTAGAGCGGGTTCGCCTCGCTGAAATAGGCGATCACATTGGTGGCCTCGCCTGTGCCCAGCAGGGTCCAGATCACCAGGAGGGCAAACCAAACGGGAGACATCAGGTAGGCGAAGGCGCCATGGAACAGATGGAACCGGGTGATCGGGTGAAAGCCGCGTGCCAGAACCAGTCGCAAATGCTGCAAGTTGCCCTGGCACCAGCGCCGGTCGCGAATGGCATGGTCAATCAGCGAGGCAGGGGTTTCCTCGTAACTGCCTTGGATCTCTGGCAACATGCGCACGCCCCAACCGGCCCGGCGTAACAGGGCGGCTTCCACAAAGTCGTGGCTGAGGATCAGGCGTTTGCTGCCATCCAGCCCGCGGAGTTGGGGCAGGCCCGCGCAATCAGCGAACGCGCGGGTACGGATAATGGCATTGTGGCCCCAATAATTGGCTTCCCGTCCGGTCCACAGTGCCAGCCCGCGCGCGAGCAACGGGCCATAAGCGGCGCTGGCGAACTGTTGGGATCGGGCAAACAAGCTCTCCGCACCGACAAGACGCGGGCAGGACTGGATCAGGCCCGCCTGTGGATCCGCGGACAAGGCATCGGCCAACTGTCGTACGGCCTGGCCGCTCATCAGGCTATCGGCATCCAGCACGACCATCGCCTCATGGCTGCCGCCCCACTGTTCGATCCATTCGGTCAGGTTGCCGACCTTGCGGTCGGTATTTTGGGCTCGGCGCCGGTAATGGGCGTTCATGCCATCAGGGGCACCGCGCCGAAGCTGTTGGAACGCGACCCATTCGCGCCAGGCAATTTCTGGGTCTTGAGTGTCCGACAAAAGAAAGAGGGTGTAGCGATGGGGCCCGCCCCGTGCATCGAGATCACGCAACATAGCCGCGGCATTGCCAAAGACGGTCGAGACATCTTCATTGTAGATGGGCACAAGCAATGCAACCGTCATGGGCGTTGCCACCTCTTTCGGTTCGGCGGCCGCGTTGGTGGCCCGGCGCATGACCGCCAGAACCCCAGCCAGAGCGGTGACAAAAGCCATGGCAACTGCAGCAAAACTGGCACCGATCAGGACCAGCAGCACTTTCTCCAACCCGGTCAGGCCGCCATGGGCCAACCACCATCCGAGACCCATCACCAGGGCAAGTGTGCCCAAAGCGGTTGGGCCAAACACGCCAAAGCGCCAGGCCAAGGGCTCGGGCGGACGATGTGGGCACGCGGGCTCCGGCATTTGCCAGAAGCTTTGCTGGGGCATAGGCAGCGGCGATTTGGGTGGCATGGCCGAGGCTGCGGGAATGCGCTGGCGCGGTTTGGTCATGCAGTCCACCGGTAGAGCCACACTTCCGAAAGAGGCGCGCCGCTGGACTGGCGGAGTTGGACGCGGAATTCAGCCCAGGTTGCATCGCCGGGGGTAAAGGTGAAGGCCAGCCGAGGACCGCCGGTTTCCGGGTTTCGCTGCAAGACGCCTTCGGTCACGTTCCCCGCGCTGGACCGTACCAGTTTCATGACCGAGCCAAGATCTTCCGGCACTTCATCGCCCGGTCCGAAATCTATCGCGATAATCAGCCCGCCTTCGGGCCGTGCGCCCATCCGGGTGTTCAGGACCGTCAAAAGGGCAGGAGTGGGCTCAGGGCTAGCTCCCCAGGTCATGCGGTACGTGAAGTTATGGTCGCGACCTGGCTCCAGCGGGGTTTCGGGCCGCCAATAGGCGACGATATTGTCAAAGATTTCGCGGTCTGTGGGGATTTCGACCAGGGTCACCGCGCCGGGCCCCCAATGTTCGCCCGGTTCGATCCAAAGGCCTGGGCGCTTGTGATAAAGCGCCTCCAGATCGGCGAAGTCCCTGAATTCGCGTTCGCGCTGCATCAGGCCAAACCCTTTGGGACCATTGTCCAGAAAAGCGCTGATCTGCAACGAACGCGGATTGGCCAGGGGACGCCAAAGCGTCTCTCCGCCACCATTCTTGATCAACAGCCCGTCACTGTCATGGACCGCCGGGCGGAAGTCGGAGAACCGGTCGCGGATCGTTTCGTCAAACAGGAACATGGAGGTCAGCGGCGCGATCCCCACATGCTCCATTGTCGAGCGGGCGAAAAGTTGGGCGGAAACATCCATCGTCAGGGGCGTTCCCGGTTGGATTTCAAACCGGTAGGCCCCTGCGCAACTGGGGCTGTTCAGCAGGGCATGGACAATGAAGGTCTGCGCCCCCGGCGCCGGACGTTCGATCCAGAAGCTTTCGAAGTCGGGGAATTCCTCGCCCCACGGCTCTGCCGTATCGATCGCAAGGCCCCGGGCGGACAGTCCGTAAATCCCGCCTGTGTTAATCGCCCGGAAATAACTGGCCCCTTGGAAAACGGCGAATTCCTGGAAGATGCCGGGCTTTTCCAGTTCTGATCGAAGGCGCAGACCGGAATAGCCGAGCGTGCCGGTTTTCGGCAGATCTGGCAGCTTGTCGGTTGTGTCGAAGACATCGAAGTCGAACAGCACCGGGCTCGCCTGGCCGTCTTGCACCTCCCAAAGAGCGACTGGCCGTGGGAAGTACAAACCCGGCGCAAACACATCCATCCGCAGCGGGGTGTCCGTTCCCTCCCAAAGGGCGTTCCGGGTGTCGAACCACATTTTGCGATACTGGTCGTAGCTGAGATCGATCCAGGGCTGTGGGACAGTCTTGCGAGCCTGATAGGGCTTGGCCGCCATTTCGCGGGCCCGCGTGGCGATCTGCAACGGATCAAAGGGTTGGGCAGACCCCACCTGCAAGCCTGGCTCGACGCTTTCCTTGGCCCCAAGCATCGAAGGAGCCGCGGCCAGAGCGGAAAGCCATTTCAAGACATCTCGGCGAAACATGGGCTCAGGCCTTTTTACTGCGCCAAGGTTGCGACTTGAACCATCCCACGCTGTAGGCCAGCGCGATCAGGAAGAGGATCCCGCCAACATTGACCAAAGTCATCGTCATGTGGGTGCGGCCCGAATTGTCCAGGATCACCCCCATGATCCGCGCCATGTACATCGATGCGATGAAGACGGCGAGCGACTGTTGGCCGACCTTCATGATCGCCGCCAGAACAGGCCCCCATAGGCTGGCGACGATCCCGGAGGTGGGCGGCAACACACGTTCCCCCCGGGGGCCCACGGCGCACCAGGCAATGTAGGCCAGGGCGAGGAAATGCAGATAGCGGAACAGGCCGAAATCCGTCTTGCCTGTCAAACTGATCTCCATTCCGGCGAAGAAAGGCACATTGCGGAGGAACGTGCGGGCTTCTGACAATTCGGGGACTTCGCGCCAGATCCGGAAATAGGCAAAGGGCACGGTCGTCAGCACGATCACAACGGCTATGGCGATCAGCCACCATGTGACGGGAGGCTTCGGCAACCAGCCGGACATGAAGGCAAAACCGGTGAAGAAGACCAGTTGCCAGCCGAAGGGGTTGAAGAACCATTCGCGGGTGCTCCATTCTGGAACTTCACCCGAATTGCCGCGAACATGCCAAAGCTCGGCGGGTAATTGCGCCATGTCCAATTGCGCCAGAATCCAGACCGCGATGACAAAGGCAAAGGCCGCCCAGCGGTTAAAATCGCCCAGCACGATGACAAGCGGCATCATGGCCAAGACCACCAGATACATGGGCAGGATGTCAAAGTAGTTGGGAACGTAGGTCAGCGTCAGCAGGCCGATAAGCTGTGTTTCCACATGTGCAAAGAAGAGCCACAGGTTGAGTTGGCCCACATAATCGCGCGTCCCAAGCCCGTAGGCGTTGAGCACAAGCATGGTGCAGGCCACGGCCAAGAAGAGCCCGATATGGGCCCAGTAGACCTGCCAGACCCGGAAGGCGACCCGGGCCGTCCCCATTGCAAAGCCTTTGGTGCGAAAGACTTTACCGAACGCAATGGCCGAAGCCATGCCAGAGCAGAAGACGAAAATTTCGGTGGCATCCGAGAAACCGAACCGCGCCGGGATCCATAGGGTCACCCAATTTCCCGGCGTGTGTGCGATCAGAATGATAAACATCGCGATCCCACGGAAGAAGTCCAACCGCGGGTCGCGACCGAGCACCGCAGGTTGAACCGATACCGCTTTCGGGGCGGCAACGCCTGTCAAAGTTGGATCCGAACTAACAGTCATTGATGGTTACAGGTTGGGCCATCTCACTGGGCCGGTATGCGCTCTGCATAGCGACGCGCGGCCTCGATGCTGGCGAAACGGGTTGCTGCGAACCGATCATCAATACCGGCGCGGCGTGCTTTCCGGCGGTTCAAGAAGTCTTCGGCGCCATCCAGATTGCCTGCGCGAATGCCGGCATCAATCGTCATGCGCTCGAACACATCCCGCTGGGCATGGCTTCCGCCGATGGTTGGCAATTCCGGGTAGGCAGCGGAAAGGTTCTTGAAAGCGGAATCGTAGCGTCCTTCGGCAAATTCCGACAGTCCCGTGGCCGCTGCAACGCCCGGATGGCGGGCAACATTGGCCGTATCGCTTTTGCCAGCGCCGTCGCGGTAAAGACGGGCGATCAGATGGGTGGCCGCATCGGCCCGATGATCCCCGGCAAGGGCCAGCATGTAGTGCAGATCCGCGAAGGCGAGGCAGCCATCATCTGTCCGGGTTTCCGACAGATCCGCCAGTTCGGTCCAACGATCCCCGACATCCAGACCTTCAAGTTCCAGCCGCACAAGCAGCGATGTGGCATTGGAGATATCCCGGAAGTCGTCCGTCTTGTCCTGCCGGATTTTCTGGTCGTAGAGGTCAAGGGCCACGGCTGTTTGTCCCAGATCCAAATGCAACAACGCCTTATGCCACCAGACATGGTAGCGGAAGTTGTTGCAGTGATCCCAAGCCGATGCATTCCCTTCGATCAAGGCAATCCCGTCCTCTGAACGGGCAGTCATATCATGGACGTGGGCGACAGCATGGAGCCCCCATGCATCGTCTCCCGCAAGCTGCAGACCGCGTAGGCCAGCTTGTTCGGCGGCCTCGTAGTCTCCGGTTTCTTCTAGGGCGAAGGCATGGCAACCCAGGATGAAGCCTGCGAGCGGATGGTCCGACTTGTGGCTGGGTAGCACTCGTTCGATGGACTGGCGCATGCCCATTGCATCGCCCAGAACAAAGCGGATCGCATGGATCACTTTTGCGGTGAGCGTGTCGCTGGGATTGCTGTCGATGATTGTCTCTAGCATCGCCACCGATTGGGACGGATAACCCTTCAGCCAGATGTCCAGCGCGGCGCACCATTGAAGGGTTCGCAAGTCCGACGAGGCATCGATGTTCTTTCGCGCGGTTTCACTCGCCTCCACGGCCGTTTGAACCAGTTCCCGGCGCCCCATGAGCATCGAGAAAATGCCGCGCGCCGCATGGCCCAACGCAAAGTCGGGCGCCCGTTCCATCACTGTGCCCAAATGCACCGGAGTTTGGGTTCCGTGGGCCAGAAAGGCTCGGATCATCTGATTCCAAGCATCCAAGGCGTCCGCATCGCGAAGCGCGACAGGAGCATTACAGACGTCATAATTCATCGTGGTCCTCGCAAGTACCCAAGTATTGGGGTCGTAACGTAGCGCAGCCCTAACGATAACCGCCTGTTGCACGAAGAAACGAACACGTGATCTTGAGTGAGCCGTAAGTTGCTTAAAGGAGGGTTAAATTCGGCCATCATAAGCCTGTCTGTCGATTTCAACGGCAATTACGCTGAACGTTTCAGCGGACTGTGCTTCGGTCAACGCGGCCTTCAATTCGGCCCGTGACCTGACTGTCCGGCCCAGACCGCCAAAAGCTTGTCCGATTGCCGCTACGTCATGGCGGGCGAGGTCCACAGCCTTGTTTGCCAACTGCCTTTGCCGCTGTTTCAACTCGATCAGGGCCAGGCTGGCATCGACAAAAACAATCAAGATCGGACGCACGCCCAACTCTAAGGCCGTGGCCAGTTCACCGGCCACCATGAGAAAACCGCCATCGCCGGAAAATGAAACCACGGTCCGTTCCGGTTTGGCCAAGGCGAGGCCGATTGCCAGAGGCACCGCGCAGCCCATTGTGCAAAATGCGGAAGACTGCACCAATTCGCGGGGCGCATCGCAGCGCCACATCTGGGACAGCAATATCCGGTGGGCGCCACTATCTGCCGTGGCCAATGTTCCCTCGGGCAGTATTTTCCGGCATTCGTCCATTGCGGCAGCCGGTCCCCAGACCTCGTCGGTGGGGAAGGCTTCCGCCAAGCCAGTCTTTGCCTTTTGGACTTCGCCGTTTGCCCAACTGGGCCGAGGTGCAACACCATCGGCCAACAGGGCCAAAGTGGCCTTTGTGTCAGCCACGATGTTAATGCTGGCTTGGTGCATGTAGTGATGGTTGGGCTCGGCAGCGATGTCGATGACATCCACTTTCGCCGTATCCCAGATGTTGCGCCAGCCGGGGCGCATCTCAATTGGGTCATAGCCGGCGCAAATGATCAGGTCCGCGGTGTGCAGGAGCGGCAGCAGATGTTTATCTGCCAACGGAGACAGGCCAGCTCCGCCAAGCGCGAGGTCATGGCCCTCTGGCAAAACGCCTTTGGCCTTGTAGCTGGTGACCACCGGTGCACCGATCCGTTCAGCCAGGGCTTGCAACGCGCCCGCTGCATCGTCGGCAAGAATGTCCAGTCCGGCCACGATGATGGGGCGCTGCGCTGTGGCGATCTTGCTTTTTGCGGCATCCAGATCGGGCCCTGGCGCAGGAACAACCGGCGCGGCAGCAGGCCGGTCCGGCAAACCGGTTCCGGAAACGGGTGCATCCGCAACGGAAATCGGAACGTCAACATGCACCGGGCCCTGGCGTTTTTCCAAAGCAATCGACACGGCCTTGTCGGCGATCACGTGGGCCGCCTGCGCATCCAGCACAAAGCTGGCTTTCGTGATGGGACGGAAGACCTGGGTCTGATCCAGGATCTGGTGGGTGTAGGTCTGCCCTTCATGTGGATCGATCGCGCCGGTCACAACCACCATGGGCACACGGTCCTGCAAGGCGTTGACCACCACATTCACGCCATTCATGGCACCAGGGCCGATTGTGGCCAGCAGGATTGCGGGTGCACCGGTCTGATGCCAGACGCCTTCCGCTATGAAGCCACCTGCATTTTCATGCTTCACCGTAACAACTTGGATGCCAGCTTTTTCCATCGCATCGATCAGCGTCAACACCTCGCCGCCTGCCATGCCAAAGGCATAGCGGCATCCCGCCCGATACAGCCTGGCGGCCAAAATATCTGCCGCGCGTGTCATGAACTCTTACTCTGCCTCACTACGATTTTTCGTTGCTTCTGCCGCATTGCGGCATGTCTTAGGTAGCACAACCGCTGGGTTTGAAAACCAGACTAGGGATAACTTCCGTTGGCTTGCGCGTGATCAGGCTCAAGCACAAGTCAAGCGACCTAAGGTCATGGGATGAAAAAGGTAACGTTTGCTGCGTCACTCCCGCCCCAGCCGCAAGTTCATAAAACTGTTACGAAATTGAAACATTTGCGTCATTCGCCGAACCTAAGAGGCGCAAAGACCTGTTGGGGGAAAGCATGCTGCAACTGCGCAACGTGACCAAGACGTTTGGAACGGTCACCGCTGTCGACGCTGTCGATTTTGAAGTTGATAAACCCCAGGTTGTGGGCGTTATTGGTCGATCCGGGGCCGGAAAATCCACCCTGTTGCGGATCATGAATCGCATGACCGACGCCACCGAAGGTCAGATCATGGTGGATGGCGAAGACGTATTGGGCCTGCGGGGGCGCTCCAAAATGGCTTGGCAGCGCAATTGCGCGATGATCTTTCAACAGTTCAACCTAGTGCCGCGTTTGGATGTTCTGACGAATGTGATCTTGGGCCGGTTGAACCAACAGTCTGTCTTGCGGTCGTCCCTGCGGTTCTTTTCCCAAGAGGAACGGCACGAAGCGCTGACATTGCTCGACAGGTTCGGTGTGGCAGCCACCGCGCTGCAGCGGGCCGAAACGCTTTCTGGTGGTCAGCAGCAGCGGGTCGCGATCTGCCGGGCTATGATGCAGCAGCCGAGCTTCATTTTGGCGGACGAACCAATCGCATCGCTTGATCCGCTGAATGCGCGGCTGGTGATGGAGGCTCTGCACCGGATCAACCGCGAAGAACAGATCACAATCGTCTGCAACCTCCATACGCTCGACACGGCGCGCACCTATTGCGACCGCATCATCGGCATGCGCGCGGGTCGGGTGGTGTTCGACGGGCTGCCGGAACTGCTGACGGATCAGGCCGCCCGCGAAATCTACGGGGCCGAAGCCGACGAAGCCTTTGAGGGCTCTATCACCTCCACATCGTTGGGCGCAGCCCAACACCAGCAAAGTGCCGCGCTCGCCAGCGCACACTGAACGCGCGGATGGCTCGCGCAAGTCTTTCTCAGGGAGAACAAAAGAATGACGACCTTTACTGCTCGCGTTGCGGCCACGTTTGCCGCAGTTTCCATGGCCGGCGTTGCCATTGCTGCCGATTACACCGGCCCAAGCATGGACCTATCCAGCGTCCAGCCTGAATTCCGCGTTGGTTTCTTGGGTGACGAAGCCTCCCAGGACATCCTGACCCGCAATGAATGCCTGGGTGAGTATATCGAAGCCGCTTTCGGCGTTCCGGCCAAGATGTTCACATTCAAAGACTATGCTGGCACCATGGAAAGCTTTGTGGGCGGCAACCTGGACTACACCTGGTTCGGCGCGTCGGGCTATGCTGGCTTGTACCTGCAGGATCCGGAAGCTGGTGAGCCAATCATGACCCGGATGCAGCCAACTGGCGACACCGGCTACTATTCCGTCATGGTGACCCGCGCTGACAGCGGCATCGAGGATCTGGAAGCCATGAAGGGCAAGAGCCTGGGCTTTGCTGACCCGAACTCCACTTCCGGCTTCCTGATCCCGTCCATCGAATTGGCTGACCAACTGGGCGATTTGGACGGCTACTTTTCGGAAACCGGTTTCCAGGGCGGCCACGAAAACGGCGTTCTTGCTGTTCTGAACGGCGACGTTGACGCCGCTGTGACCTGGGTCTCCGGCGTTGGCGCATGGGAAGAGGGCTACACCTCCGGTAACCTTCGCAAGATGGTCGACAAGGGCATTCTGAACATGGATGACCTCAAGCAGATCTGGTCGTCGAACCTGATCCCGAACGGTCCCATCGTACTGCGTAAGGCTCTGCCTCAGGAAGCCAAGGACACCATGCTGGGCATGAAGCAGTGGATCCTGGAAAACGATCCTGAGTGCAACGAGAACATTGCCGCCGGTATCGTCAAGGCATGGGTTCCCGTGGACCATTCTTTCTACGAAGTGATCGTTAAGGCTCGCAAAGCCAAGATCGAAGCCGAAAAGACCAACTAAGTTCGTTGGACCACCCGGCGGGGCTTTTGCTCCGCCGGCTTTTTTGTGAGCGCCGCCCATGACCGCGATCCTGCCCGAGCATCTGACCCAACTTGAGGTCGAGCTAAAGCGCCTTCAGCGCCAGAAATCGACCTATACGGTGATCGGCATCGTGGTGGTTGTAGCGATTTTCACCATTGGCATCGATATGGCCAATTCGGCCAATGCCACGCCCTTTAGCCAGGGCTTCCAGAAGATTTTCGACTTCCCCATCGACATGTTCAAACTGTCGTGGGAGTTGGGCCTGTCCAAATGGCTCAGCCGGATTGTTGAGTTTGTGCCCGACCTGTTGCTGACCCTGAACATGGCGCTTTTGTCCACGTTCCTGGGCTTCGTTCTGGCCATTGTCTTGGCGTGTTTTGCGTCGAAGAACATCGTGCGCAGCAGCCTGGTGGTGGGCTTTACCCGCCGGATGCTGGATCTGTTCCGATCCTTCCCGGAAATCGTAATCGCGCTGATCTTCCTGTACCTGATGGGCAAGAGCCTGTTGCCCGCCGTGATCGCCATTACGATTCATACGGCAGGGGCGCTGGGTAAGCTCTTCTCCGAAGCCATCGAAAACATCGATGCCAAACCGCTGGAGGGCCTGCAATCGGTTGGCGGAAGCTGGATCAGCCGCATCCGGTTTGGTGTCTTCCCGCAGGTCATGCCGATCTTTTTCTCCTACGCGATCCTGCGGCTCGAAATTAACGTGCGGGCCTCAACGATCCTGGGCTTCTTCGGGGCCGGGGGTATCGGTCAGGCGCTAAGCAATGTGATCCAATGGCGCGATGGGGGGCGCGTGACAGCCATCTTCGTGCTGCTCGTCGTCACGATCATCGCCTTGGACTATCTGTCGGATTGGATCCGTTCCCGCATGATTGGACATCGCCAATGAGTATGACGCTGGATCCAAGCGCATTGGACGAGGTGCGCAACGATGTCGACCAGGCGGCCAAACGCCACCGGCTGTGGTTCTTCGCCGGGCTTGCGGTGATCCTGACCTACCTGGCCTTTTCCTGGGTGCAGTTCGACATTGGATCGCTGCGCAAAAACTGGAAGCCGGAACGGGCGGCTCTGTTCGTGCTCGACACCTATGCGCACAAAGATCACGTGGTCATGCGCTGGAAGACGTCCGACGAGGTCGATATCCGGTTTGAAGGCGGACACCGCCATGTCTACGACCCCGCACCGGACTGGTTTCAGGTCGAGGGTGAGGCCCGGACGATCAGCTTTGCCAATGGCGGCACGATCACCTACTTCACCGACTATGTCACGATGGATTGGCCAGATCAGGACGAAACGTTCGAGTTTCGCCTGAACGCAGACGGCAAGCCCTATGTTGTGGGTTATGAGAACCGTCTGGAAGAGCTGCCCCCGTGGATGCGCCAGACCGCCAACAAGATCGAGATCCGACCGACGCTTTATGAACGTCTGCAGGTCGGCACCTCAAAGGTCGAAGTGCACCGCTATGAGATCGGCTGGAAATACTTCCTATTCGACTTCGACAGCCCGCTTGTTGGCACTGGCCTTGGCGGCGCACTCGGGCTGATTCTGGCCGGCGAACGAGTTGACCCCGAGATGTCCAACCTCAAACTGGTCTGGACAGAGTTCCGCGACAATTCCATCTGGGGCCATGGTCCGGTGCTTTATGCGATGCTGGAAACCATCTTCATGGCGCTGATTGGCACGATGATCGCCTGCGCTGTCGGG
>JBCBGY010000029.1:0-29433 GCA_038526275.1 Pseudomonadota bacterium | reverse complement strand
GGTTCGGCGGGCTGTTTTTCCGGGGCTTCTGTCGTCTCGGTGGAGACAGATCTTAGCTTTGAGGCCGACGCTCTGCGCTGGCTGCGCCATTTTCGTACGCGATCAGCCGCCTCGGTATCGGGCTCCGTCTCCGTGTTTGACGTCATGTGCACCATGTTGCAGCTCGCCTTTGGCAACGGCCGTTGGGTTGCTGCCACACCTCCTAATTGCGGCGTCGTAGCAGATCGTTCGCTGCATCGTCTAGGTCATAGCAGGCTCTCAGCCGACGTTCGCGCAAGACCAGAAATCTGTCGCAGTGTTTCTTTAACAGCTTTACGTTCTGTGAAATCAAAATCAAACCGGCCACTTCGAGCCGCTCTTCGAGCAGTTGCTCTGCTGCACTTTTCTGGGCGCCTTCTCCAAAAATCAGCGCCTCATCGGCGATATACATGTCGTTTATGGATGCCAGCGACAGACAAAAGGCCAGGGCCCGTCGATCTTTCGGGCGCAGCGCTTTCAGTTGGTGGTCAAGCTGCCGTTCCAGACCACCCAACGTTGCGCAAATCAGCGTGGTTTCCAACACGTCCTGGCCAGTTGCGCGGCACAGGATGCTCAGGTTCTCGCGGACGGTGAGTTCCGTATGCATGGCGCCGGCAAACCCCATGGGCCACGAAACTTTGCCTTCATGCAGCACCTGGCCGCTATCCGGAGGAAGGATGCCCGTTAACAAACGGGCCAACACCGTCTTGCCCGACCCAGGCAAGGCCAAGATACCGACCCGTTCGAATGGGCCAAAATGTGCGCTCACGGAGTCGAACAGGATTTCCGGCGGATCCCGTTCGGGCAAAGCAAAGGAAACGTCGAGCAGCGTGATCATACCTGATGCCGCGCCAGACGCCGCGTCTCGACATGTTCAAGGATCGGCAGCGAGATCACGAAACAGCTGATCCCAAAGATCATCGGATACCAAAGCGTTGAGATCGGTGAGGCGAAGCCTAAGAAAAACGCTTCCCTCAAGGCTTCGATACAGTGGAACAGGGGGTTCCACCAAAGGAGAGCCACGGCGGAGGCTGGCAATTCCGTGGCCGTGTAAAACAGGCCGGAAATCCAAAACATCGGTCGGAGTATGATTTGCACGCCACGCTGAAAGCTGTCGGAGGCCTGTCCAAGGCTGGCAAACAGGCTTCCAACCCCCACGCCTAGGATCCAAGTTGCGAGAAAGGCGTAAAAGATACCAGCGAGGCTATTGGGGATCGGGACCGGAAACAGGACGGCGAATGCACCAAAGAGCACAGCTGCAGTCAGAAGATTGGTGCTGAGCTCAAGTAGGCTGGTCGCAACCACAATCTCGCGGTTCGTGATGGGTTTGAAGACAGTCATTTGACGATTTGCGATGACGGTCCGCATGAGTGACGCAATGTTTTGCCGGAACAATGCGAATGGCAGGATACCCGTGGCAACGAAGACCTCGACCCCGACCGGCAAGGGGGGATTGCGTCCGATGATTCTGAAAAACAGAACAACGAACGCGATCCATGCAATCGGGCCTGCAAATGCCCAAAGATAGCCGAAAGGCCCACCCGCATATCTGGTCTTTTTTTCGCGGTCCACCAGAGCCGAAATACGTGCCACCAGGCTCGCATCAATCACGTCTCGGGATTTATCCAGCATTCGCATGGGCGTCGATCCAACTTCGCGCGCGTCCTGCGGTGGGTCCTTATGTCAAAGGTAGGCAGCTTTTCCCGCATCGCGAATAGCAGCGGCAAATGCGTCATAGTTCAGGATATCGTCTTGCAACCTGTCAGATGTCGCCTTGCGATGCGAAATCTTGATGCTCTCAGGCTCTTCACGGGACAAGAAACTGAACACACCCCGGATTCCTTTTTCCGGGTCTTCTACCAGCTCACCGTATTCGACGTGGAGATAGTTCTTTCCAAAGACCGCATTGACCCGACCCAGCATTTCATAGTGCAGCGCTTCGAAACGGTCCGAAAGCTTGATCGCCTTCTCTATGTCAATTTCAGTCGCTTCCGGTTTGGGCTCATTCATCTTCACGGCCCAAGGGCTGGCCCATTGGTCCGACTTCGCCTTGTTCTGTGCACGGTCCAAAGCCCGAACCTGCGATATGGCGCATTTCAGGAAATTCTTCCGCACCATGAGCACCAGCTTGAAATCGGCCTTTGCCATTTTCTCCAGATAGGCCGTCTTCTGGACAATCGACTGATAGGCCAGTTTCAGACCCGCAGTGTGATCTGGAGGGTTCTGAATGAACTCTTCCAGATGCTCGTTCTGCTGGTCGGCAATGTCGTTCAACGTTAGTCCAGCCGACTGACCTTTGCTGCGAATAACGGTGGTTGGTTCGTTTAGAACGCGAATGCCAGGAGCGGCGTTCAAAGCCGACACAACCAAATTGCTGCCGACCCGTCCCCATGGCATCATGAGCGCAAATTTCGACGGGGCGGTGTCCAATTCGTCGCTCACCATTTCGGCTGTTTCACCTGGTTGCACGTCCAGTCCTCACAAAAACTCGGTTAGCCCAGAGCAGACAGACGCTCGACGGTCTTCTGTTCGCTGAGTTCCCACCGAAGATATTCCGCGATCCCTTTTTCGATAGGTACGAGGTCTGTTATGCCCAAATTCTCCCGCATGCGTTTGGTGGAACCACGCGAATGCCGAATTTCCCCAGCGCGACCGGGCTTGAATTCCGGTGGCAATGACTTGCCGTCCGTCTC
This sequence comes from Pseudomonadota bacterium, assembly GCA_038526275.1. Taxonomy (GTDB): domain Bacteria; phylum Pseudomonadota; class Alphaproteobacteria; order Rhodobacterales; family Rhodobacteraceae; genus 188UL27-1. The sequence continues at coordinate 26,722 of JBCBGY010000029.1, read as the reverse complement.
GGACTGAATGATGCCCAGCAATTCCAAAACGGTAATCGACCGGCCGGTGCAAAGGTTTGAAACCAGACAAGCCGGATCCGAGTGGAGCCGATCCATAGCGGCGGCCATGCCCCGAACCACATCGCTGACGAAGATAAAGTCGCGTGACTGACGGCCATCTCCAATGATCACGCTCTTGCGTCCGGCCCATTCATTGGCACTGAAAAGGGCTGTTACACCGGAATAGGCCGAGGTTGCCGATTGGCGGGGCCCGTAGACATTGAAGAAGCGAAGCCCGGCCGTGGGCAGTTGATGGATTTGCCAAAAGGCGCTGGCCTGATGTTCGCACGCAAGTTTATCAGCCCCGTAGGGTGACAGGGGCCGTTCCTGGAGTTCTTCATGGCAGACGTCATCGCTGCGATCACCATAGACCGCCGCCGAGGAGGCGTAGACCACAGGAACATTGCCCGCTTTGCGTGCTGTTTCAAACAAACGGATCGTGGCGGTCAGGTTGCGTGCATGGCCGCCGGTCCAGTCCCTGATGCAGTCCTGCACGCCAACCAGCGCCGCGCAGTGGAAGATCCCCGTGACCCCCGCCATAGCCTGCGCCAAACGATTGGGGCAGCCGACATCGCCGGTATGGACCGTCAGCAGAGCGCTGTCCGGCAGGTTGGAGAGTGAGCCACCCGACAAGTCATCCAGGACGACGACTTGATCATTGCGTTCGATAAGAAGGTCGACAAGATGGCTTCCGATGAAGCCAGCGCCTCCGGTGACGAGCCACCTATTTGAGGTCTTAGTTTTCATGTAAGTCATCCCTTATGTGCGCCGTGGACAGGCGGAGACAAAACGAGGCTTCAGATGGGCTAAAATTGCTTTGTGACTATGCTGGCATTTTATGGGAGACGTTTCTCCAAGGAGCAATCCTGTATCGTTTAAGCGCCGCTGTCTGTGGTCCATTGCCTTTATCCGGCCTATTGAGCGCCGCCTCAAAACTAGCTTTCCAGAGTGGTCCGCGCGACTCCCAGGTGATGAATTCTCTCCGCGCGATGTTTTCAGAGCACAGTTCGGCAAAAAGCCCCCTGTCTTCGATGATACGACCCAAAGCTGTCGAAAATACGTCGGGCTCTCGGTCCAGGATAAATTCGGATTGGCGCGGCCCAAGAACTTCTGGCACGATGCCCACATCCGTTGAAACGATGGCTGCACCACTGGCCATGGCTTCCAAAACCGGGTTTGGTGTGCCCTCAATGGCCGAGGTGCAAACCAAGATATCCAGATTTCCGTAGAAATCAGGCATGTCTTCGTAGGCCACCCGCTTTTCCGCGCGGTCGGCGATACGCGTTTCAAAATTCAGCGCTTGTGCTTTCAAGGTCGCAATGGCCGGGTCAAAGATGGTGCGGCGCCCTTTCAGGTCTGTGCCGTACTTCTGGCCCCATTCACTGTTGCCGACCCAACCGATCCGGAGAGGCTCGTCGACCGAGCTTTTCTGTTTCGTCGGAAACCGATCAAGGTTGACACCGTCGGCCAGGGTATAATGCACGGAAGGCAAGTGCGGTTCTTCCTCGTAGATCCGCTGTAAACGCTCTGATGAGGCGCAAATCACGTCACTGACATGGAAGGGATTGCCGATTTTTTCCAGCGAGGCTTCATCCTGGTAGAGATGATCGTAAATCATCGTGATCAGTGAAGGACGGTCCGGCCCGCACATTTTGTCCCAACTGGCTTCGCTCAGACTGTCCAAAAACGCCAAAGCATCGAAACGCCACAAAAAGACGATCACGTCCGCTTTTTGCGCAATTTCATCAGCGACAGGTGTTTTGAACCAGTCCTTTTTGCTGTACAGGTCGAACTCAAAGCCATCTGTCACGACCGAAATATTTCGACATATGTTGTGAAACGCCCAATCGGGCACATCGTAACACATCGCTATCTTCGGCTGCTGCACCGTAAGTCACCCCGTCAACCGGATTGCCGCGCTTCCACTGGAAGTCGACATAGATATCTAAACGAAGCCCGGGCGAGCTGCGCAATTCCGTAAGGACTGTCGTCTGCTCGGGCAATTACCACTGGCCACCGAATGGGGGTTAGCATCTCTAACTATTTGGTACAATAGGTGATAATCGGCTGAGCAGGCTTCCCCTACGGCTATTGATTTTTTTGTCGAAACATCGGCGTATAGGAGGGCTTGGGCCGGGTTGTTGCTTATACAACCTACGAGGGAGCCGAAATTATGTGCGGAATCGCGGGTTTTTACTCGGCGGGCAGGGTGCCTGCGGATGGGGGTGTCAGGCTGCAAAGCATGGCGGACCGCCTTGCCCATCGCGGGCCTGATGGTGAAGGCACATATTTGGTGGATTGCGTTGGTCTGGCCCATCGACGTCTTGCTGTTATTGATCTGAGCGAGCGGGGCGCTCAGCCCATGGTGACAGACGACGCCAACCTTGTTTGCACATTCAATGGGGAAATCTATAACTTCAGAGCCTTGCGTGACGAACTTCGCGCGGCCGGGCATGTTTTCCATTCTGACTCAGACACCGAGGTTCTGCTGCACGGTTATCGGGAATGGGGAGATCGCTTGCCAGAGCGGCTTTATGGCATGTTTGCCTTTGCTATTTTCGATCGCAGGACCAAGTCGCTTTTTCTGGCCAGAGATCGTTTCGGGAAGAAGCCGCTCTGTTTTGGGTGGTGCGGCGATGACTTTGTTTTTGCGTCCGAGCACAAGGCGTTGCTCACTTGGCCCGGTATCGAACGAAAGGCCAATCTAGCGGCCATACATGACTATCTGTCCTTCAAGTTCTCGATTGGCGAGGCAACGGCGTTTTGCGGGATTCACAAGCTGCCACCGGCATCGACCTTGCTTCTCACCCGTGAACACAACCCCGCCAACCCGCCAAGGCCGCGCCGGTTTTGGGCTTTGCCGTCTCACCGAGAGGTGCAGCCGGTATCAGCATCGCAAGAGGCATTGGAAGAGGAGTTCTTCGAGCTTTTCGATGCTTCAATCGCCATGCGGCTTATCGCTGACGTCCCGGTTGGTGCCTTCCTGTCGGGTGGCGTCGATAGCACCGCGGTTGTCAATCGGGCTGCTGAGTTTGCCTCAGGCACCTTGAAGACATTTTCGGCAGGGTTTGCTGACGATGGCTTTGACGAAACCGGATATGCTCAGAGAATCGCGACGCAATTCGGTACCGAACATCACGCATTCATAATGGATGAAAGCCTGGCCGAGCAGCTTCCAAGGCTCGTCTGGGATTATTCCGAGCCGTTTTCCGATCCATCGGCGATTGTGACGACGGCCTTGGCCCGCGAAGTTCGAAAACATGTCACTGTAGCCTTGTCTGGCGATGGCGGTGACGAGATTTTTCTGGGCTACCAGCGCTATGCCGCCTTTGCGAATACTTTTGGTCATCCGGGGCGTGGCCCGCGTGGGACACCACATGGCGGTCATCTTGAACGCCTGTTCGGACCAGTTCGAGCTAAAGACGTCTATGCGCGGTCGCTCGTCGCCTTTCGAGACGTCCACAAGGAATGGGGCTACGGACCCGCGCTGGCGGAGTATCTGTTCTCGCCATCGGCGGATCGGCTGCCGAGTGTTCTGGATGAGGCAGAGAATGGCAACGCGATCGTCTGTGCGGGTCATGCGGACGTGGATATGTATCTGCCAGACGACCTGATGGTTAAGACGGACATTGCCTCAATGGCCTGGAGCCTGGAAGCGCGTTGCCCCTTCCTGGATCACAATTTGGCCGAGTGGGCGGCGAAGCTTCCGCAGCAAACCAGGGTTTTTGAACGGAACGGTCGACTGGAGATGAAGGCGCTGCTGAAGAGAGCGCTAGAGCCCAGGATCGACGAAGACATCCTGTATCGCCAAAAAATGGGCTTTCGGGTGCCCGTCGCCCGATGGCTTAGAGGGCCTTTGAAGGAAATGACGTTCGATCTGCTGACAAGCGGTACCTTCCGGGAGCGCGGGTTGTTTCGGCCGCAGTTCGTGGATTGGTTGTTGGACAGTCATGCCTCAGGGCAGGAAGACCACAATACGCGTATCTGGAGCCTGCTTTGCCTTGAAATTTGGTACAGAACCTTCATTGACACTGTCCCAACTGGGCCAATTGAACTTGAATTTTCTGGCTCAACCGGAGTTGTTGATGAGGTTGTCTATCACTAATGACACAGAACAGTGCGTCGGTGTCTGACGCCGAGATTACGGATCCACAACTTTTGATCGCCGCCGGCCGCAAGGCTGGCGAAAGTGGCGACTGGAAGCTCGCTGCCGATTTCTACCTGCGTGCCAGCCAGCAGACCAATGACAAGGGTCATGCCGCGCTTTATGTCCGGGCCTTGCTTCGGATCGGAGATGTGGAGGCGGCTCTGAGCTTCTGTCGCTCTGCGCCTGGTTTGCAAACGCCCGGCGCGGCAGGTCTGAAGGCTGTGCTTGAATTTTCCGCATTGGTCTCGGCCCGACAGCTCAAAAAAGCACTGGACCTGTTGAATCTCTGTTCTCCGGGCGCGTTGCCCGTTCCGCTTCTGGAGCGGTTTGTCACGCAACTCCTTCGGGGCAACTTGGACTTCGAGGTTGCCACGATACGTCGTCATTTGGACGCGTCGAACGACCCGCTTTCAGCCTTCTACTTCGATGCGCAAATTGCTGAAAAAGAAGATCGTCTTTCCGAAGCATTGGAATTGTATCAACGTGTAGCATCGTCGGGATCCGGGCAGAGAACGGCGAATGCCCGGATCCAGTCAGCGCACATCCTTGCTGCCCTCGGCGATGCTGCCGGAGCACTGGCGGTTTGGCGACAGATTTTGGACGCGGATCCGAAGAACATTCCCGTGCGCATATCCTATTTGCAGTTTTTGGCTGAAGATGGAACGCTTCCGGATGCGGCGGAGGAAGATAAGCTTCGATCAGAGGCATTGGATCTTTTTGAAGAGATCGACGCTGAATCGGGGCCCAAGGCGGGTTCGTCCCGCGTGCAGGTGGCCCGCCTCCTAACAGCGGTGAGAGCACACGAAGCCGCCAAAGCGGCTTGGCGCAAAGTGCTAGATGCCAATCCAAACAATGCTGAGGCGCAAAAATCCTACCTGCTTTCAATCAAGGATGATGGAACGTCAATCGAGGACCAACTGGAGCACGCAGATGCTGCCATTCGGGCGGTATCGAAAGATTTGGGATTACTACGTACCAAAGGGACCTTGCTGGAAAAGATGGGGCGGTACGATGAGGCCGCGAGCCATTACCTTGAAACCATTAGAGCGGTTGGTGGGCCCGCCGAGCTTTGGAGCAAAACTGCAACCCTTTTGGTTGAGGTCGGGCGCCCGGAAGATGCTGCGGCTTTGGCGTCCCGGGCCAAAGAGCATTTTCCCGCTGGCACCCCGGACGATCAGGTGGAGATTGCAGAGATTTTCTTATCTGCCCGCAAAATACCTGAGGCCCGCCCCTTCATTGAGCGGGCTCTGGCGTTTCACCCCGGCTTTCCACCGGCCTTGTGGCTGAATGCAGAGATTGAGGTTGGGCAGGGACGGACCATTTCCGCTGTGGCCGAATTTTCCAAGCTTCTGTCTTGCGGATCCAGCGAATTCGAAAGCAGAGCCAGAGTTCAGATCGCCAGGCTTCACGGAAGGCTAGGGGACCGATCCGCCACTGAAAAGGCGTGGGCACGGGTTCGTCAGAATGATCCGGACAATCAGGAGGCGCTGCGCTTTTTTCTGGATGAGGCGGTTCGACAAGGCGAAACAGCCCGTGCCCGAGAACTGCTGGCAGGAATACGACACAAACTTTCCAAGTCCCAAGCGAACCTGCTTGAAGCAAAGATCATGGGAGACGTTCCGAGTGCAATCGCGTTCCTAAAGGAGGCTGTCGCACGAGACCCGGCTGATTTCGACCAATGGTTGGCGCTGGCCAGCACCCAACTCAGGCAACGCGATTTGGACGGTGCCGAGGACACGATCCGGCAATGCAGAGATCAGGCACCCGACGCCGTGGAGGTCCACAAGCTGCAGCTGCAGTTGCTGGAGCTTGCGGGCGCACCGCTGGAGACCCAGTTGGCGGAAGCCGAAGTCGCCCTGAAACTGATTCCCGGCGATCTTGATCTGCTGCGAACGGTGGGACGGCTGCTGACGAGGATGGGGCGACATGCCGATGCGGTGCGGCATTACCTGGATGCGGTGAAGATAACGTCCGCCCCGGGCGATCTTTGGCGTAAAGCTGCTGAACTGCTGGTGGAGGAAAGCCGTTTCGAGGAAGCCGCTGCCTTGGCGGCGGACGCGAAGGCGCATCTGGGAACGGCATCTGCCGAGGCACTGGCAGACACGGCCGCTGTCTACTTTGCAGCCCGCCGGGTGGATGAGGCCAGCGCCCTTGTTGAGGCGGCTTTTCGGATCGAACCTGATTTTGGGCCAGCCCTGCGCCTGGCCGTTGATCTGGAAATGAGTCAAGGGCGGGATTGGAACGCGGCCCGGCATATCAAGAAGTTGGATCAGCAGGAACCAGCGAAGCGTCGTTCGGTTTCGGCCAACGCGATGGCCCGGATCATGTCGGCGCAGAACACGCCTTTGCGGCCTGGCCCAAAGGAGGCTCCGCACAACCTCTTTCCGGAGCGCTTGTTCCATAACCTGGCCGCGTCAAAGCGCCCGGATACAGAAACGCCGAGGGCGGGGATCCTGCATGTCGGCTCCAGCCTTGCCGCCGGTGGAGCGGAACGGCAACTTTCCTATGCGCTGGACGCCCTAAAGCGTACCGGCAACCCGGATCGTCAGCCTTGGGTGGTCATGCGGAACCTGGACCCAAACAAGGGCAACGATTTTTATCTCGACGATGTTAAAGCGAACGGAGCTGATCTGACGGTTATCCAAGACCTGGTTTCCAGCGGCGAATTGCGACGCATTCTTGATAGCAGGCCGGATTTGGCGCCAACCGTTCGCAGTTTCGCGGCGATGCCGATGGAACTGGGCGAGGTAGCTATACCTTTGCTGGCCTATTTCACGGTGACCAAACCGAAGATCGTGCATCTTTGGCAAGATTCCATCTGCATTTCAGGCGGAATGGCGGCGATGGCCGCCGGTGTGCCTGCGATCATCCAATCGCTGCGCTCGACGACGCCTGTTGAAGTGCACCGGAGCCGACGGTTTCTACGGGAAGGCTACTTGGCCAGCGCCGCCTATTCGGGCAGCGTGACGCTGATCAATAACTCTGCTGCCGGTGCGCGCGACTATGAAGATTGGCTTGGCCTGACACCCGGAGCAGTCCGCGTCATTTACAACGGATATGACTTCGACCGGATCTCCCGAAGGGCCACAACTTTGTCGCGTGAGGCGGTAAGGGCAGAGCTTGGCGTGCCGGAAGATGCCCTGGTCATCGGGTCCGCCATGCGGTTCGCGCGGGAGAAGCGCCCAGATCTTTGGATCGAAACCGTGGCCAAGGCAATGGAGCGCAATGACCGGATCTACGGACTAATGGTTGGTGATGGTCCAAGATGGCAACGCCTGTTTGAAACTGTGCGAGATCGTGGTTTGCAAGACCGTCTCAAGTTGGTCGGACGAAAAAGCCCGATTGAGCCGTGGATTTCTGCGATGGATCTGTTCTTTTTGTCGTCCGCGCGCGAAGGGTTGCCGAACGTACTCATTGAGGCGCAGTCACTGGGTGTGCCCGTGCTGACGACAAATGCCGGCGGATCATCCGAAACCTTGCCTCCGGATGATACCGGTTGGTTGCTACCGGAGGCTTCGTCAGACATCTGGGCCGAGAAACTGTTGGACGTGATGTCGGACCCAGAGCATTTGCGGACTGCAGGTCAAAGAGCCAAAAGCTCCGTTCATAGCCGGTTCGGCTTGGAAAAAGCGTCAGCGGAATTGATGCAGCTTTACAACGATATCGAGGAATCGGCCTACAGCCAATCGTCCCAGTGAGCTTGAACATGCGATTTTGCTTCCGATGAGGGATGTTTTAAGGCGCCGCCCCTGGTGGCGTCCAACAATCAGGTATGCGAAGAGGTCGGGTAGAGGTGTTTGGCGGCTGACCTGGGAAAGATGAAAGATGGAAGCTAGGGTTCGATCATTTCCTCCCGCGTTGAGCTCCTTGATGGGGCTGCTTTTGCTGTTGGTCTTGTCGGGTTGCGGTCGGGATTCCCTCGCTCAGCGCGTGTCCGCGAACAATAGCGTGTTCGATGAGGTGCTGGTGGTCGAGTTAACACCGGCGACAGTTCAACGTGCCAACGCTGCCCCGTACCAGCCGCGTCGTTTGCCAGCCGCCTTTTCACCCCAGGGCATTCAGACCCAACGGGCTTTGACGCGCGCTCCGGGAGACTGGCCGACGGATCGGCAAGTCGCGCCTTACAAGATCGGGGTAGGGGATGTTTTGGGCTTGGTTCGCGCCCCGGATGTTCAACTTCCTAGCGTCGGGGCGGAACGGGCGACGACCAGTCAGGAAACGCTGCTGCAAGTCGAAGCGTCCGGCCAGATCGATGTAACGGAGCTGGGCCCCGTTCGCGTAGAAGACCTTACGCTGTCAGAAGCCCGCGACGTACTGCGCTTGCGATTCGTAGAGGCCCAGATTGACCCACGGTTCGAACTTTCTGTTCGCGAATTCAACGCGCGAAGAGCCTCTGTGTCGGGCGCCGTTACCCAGCCGATCGTTATACCGTTGCAAATTGCACCGCTGACCTTCGCCGAGGCCCTGGCGCTTGCGGGGGATATCAATGTTCGTGACGGATCTGGCGTTCAGCTCGCCCTGACCCGCGGTGACCAGGAATTCGCCGTTGACCTCGAAACCTTCCGAAGCTCGTCACGATTGAGGCGTGGTTTGGTGCGCGACGGTGATCAGATCGTTGTTCGCGCCGACGACAGTAGGGATGCGACGCAGCTGGTTTCAGAGGAAGATCGCCGCAGAGACTCCGATGTCCGGTCGAGGTTCGAACAGAGCCAGGAATTCGGGGCAGTTGATCAGGACTATGTCTATATCGCCGGTGAAGTCGAACAGCAGCGCCGCTTCCCATTGCCGTTTGAAACCCGTGCGACGCTTGCCGATGCTCTGTTTGACGGCAGCAATGGCGTGTCGAGCGGCGTAGGAAATCCGGGCGAGATTTATGTCATTCGATCCTTAGGGCCAGACCGGATCGTGGCCTATCATCTGTCTGCAAACAATGCGGTGAACCTGACCTTGGCCACGCTCACCGAACTGCGCCCCAACGACATGATATTCGTCGCCGAGCGACCCATCGCAACCTGGAACAGGGTCCTCCAATCCGTGTTCCCGTCGCCAGTGATCTCGCTGGCCCGCGGTATATAAGTTGACGCGATGTTCTCCTGTGACCGGCCTGACTTGATGATGGACTTTGGCAAGATCAATCCGCACATTTGGTCCGATCTATTCGTAAATGTGGGCCGTCTTGAAAGGAAGTCTGTATGAGTACGATTGAGAAAGTCGAAGGTAAACCTCATACCAGCCTCAAGAATATCGTCATTGTCATGAACCGCCGCTTCGTGCCGAAATCGAAGAATGGTCAATATATCTACGGCGTCGTTCAACATGTGATGTATATGGCGTCTCTCTTCGAAAGCTGCGGAATACGGCCCCTGTTCCTTTACTATGGGCGAGAACAGTCACGCGAAACACCCGTCGTCGAAAAAGAAACCTTGCTTGGCTACGAGTCGGTCACGGTCCGTTTCGACTTTGGCATGGCGCAGCAGGATAAAGAACGTGCCTTCGCGCAAGGGTTGGACGCATTGAACCTGAATTGGGATGAATCGATCATTTACAGCCAAAGCATAGCGGTGGCCGATTTCTTCCCTGATTATGCGCCGATGGTTGTGACGAACCATTCTCCCTTTGTTGAATCCGTCTTTCAGGCGCTTGGTCCGGAGATGGGACGTCGCGCGTTTGATTGGGATCACCCCAAGGCCGATTTTTTGCTTGTAAGACAAGGGGAAGCCTTGTCTGCCCTGGCGAAAAGGCCGAACGTGTCATTCGCCGAGATCAGCCACATCCAGTTGCGATATCTGCGCGGGCTGGGCTTTGACGAAGCAAGGCTTATCGCCTTGCCGCCCGGTGTTGGCCGCAGACCCGTTCCGAACGATGAGCTTCTGCCTGACCAGATCAAGAAATTGACCAACGACGTACACGGCAAGTGTGCGCTATTTCCGGTTTCGAGGTTTGATTATTTTAAGGATGTCGACTTCTTTATGGATGCCGCTGCCATCGCAATGGAAAATGGCACCATCGCGACGACGATCCTGGTAGGATCAGAGCCAGACGATCCGAAAGTGGCCGAGTTGAGAGAAAAACTCAAAGCGCCCCATCGGGACAATCTAATTCATTTTCCCAGGCAACCTCACGATGTTCTAACACGCGGCATCTTCCCGTGGATTGCGCAACACGGCGTTGTTGTATGTTCGTCGCGCTATGATTTGGTGCCCTACACTATGTTGGAAGCGATACTCGCCGGCGCTCAGGTGCTTATTCCAGCCTCTGACTATGTTGGTGCCAAGGTTTATGTGCCGCAGGAATGGACATATTCCCGTACCCCTGAAAAGCTGGCGGAAATCATGGCTGTCCGTGCGGACGAAATGACCAAACAGCAGATCTGCAACAAGGTTGAAGAGCAGGTCTCTGATGAAAATGTCATTCGGTTTTTTCTAGCAGCGGCACAGACGACCGCACTGACGTCCTAGGCCTGCTTGACGATGGTGCGGGCGGTGGGACTCGAACCCACACGGGACTAAGCCCTTCGGATTTTAAGTCCGATATGTCTACCATTCCATCACGCCCGCAATGGTCCCGTGCTACGCGCACAAAGGGCCTAACTCAACCCCACGAGAGGGCTTAAACCTCAGTCGGCCCATTCCCAGGCTGTCGTGAAGTTGCCGAGCACATGGTTGACCGACTCGCAGTCGATGGTGCCGGTCTTTTTCACCCGTGCCACGAGGCCGCGTTTCTTTTCGTCGACCACTTCTAACACATGGGCCTCAATGCCAGCACTGGTGAGCGTCTCGTTCAGCACTCGCGAAATTGCCTTCTTGCGTAGGTCGGGTTTGAAGACTTTGCCAACTGCGGTTTTCGGCAGTTCATCGACGATCTCTATGTGCTTGGGGATCGCTGCGCGTTCATGGATATGCTCTTTGGCGTGGCTCAGCAGTTCATCGCTGGACACTTTGGCATCGGCCACAAGCTCGACATAGGCACAGGGCAATTCCCCGGCATGGGCATCGGGTTGTCCGATCGCGCCGGCAAACGCGACGTGCGGATGGCCCGCCAAGGCCTCTTCAATATGAGCGGGATCGATATTGTGGCCGCTGCGGATGATCAGGTCTTTGGCACGTCCGGTGATCCAGACATAACCATCTTCATCGATCCGGCCTAAGTCACCTGTCCGCAGATACACGTCATGGTGGAACAGATCATGGTTTTTGTCCTGTTCGGTATAGGTCGATCCGGCAAAAACGCCGGGACTGTCGATGCAAATTTCGCCAACCGTGCCGGTTTCGCATTCTGCAACGCCCTCGGCCCCGTGCATTAGGATTTTTACATCGGTGTAGGGCATCGGAACGCCAATGGAGCCCACCTTTTTCTCGCCGTCGATCGGATTGACCGAAACCAGACAGGTGGCTTCCGTCAGGCCGTAGCCTTCAATCACCTCAATGCCTGTCAGTTTTTCAAACCGTTTGAAGAGCTCAATGGGCAGAGGGGCCGACCCGGAAAAGGCTTGCTTCAGCGATGAGATGTCGGCGTTCACCGGGCGCTGCATCAATGCTGAAAGCGCCGTCGGTACGGTGGCCATAAATGTTACATTCCAGCGCTCGATGAGCTTCCAGAAATTGTCGAATACGCCTTCACCCCGATAGCCCGCAGGTGTCGGAAAGACCACATGGGCTCCTGACGAAATCATCGACATCAAGACAGGGTGGCAGGCAAAAACATGGAAGAGGGGCAGCGGACATATCATCACATCGTCCGAATTGAACAGCAACGTGGCACCGCACCATCCATTATAGATCATCCCGGAATATTTGTGGCGGGCGACCTTCGGCATGCCGGTCGTTCCGCCGGTATGAAAGTAGGCGGCGACCCGGTCCGCTGTGCTGTCGGCAAAATCTAACGTTGCCTTTTGCCGCTTGAGTTCCTTGTGGAAATCCAGAACCGCGGCCTGATGTTCGGTCGTGCCCTTCGGGCGCAGAAATGGAACGATCAGCTTTTTGATGCCTGTGAGGTATCGCAACAGATCGACTTCAAGCACATGGGTGACGTTAGGAGCCAAGGCAACGGCGGCGGCTGCTTTCTCTGCCACATCCGTTTTCGGAAAGGCCTTGAGTGTGACCAGCACCTTGGCGTTGGTCTCTCGCAGGATGGAGCCTATTTGCTCGGCTTCCAAAAGCGGATTGATCGGGTTGACGATGCCCGCGACGGCACCCCCAAGCAGTGTGAGAACGGTCTCGTTGCAGTTCGGCAGCATGTAGGCGACAACGTCGCTCTCACCAACTCCGAGGCTGCGAAACAGGTTTGCCGCCTTGGTGGACTGGGTGTGGATCTCGGCCCAGGTCAGGGTTTCGGCTGGATCCTTTGGACCGGACTGCAGTTGGAAGGTCACTGCATTCCGTGAGCCGTGCTTCTCTTTTGTTTGGCTCAGAAGCTCATAGAGCGTTGTGGGGACGGGTCTGTCCTCCCATGGCATTTCGTTTTCGACCGCCGTGCGATCGGCAAAGTTCGCGAATACCAAGGTGTCCTCCCTTATTTTACTTTTCCGCCAGCTTATCGCTGTTGGTAAGCGCAAGGAAAGCCTCGGAAAATGAAACCCTGCGTCGAAGTTAAGCGGCGGACGCGCCATCCGTGAATTGCAAGCGTGCGAGTCGGGCATATAGCCCCCCTTGAGCAACCAATGCATCATGGCTGCCGGTGGCGACAATTCGGCCTTGGTCCATCACGATGATTTTGTCGGCTTGCTTCACGGTGGCCAGGCGGTGGGCGACGATCAACGTTGTGCGGTTCGCACTAAGATTTGCAACGGCTTCCTGCACGGCCCGTTCGCTTTCGGCATCCAGTGCAGAGGTGGCTTCGTCCAAAAGCAGAATGGGCGCGTCTCTCAGGATCGCCCGCGCGATGGCGATACGTTGCTTTTGCCCGCCTGAAAGCATCACACCACGTTCGCCGACATAGCTGTCATAGCCGTCGGGCAGGGCCGTTATGAAATCGTGGGCAGCGGCAGCCAACGCGGCGTTTTCTACTTCTGCGTCGGTGGCGCCGGGGCGGCCGAACCGGATGTTTTCGCGAGCCGTTTCCGCAAAGATTACAGGATCTTGCGGCACCAACGCAATGGATTGCCGGAAGTCCGATCTGGCCATCGAGGTGAGTGGGCTCCCATCGATAGAAATCCGCCCCTCCAGAGGATCGTAAAAGCGCAGCAGCAGTTGCAGGATCGTTGACTTCCCTGCACCTGATGGCCCGACCAAAGCGACGGTTTCGCCGGGCTTGATGGCGAGATCAACGGCATCGAGCGCTCTGTCATTTGGTCGGGTCGGGTAGTGGAAACTGACGTTCTCAAAGGCGACTGCTCCCTTGGCGGGCCGCTCCAGCGCCAATGGATCCGATGGGTCTTCCACGCTGTCGGTTGCGTTTAGCAGTTCGACCAATCGTTCCGTCGCGCCGGCGGCCCGCTGCAATTCTCCCCAGATCTCCGACAAGGCCGCGACGGATCCGGCGACGATCGCGGCGTAAATGACGAACTGAACGAGTTCGCCCGGTGTCGTTAATCCAGACTGGACGTCCCGCGCTCCGATCCACAATACGCCTAAAATTCCCGTGAATACGACAAAGATGATAATCGCCGTAAGAACGGCACGAACCTTTATCCTGCCTTGAGCCGACTCATAGGATCGTTCTGTGACATCGCCGAACTTTCTTCGGCTCGCCCCTTCATGAGTGAAAGCTTGCACGGTTTGGACTGCCAGCAAGGCTTCGGAAGCGTTCCCGCTCGAGGCCGCTATCCAATCCTGGTTCTCTCGACTGAGTTTCCTTACCCGACGGCCGAGTGAGACTATCGGTACAATTACCACCGGAACGATAGCAAGAACCATCAGGGTTAACTTAAAAGATGTGACCAGCATCATCGCAAGCCCGCCGAGGAACAAAAGGATATTCCGCAGGAACCAGGAGATTGAAGAACCGACAACTGATAGAATGAGTGTAGTGTCTGTGGTGATCCGGCTGAGGACTTCGCCAGTCATGAGTTTTTCATAGTAAGCGGGGCTCATGCCAATCATTCGGTCGAATACAGCTTTGCGAATGTCGGCCACGACCCGTTCGCCCAATCGCGTGACGAGATAATATCGCAACGCCGTGCCAGCGGCGAAAATGGCTGCGATCCCTATAGCTGCGATGAAGTAGCGATTGAGAAGCTGCAAATCGCCCAGCCCGAACCCGTCCACCACCCGGCGCACTGCAACGGGCAGAACAAGCGACACGGTTGCCGTGATGATGAGCGCCAGTGCGGCAAGCCCGAGCAAGCCTCGGTACGGTATGAAGAATGGTGTAAGGGCTGCCAGTGAGCCAATTTTCTTCGAACCTTCGCGGTCTTTTTCGTCTTGGATCACAGTTTGTGCCATCTGCCTCGCTCCAGCCACCAGCCGGTCAGATAGCGAAGTCCCGGAGCCGAGGCAATGAGCGGCTGAGGTTCAATGCGCTTTCTCGGTCCCAGGGCATGGCGGCTTTGAGAGATCGAATTTGACCTTCAATAAACCCAAACGTTTTAACCTTGCGCGAGTGTGCTGAATTCGACACGGTTGCCGAAGATACCGTGCGCGGTATTTGTTTAATGCTTGTTCGGAAATTGTAGCTAATAACGAGTAGAGTAATCAACTGAGGCGAGTTTCCAGTGTGTATTGTGGATCGCCGTATGAGTTAAATCACATGATTGTCTCCTTGACGGCCCACATAAGGGCCGATCTAAGAGTTGGTCTTGTAGGCGCTACACAAAAAGGTTAACAAATGGTTAATGAGTTGGAATGCTTTTGGGAAGGGAAAGACGAAAAGTGGCTGAACTAAAACTAGACGACATGTCATTGGACGAGCTCAAGGAACTTCGGAAAGAAGTAACCTCGGCCATCGACAGCTATGAACTTCGTAAACGAAATGAAGCTCTTGCAGCGGTTGAGGCTACGGCCAGGTCCATGGGCTATTCGATAACCCAGCTATTGGGAGAAGCCGCCGGGGGTAAACAGATCAGCGTACCAAAGTTTCGGCACCCCGAAGATGATACCCTCACCTGGAGTGGTCGGGGGCGTCAACCAGCTTGGTTGAAAGAGGCTCTGAGTGACGGGCACTCGCTTGAAGATTTGTTGATCAAGTCATAACAAATCAGATCTGGGAGCCCAGTCCAAATGATGGATTTTGGGTTCCCGGACAAAGGCCGATCAGAATAGCAGCCAATTCACCGGATTGGTCTTCAGATAAATCACGAGACCGGTAAGTAGATCGACGACCAAAAAATCGACCTATTGCGGCCCAGCTAACTTGATTAGCTATCGTTGATACGAAAAATGATAAAATTTGTTCTATTTTTTCTTCGGTCGGCAGTGGCCGATTGTCAGACGAGCATGCAGTCTGGGTCCCGCAGAGCTTGCAGCCGCAGCGCGGAGTGACGGGCAAACCGCTTCATAAGGTTGCGCCGCCGCCCACTGGTCAGATCAATCGCAGGGGCCATTCGAACGATTTCGCCATCATAGGCATCCGCTAGGATTATGCCTGTCTCGTCCGGTAGCAGATCAGTTGGGAAGTCCGCATCCACTGCCCAAAAGAACCGATCACACCAATCAAGGTACCCTGACCATTTTCGGTCGTTGACAAAATCGGCGCGCGACGACTTGCATTCCACGATCCAGATTTCGCCCTTTTCGTTCAGCGCCATAACATCGACACGCAAGCCGCGGTGGGGCACCAACTCCTCCACGGTGGCAAACCCAAGCTGCAGCAAGTGGCGGCATACACCACGCGCGATCAGTTGGCCGGGTTTCAGGGGCGGTGACAAGAAGAGGCTCGCCGAACAGAGGGATGGGGCGAACATAGGGTGAACGACTGAGTCGCGTTGGTCAATAGTTTAACTATTCCTAGAGAGATTCAGTGATGATGCGCCAAAGGTTTACGCTTTAGAAGACGCTGTTCGTAGTTTCCGCGCTGCGTGCCCTTGTCCGCCACGGGAAGGGCCCTTACCTTGGCCTCTGGCGGCTCTGTCCTTCTCGTGTCTCGGGTCAAATTCCGGTGGCCTTAAGCAATTCCGAGGGAGCTGGCTCTGATCGGATCGTGGTCCGGTTACCTGGCGCCCACCTGTATATACAGGTCCTCGGGAATGAATGTCCCTTACGGTTGCGTACGGTCCCCGCCACCAAATCTTGGCTCATCGTGCCAAGGAAATCACCTGTCCAAACGGGGCGGGCGGCGCGGGGTCCTGCGGCGTAGCCCACAAGACGGGCACGTATTTTGGCGCGGTTCCGGCGGGACCCTCCAGATCTGTCAGGATGACAGCCAACGACGCGTCAATTTCTGCAGCCAAGCGCAGCACATCGATAAAGGACGTGCCACCACCGCGCTGAACCTTGGGCTGCGCCGTCTCATCGAAAATTTCGCCCGGGAGCAAAATTCTGTGGCTTTGCACCGCTTCATCGAAGACCATCAGATGGATTTCGGCTCGGCAGCGGACGCTGATCTGGCTCAGTTCTCCTATGAACCTCGTTAGGACCGGCTCATCGATTGAACTTGAAGTATCCAGCCCGATAGCCAACCTTGGGCGCGCCAAAGCGCGCCGCAAGGCAGGTTCAAAGATGGGTTGATGCGCGCCGCGAAGACGCGAGAACGCCTCTTGCGCCAACCACCTTCGGGAAGGACGGTTGTAGTTCGGCGAAGATTCCTGGAACAACGCTTTACCAACGGCGCGCCGCAACAAATGTTCCCAAGGTGTGCGGACATTGGGCAAGTCCGCCAAGATCCCGGCGAGCAAACCGATTCCCCGTCCCGCGGTCTTTCCTGCCTCCATGGCGCGGGCCAAATGCTGTTGCCATTCGTCGGCTCTGCTGCCTTCATTTGCGTCGTCAGATCCAAATCTAACATCCTGACGAAATTGCATTTCCTCGGCATAGGCCGTGCCACCAAATGCCTCTGCATCCGCGCCGCCCCGTCGACCCAGAAGCGCAAGATACAAAGCCTCTACATCGTAGCGACTCAGCGGTTCAGAAGGGACGGGTAGACCCGATCGGAGGAGTAGATCTTCCAGTTCAACGGAAGGGCGGGGGAGGGCATAACCCGCCCGGGCGAGCGTGCTGTTGATCAAGGCGTCCGCGCCGATATTGAAGAGATCTTCCGCAAAGCTCGGCCCAAAACGGTCATGCAACCCGCGTGCCCGCGCCCCATGCCGGAAGGCAATGTGCAGCATATGGTGCCCGGCCACTGAAATCTGCTCGTGCAGATCGAGCTGTTCAAAGGCGGCACCATAGTGGATGGACCCGCTGTTGCTCCAGGCCCAAAGGTCCGTTTCGTCATCATCGCGATGGTTGATCCAAAGCGACAGCGCGGCAAAGGCCGGATCGTCTTCGGCCAGCTTCAGAAGCGCTCGGCGCGCCCGTTTGCCGGGCTGCATTAGCCCAGCCCCATCGCGTCACGTTCGCGCTGATAGTCCTGATAGTCGGGCGACGCGACCATTGCCTCCCCCAAGCCATCATCCAAACCTTTGCGGATCAACGTCTCGAACCCGTAGGTGCAAAGTTCGGCCAATGGCAAGCGAGACAGTTCGGGGCGGTGATCTGCCAAGGTTCGGATGGTGGACATGACCTGAATCACAGCGCCAACGGTTTGGGGCGTTAGGGCACCGACCAACCCGTAAACCAAAGCCGTTAGCCCATGCAGGGTGTCCGGATACATTTCCAGACGCGCGGCAGCCGGTGCGTCCAACATCTCGTCAACTCTCACCGTGGCTGCGATGTCATCCGCCACCAACGCGAATTCTGCCGCCGCGGCCTCACCGATTGTGCCGGCCACCATAATGTTGCGCAGTCGGCGATCCTCGACGCTGGTCAGGATGTTGCTCACCCGCTCCCAAGATCGCGGCGTGCAGGCGATCATTTGGCCCTGTGCCAAGCAAAGCTCTGACGTCTCGAGCAGATCGGGACGGGTTCTTATGAAGCTTTGCACGGCAGGATGCAGACCGTTGGGCACAGCGAAATTGTGCAGCCAGTCATCCGCCTGCGAGGTGACGGATAGATGCACCAAACGGTCGGCCAGGCCCGAGCCCATTTCATAAGCCACAGCACCATCCTCGACCTGATTGCCAGCACCCACCAGAAACACGTTGTCGGGCAAAGTGTGGGTGCCCACACGTCGTTCCTGCAGCAGTCCGTAAACTGTCGGCTGGATTTGAGGTGAGGCGGAGGTCAGTTCATCCAGAAACAGGATGGCCGGACCGTCATCCTGTTTCGGCAGGTCTTCCGGGCGGTACCATTCGGTGGTTTTGCTGTCATGGTCATAGTAGGGCAGGCCGCGCAGGTCCTGCGGCTCGATTGTTGTCAGCCTCAGATCAAACAAACGAGCGTTTTTTCGCCGAGCCAATGTTTCAACGACTTGAGTTTTGCCGACACCGGGCTTGCCGTGGAGCATGTAGGCCACCCGCAAGCTTCCACTTGTTTGGGCATGCCAACCGGCCTCAAGCACCCGCAAAGCCTCGCCTGCAGGGATTCGCAGTGTGTTTACAGACATTTCGCACCTAACCGCCGGTTGAGCACAGTGAGGCAGACATGGGCCGGTCTGGAAGGTTGTCTAGCCCATTTCGACAGTTGCGGCATAAATGGGCTTCCTGGCCACACTGGCCCACCAAATGTTGACGATAGCGCGAC
Source organism: Pseudomonadota bacterium (assembly GCA_038526275.1). Classification (GTDB taxonomy): domain Bacteria; phylum Pseudomonadota; class Alphaproteobacteria; order Rhodobacterales; family Rhodobacteraceae; genus 188UL27-1. The sequence goes on along the minus strand of JBCBGY010000029.1, from coordinate 7,882 downwards.
AAAACGCACGCTGCATCGTACGCTCCAACCCAAAAATCGCCAGTGAGTCTGGCGCAACAAAAACAATTCGGTCGGGTTGAAGCAGTGAGGTGGGCCATGATGATGGCGGTCAAGCAGGTTCGCAGGTGCATTCTATGGGGGCACCACTGATGTCTGGGGAAATGTCGCCAACGCAGGATAAGCGCACCGCCGGTGTCATGGGGTTGGTGACGCAAACCCCGAATGGCCCCAAAATTCCGTCAACACCTGTCCCGCCGAAAGCCCGAAAAGCGGCTGAACAGGCATCGGTCAATGCTTTGGCAAGCTTAAAGGCCCGCGTGCGGCTCGCTGCGTTCTATGCCAGAGTGCAAGGCCACGCGGCACTGCCCCATCGGATTTCCAACCAGTTGGCCAGCCACGGTGCGACCCGGAGCCAGCCTGCGCCGATGCTTCTGGGCCGCGTTTTGTCCGAACTTGGGCTGCCCGCGACTGTAACCTCCGCCGCTACCCTGCAGGATGTCGCCTGGCCCGCACTGGTCGAAGTTTCTGATGGCCAGCTTGTGCTCGTGATGGGCGAAGACGGGCCCGACCTGTTGATCCACGATCCGACCCAGCCGAACCGCGTAGGGCGGTTGCGGCAGGACGACCTGACCCATCTTTTCACTGGCACAGTTTTGCAGATTTCGCCGCGGGAGCAGGCGGTTCCATCCCGGTGGCCGTTCAGAAACTTTCCTGCACTCCTTGTCGCGCCCGTGCGGAGCGTTCTTTTCGGAAACTTGGCGGTCCATTCGCTGGCCTTCCTTTTGGCCGGCCTTCTGATCGCTCTGTATCAGGGTGGTGTGCCGCAACCGGCGGGCTGGGCTGGCCTCATGCTGGCTTTGGCCGGTGGGCTTGTCGCCTTGGCGGACATCTTCTTACACCTATACCGCGCGCAATTGGCCCATCGGTCAAGGCGGGCGATGCCTCGGCTCATGGGGCGATTGCAGGTCGAACGCCTGTTGCGGGCCCGTCATTCGGACAGGCCAAATTCCACGGAAGATGTCTTGGTACAGGCTCGGCGCGCGTCCGTTTGGCGCCGTTTGAGCGAAGCAGACACGCTCGGACTCGTGGCTGATTTGCCAGTCGCTGTCATTGCCCTGGCCACTGTCGTCGTGGTTGCAGGTCCAATCGGGTGGGTTTTGGTGCCAGTTGCCGGCTTCCTGGCAGGCATATCCTATCTGCTGTCAACGAGCGAAGATGCGCCATGGCGCCGAAATTCCCGCATCAGTCAGGGCGGAGCGGCCACCGCCGCCCTGGAAGCCTTGGTTTCACTCCCTGCCGGCGATGCCCAAAGCCGTTTCCGGCATGCTTGGGACAGTTTGCAAGCAGAAGATGGCCGCCCGACCTCCGCTCGTGTGAGGGCGGCGTACATGGCCGCAATGGCGCTGATTTTTTCCGTTCTCGCCTATTTTGGATTGGCCGGTCACCTGACCGTTGGCGCAATGGCCGCGGCAGGTATCCTGAGCGGTTTGGTTCTTTCTCCGATTTGCCGCTTGCCCCTTGCTGTGGAGCTTTTACTGGAACTCTGGGACTTGTCGAAGGCTGATAGGCCCGAGCAAACAGGGCCGAAGCTGGAACTGCGCGGCGAGTTAGAGGTGAAAGATCTGGTCGACCCAACCGGCCTGCACGTCTCGGCTTTGCATGTGCGCCCGGGGGAACGGATTGCCATTCTCGATATTGGCAGCCCCTCGGCTGAAGCCCTTTTTAATGGCCTGTCCGGCCAAGCGAGCCGTCAGTCGGGCATGGTGTGGGTCGATGGTGTTGGTGTCCATCATCTGCCAAAGGCCGTTTACAGCCGCGATATCGGGTACCTTCACGCCTCTACTCCCGTTTTCGAAGGCACTTTGCGAGATAATCTGCGGGTCGGCGACGATTCGGATGAAAGGCTCATGGCAGCGCTTGATTTCGCGGGTCTCGGCCAAAAGGTGCGGTCTCATCCTTTGGGGCTCGACATGGACATTCGAGATCCTTCCTTGAAAGGGAGCGGCGCGGCTGTCGGTTGGGTGTGGCTCTGGTTGCAGGATCCAAACATTGTGTTCCTGTGCCAACCGCGAGTGCCATCATCCTCAAAGGCCGCCACTGCGCGGATCGATGCGTGGTTGGCAGGCCGTACGGTGATCGCATTGACGGACCGGGGATCGTTTCTCCGATCCAGCACTCGGATCATCGTGGCATTGCGCGGCCAGATCATCATGGATGGTCCAGCTGATGAGGTGATGGCGCAGTTGCAGACGGGCGCGCCAAAAGACACTGCTCAAGCTATTGGGGTCGGGCAATGACCGGGCGCTACGCGCTGAGGGCGATCTGGTCGCCCTTCGGCCCGCTTCCCGACCCAACGGATGAGACCGAAGTGCCTGCCGCAGCGAAACCTTCCGAACCGACATTGATGGAAGGACTAGCGGCGCTCGCCGCATCGTCGGCAGAGACCCTTGGCACAAAAGGACCGGTCGCCGATCCGAAGCCCAATCCGATGCGTCGTGTCGCGCTGGGGGGGCTCGCACTGCTTATGGCGCTGTCAGCTACTGCGCTTGTTCCTGCCACGCCAACAAGCACGCGGATTGCAGGAGAGATCGTATCCCTCGCGGTGCCCCAGGTGGTGAAAAGCCAGACGACAGGCATGGTAACAAGCGTCCATGTGGCCAAGGGAGACATCGTGGCGCGCGGCGACGTCTTGTTCCGCCTCCATCGCGTCGGCATGAATGGCGATTTGGACCAACTGATCGCCGATTTGGCGGTGCTGGAAATACGCAAACTGCGCCTGGATGCAGAGGTTCTGGGGCTTACCGACTTCATCGTGCCGCCGCAGCTTTTGGCTCAAGCCCCGGACGCGGTTGCCATTGAACGGCGGCGTTTGCAGAGCCGCCATCTCGATCAGTCCAGCCGTTTGGAAGGCGCGCGCAGAGCCATGGAGGAGGCGCGGCGCGACGCCGAAATGGCAGAACGTCTGGTTGACCGCGATCTGGCATCGGACAGCGATATCAGCCTGGCCACCGTTTCGTTCACGACAGCCAGCCAGCGGTATGATCGCGTCATGGCCCAGATCGCCACGGAACGCGACACGGCGTTGGCGGAGACCGAAGCTCAGCTGGCCAAAATCCGGGCAAAGGTCGATGCGCTCCGCCAGGGCGGACGAGACGGGGAAATCACCAGCCCGCGTGCGGGGATCGTCGCGCAACTTGCCCCGCATCGCCCTGGAGCCAAACTGGCCAGTGGCGATGTTGTTGCGCAGATTGCGCCGCCCGATCCGGAACTGCATCTGGAATTGCTGGTGGACCCTGATACCAAAGCGACGCTCTTTCCCGGTCAAACTCTCGATGTCTATCTGGCGGCTGATGCGGGATCGGCGGGCCATGCGCTCACCGCCGTGATGCCGGAAGCAGGGGAAATGGAAAAAAAGGCCGGCCTGTATCTGTTGCGCCTTCCGCTAGACCCGATGCAGATTGAAGCCATGCCCAATGCGGGCAAGGTTCAGCCGGGTCTTTCGGCTTACATCGAAATCCGGGGTGCCCGCGAGTCGCTTCTCAAACGGTTTGACAGCTGGCTCGACGATCGCGGCTAGCCGCGAAGCGTATCACTCAGCGGCCGAAAGGGACGCTTCCGCCTCTTCCTGCTCTGCCAAGAACCGTTCGGCCTCTAGCGCTGCCATACATCCCATGCCCGCGCTGGTCACGGCCTGGCGGTAAATGTGATCGGTCAGGTCACCGGCAGCAAAGACGCCGGGAATGGAGGTTGCCGTGCTGTCGGGCTTCGTCACCACATAGCCGCCCATATGCGTTTCCAACTGATCTTTCACCAGTTCGGACGCTGGCGCATGGCCAATGGCTACGAACACGCCATCAAGCGTGAGGTCGGCTAGGTCCTGGGTGTTTCGGTTCTGCACCCGAATGCCGGTCACGCCTAACGGATCAGACGTGCCCAGCACTTCTTCGACCGTCGTGTCCCACAAGATCTCGACCTTCGGGTTCTTGAACAACCTGTCCTGCAGGATCTTTTCAGCCCGCAAACTGTCGCGGCGGTGAATCAGAGTGACCTTGCTGGCGAAGTTGGTCAGGAACAATGCCTCCTCCACGGCAGTGTTTCCTCCGCCGATCACTGCAACCTCTTTGCCGCGATAAAAGAAGCCGTCGCAGGTGGCACAGGCGCTTACACCGAAGCCTTTGAACTTCTCTTCGCTGGGGAGTTGCAGCCACTTCGCCTGAGCGCCGGTGGCCAGGATGACCGCATCGGCGGTGTAGGTCGTGCCGCCATCACCAATTGCAGTAAAGGGCCGCTTGGACAGATCAATGCTGTTGATATGGTCGGAAATGATCTCGGTGCCCACTTCCTTGGCGTGGGCTTCCATCCGGACCATCAAGTCAGGACCCTGCACCATAGTGTCACCGGGCCAGTTTTCGACTTCGGTCGTGATGGTCAACTGCCCGCCCGGCTGGATCCCCTGAACAAGGATCGGGTCCAGCATTGCCCGGCTGGCGTAAACGGCGGCCGTATAGCCGGCAGGGCCAGAGCCGATGATCAGGACGCGGGTGTGGCGGGTCTCGGGCATTTTTTCATCCATCCAGGGGGCGCTTGGTTTGGCGCATATAGGGTACGCAGCACAGGCTCGACAAGGGAAGAGAGCTGTCATCGCTGATACGTGAATTCGGCGACAGAGACTGTCTTTTTCTTGCGCGCTGAAGAAACAATATTGCGCTTACGCGGTCGCCATTATACATTTTGGATAAGGGGAGCGCGACATATGCCAATTTCAAAGCTTGATCCTATTGACCGCATGATCCTGGCTGAATTGCAAGCCGACGGACGCATGACGAATGTAGAACTGGCCCGGCGTGTGGGTATCTCGGCACCGCCATGCCTGCGACGGGTCCGCGCATTGGAGGAGGCGGGATATATCCGTGGCTACCATGCGGATGTCGATCCTCGTTCGCTAGGGTTTGAAGTCCAGGTCTTTGCCATGGTCAGCCTGTCGAGCCAAGCCGAAGTTGATCTGTCTGCGTTCGAGCGGAAATGCGAAGAATGGCCCTTGGTCCGCGAATGCCATATGCTGAACGGTGAGATCGATTTCATCTTGAAATGCGTGGCGCCTGATCTGTCGACCTTCCAGTCCTTTCTGACGGGCAGCCTGACTGCAGAACCCAATGTGGCCGGGGTGAAAACCTCCCTTGTGATCCGCGGTGCCAAGGACGAACAATCCGTGCCCTTCGAAGTGCTGGAAGAACGTTTGGCGCAGACGGCTTAGGTGTCATTCCGGTGCCGACGTCGCATGCTCAACCCATTGTGATCGGTCGAATGGTGGCTCTGTTGGGTCCGGCCAATATTCCGTCTGGCTCGCAATAAGACCATCTCGCACGCTATGAAACGAAATGGCGGTGGCCTTGAGCACGCTATCGGTGATGTGGACTTCCGTCACAACGCTGGCGCCATCCGCCACCAGGCGCTTAACGTCGAACTGCCAAAGACCATGGGCCGGGTAATTCGTGTTAACCCCGGCAAAGTTAGCCCGGCCCCGGATCAGTTCGGATGATTGGGGCCAATAGCACCAGTAATCTTCGGTCAGGTGAAGGCTTGCCGCGTGAAAATCATTGCTGGCCATGGCCTGCCAAAACGCCATCACCACATCTTTGGGTTCCATCAGGTCACCTCGCATTCCGCCCGCTTGCTTCACCCATGCGTGCCGCTTATCACCGGACTGATAAGGGGGCAGGGCATATGGTCAAGATCTGGGACGGGCTACAGTCATTCATCTGCGCATGTTTGACGGTGGTTTTGTGCGGTGTGCCGGTCTGGTGCAGCCATCTGGCCATCACATACGGCATCGTTCCAGCCTGGATCTACGGCATCTTGGGTGTCTTTGGCTTTCTGGCCGTGTTGCTGACCCTGGATTTCCTGCGCAAGGCCGCCAAGGGCATCGGGCCGCTTTACGAACGCAGCAGATAGCGCCGTGGAAGACGTCTTCCGGCAGTCTTTGATGCTTTATGCGGTCGGGACGCTTACATCTCTTTCGATGTCCGCTGCCTTGGCGGCGGTTTACTGGCGGACAAATCATGGTGTTTGGTGGGTGCTCGCAGCATTTGCGCCGGTTACGTTCCCGCTTGGGGCACCCCTTCTTACCGCATTCGCCGTGAGTTCGTATCAGGATCCCGCTCGTATGGTCCTGATCCAGTCCCTGCCATCGATTTTGTATGGAGGCTGCACCGCACTTATGTTGATCTTGTTGGCCGCGCGACGTTGGCCCAACAAGACCGATGGGGAAAGGAACTGACCATGTCACAAACGATGCATCTTGCCGAACTGAATGTTGGCCGCCTTATCGCACCGACAGATGATCCACGGGTGGCGGACTTCATGAATGCCCTGGACTACATCAATGGCATGGGCAAGCGGATGCCCGGATTTGTGTGGATGATGGAAGGGTCTGGCGAACCGGGCCAGGGCAACACCGAAAACAAAATCAACGATGATCCGCTCTACATCTCGAATCTTAGCGTTTGGGAAGATGTGGCCAGTTTGGAAAACTTCGTCTGGAATACGGTTCACAGAAAGTTTTACGAACGCCGGACCGAGTGGTTTGAGGTCATGGACAAGATGCATTTCGTCATGTGGTGGGTTCCGGCGGGGTACCGGCCAACATTGGACGAAGCCATGGAGCGGCTGGAACTTCTGCAAAATGATGGCCCGTCAGACCGCGCCTTTGGCTGGTCGCATCTTCCTCAGGCCAAGTTGTGGCGCGAAAAAGCGTGCCGCGCGGCCTGACGGTGAACCGACCTTAGGGCAACCGCCGAAACTGAGACAGATCGGACTCAGTTAGCCGATTGCAGGGCCCGTGATATTGAATAACGCGGGCCAGCATCCAATGTGCCGCTCATAAGACCGCCCAAAAAGGTGGCGAAATCTATGGAGCACTCCAATGCGGTACTTTCTAGCGGTCCTTGTCACCGCTGTCCTTTTTGCGTTGACTTTTTCTGCCGCTGCGAAGCCCGCCTTGCGGGACAATCGGGCCATTACCGATGGTCTGGTCGCAGTGGGCGTCGCCATTGAGATCGGCGAGATGTGCAATTCGATCGCGCCGCGGACCTTTCGCGGCATGTCCTATCTGAACAGCCTGAAGGATAAGGCGCGCGATATGGGCTATTCTTCTGAGGAAATCGACGCATTCGTGGATAGCAAGTCGGAACGGGCGCGGCTGGAAGCGCGTGCCAAGGACTATCTCGCCTCCAAAGGGGCAAAGGGCCCAGCGGGCGATAGCTACTGCCGCGTCGGCGCTGCCGAAATTGCCGCTGGCACGGCGGCGGGCCGGTTGCTGCGCCACCGTTAAGGCCCGGATCCGGGGGGCGCATTTCGTCGCACCCTTTGACTGTTCATCTACCCGTGTCATCCAGCCCCGTTGCACCCGGCGCCATCATATCTTAGCAGTGCAGCAAGAAACGTCCTGTAGGACGCGTCAGACTGCCGGCTGGGAGACTTCGGACATGAGTGACCTTCGGAAAATCATCATTGACGGCACCGAGGTTGAAGTTGATCCCGCCATGACCTTGATCCAGGCGTGCGAACAGGTCGGCGTCGAGATCCCACGCTTTTGCTACCACGAACGGCTGAGCATCGCGGGCAACTGCCGGATGTGCTTGGTGGAGGTCGTCGGCGGCCCGCCGAAGCCTGCAGCGTCCTGTGCGATGCAGGTGCGCGATCTGCGCGGTGGTCGGAATGGCGAATTGCCCGAGATCAAAACCAAGTCGCCCATGGTGAAGAAGGCCCGGGAAGGGGTGATGGAGTTTTTGCTCATTAACCACCCGCTCGACTGCCCGATTTGTGACCAAGGCGGTGAATGTGATCTGCAGGATCAGGCCATGACCTATGGCGTGGATTTCTC
>JBCBGY010000028.1:0-29482 GCA_038526275.1 Pseudomonadota bacterium | reverse complement strand
CGATTTCCCAGCGAACCGTCAAGGGCCGGAACAAGATCCCAAATTTGGTTTTTCCGAACGCTCTTCCAATTTGTAGAAATCGAGTAGCAATGCAGGAACCGACTAGAGCGAATATTAATAATTCTATTAAATAAATAACCGCCAATACCGTGCACATCGTGCGAGAAAAACCGATTTAAGAAATTGATGGAAATACACCACTTTTCCTTTGTCTGGGTTTCCCTTGATCTTCTCATTGTATGACTGGAATGATCGATTGGCCCAGTGTGGTCCTTGGGAAGATGACGCCAGACAACCTTGGCCGTAACATACCCAAAGAGTGATGCTTCCGCTTTTTCATGAAGTGTCGCTCCATCTGAAAAGGCTAATTCATCGATGTCGCAATGAATAGTAGAGCGCGCGCAATGCAAGAACCGATAGCGCGCCAAATTTAACAGGCCTGTTTGAAGGAAAAGCGCTTTATTTCTCGGTTTTTTAAGACCCATAGCTCCAAACGGAAAAGGAGCTGCCACAATGACAACTTGGCGCAAGCCGGTTACTTGGCATAGGGCCGCTTCTAAATCATCGGTGGTGTAAGCATCTGAACCGTTGTCAAAAAGTAGTACGCTGTCAGTCCCCTGATTGCGAACATGGTGATCAACCCAATCGTAAATCCATTCCAATCGGTTATTGCGTGACTTCGTACAGAGCACGCGCCGCCCGGAAAATTCATCGCATGGTTTGGCTATTGGAGCGGTCAACACGGTAGCGTCGAGCCTGCATTCCAGCTCATCGGGGAATGGCGCACGGCACCTCAGCCAAATTTCGTCATAGCGCTTGAATCGTTTGACTTTTTTGAGTCGAACCTCCGCACCATCTATCAGGAACTGGGCTTTCCGGAGAGGTTGCTCCAGGTTCAAGAGTTTTGGACATATCAAGACAACCGCATTCCATTTGGGCAGGTGAATGCAGTCGTAAGCGATTGTGTGGAAGTCATATCTTGAGGAAAAATCCGGCCGCCGGTTGCTCACCGGGATGATTGATCTGCGGCGAAGTGAGCTTACGGTTGGAAGCCTTAACCCGCTGAGAATGAACCTTTTTCGCAGCGGCAAATCCGATTGAACAGAGATATTGTGATCGTCTTTCATAGTGCCCCGACAACAAATACGGGGCTGTTTCTCGATTACAGTTGAGGTCAGGCGAAGCCAACAGGTGTTGGATACCCAGCGAACCCGTACGTATGTTCGGACCCATCGAACACTTGTTCGAAGCTCGATTTCGGTATCGATCATTAGGTGGCGTTAGTGCCGGATATTGTGATCCATTTTTCGCTGTGCAGTAATGGCGTGGGAAAAGCCCGAGTAGACTGGGCACAAGCTCCGCAACAATGCAAATTTTTGCCACCAAACGGATAACGACGAGATGTTACAGTCACGCATAGTCAGCTGGGTCTGGTTGGCCATCGGAGTTTTATCTATCTCGGTTGCATTGACCGCCTTGGAGCATTGGGTCGATACAAGGGGCAGTGCTGTTCCCGATTTTGCACTTGAGGTGATGGACAGAACTCTCATGCTGGGCGCTGCCGTTGGCGCAGCATTCAGTCTTCTCCATATTGGGAGGTTGCGAGATCACACCGAGAAACTCTCGTCTGACATTGAAAGAGCTGCTGCCGAAGGGCAGAGTTGGCGTGCTGAACGCCAGCGCTTTCTTGACGGTCTGTCGCAAGCCATCAAGCAGCAATTCGATGAGTGGGGATTGACCCCAGCGGAGGCCGATGTCGCGGGGCTGTTGCTGAAAGGCGCTTCGCTGAAAGAGATTGCCACACTGCGCAACAGATCGGAAATCACCGTTCGGCAGCAGGCAAGCACAATCTATAGAAAATCGGGGTTGACGAGCCGGGTCGAACTATCGGCGTACTTTCTCGAAGATCTGTTTAACTTCAGTGAAACCGAACTTGAGCGCGTGAACAAAAGCGCCTCGTAGCTAGCCTAATCCATGCCGTGCGCTTCATAAGCCGCCGCGAGTGCGCCCGAGAAACCGGAACCTTACTCCGTCGCGTTCTTTCATGACGCTCCATGCGGGCGCACACGCAATTCTCGATTTCAAACCTCAGCGCGTTGGCAGCCACTTTCGCGAGTTTTGCTTATCCCAGGTAGTCAATAATTGGACAATCGGGTCGATGATCTCCGTTACACGTACGGACGAGGTGCGAGAGATCGTCGTGCAGTGCCTGCAGCTCTCTCTGCTTCGCACGGATTTCTTCGAGCTTTTTGGAAGCGATCTCTTTCACATCCGCGCTGCTCCTATTTTGGTCCTCATAGAGGCCTAATAATTCGCGGCATTCTTCAATGTTAAACCCAAACTCCCTGGCCCTTCGCACGAACCTCAACTTCCGCACCGATGCGTCGTCATAGGTCCGATACCCAGAAGATGATCGCACCGGAGCTGCGACCAGGTCTATATCGGCATAGTATCTGACCGTTTTGACGGGCAACCCTGCAGCATCGGCGGCGGCGGAAATGTTCATACCAATGTTCCTCGTCCTTCCAGTCAATGGAAATGCATCCAGTGCGAGGCAAACCTATTCCGGAAGACGTATCGCATCTAGCTCGGTGATGAGGGTATCAAGAAATAACTTCATACCAGTTCGGATGGCGCGCAGCATCACGATGGTAGTATCCCCAAATACAGACCTCAGGCGAAGAATAGGCTGCTGGCACTTCCCGCACTACGTTTCCGTTAGCGCGCGTCAATTCATTTGGTTCGACCTTTGCCCCACATATCGATGTCATTGCCCAATGCTGATTTCAGCGGTTCAGATGCCTTGTTGAGGGCGTCCAGAACACCGGGATCCAAAGATACATCCAGCAGTTTTTTCAGATCTCGGCTTTGGGCCCCGTTGCGGGTACCGACAATAACCCCACCAACGGCGGATCGGGATTTTAGCCATCCGATTGCGAGTTCTTCCATCGCGAGGCCTGCATCCGTGGTCAGCGACCATAGGATATCTAATAGTGCCTGTCCCTCCGCCTCGGCACCGGTTTCTGTATGCGTGACCTCTGCCCATTTACGGTGGTCGAACATCCGTGTCCGCGCGCGGTTCACCGGGAAGTCCTGAAGCGATTTGTATTTGCCCGCCAAAAGCCCCTGCATCAGGGACGAATAACACATGACGGGCACGCTGGCGGCTTCACATTTGGGCTGAACGTCGAATTCGATTGCCCGAAAAAACAGGTGATAGGGCAATTGATTGCACGACATTTCCCCAAGGCTGACGGCCTCATCAATGTCATTGCTGCCGAAGTTCGAAACCCCGTACCAGCGTATCTTACCCTCTTCTTTCAGTGTTTTAAGTGCGCCGATACTGTCGGCCAGCGGCACATCGCGATTGGGCCAGTGCAGCATGTAGAGGTCGATGTAATCCGTCCCAAGGTTCTTCAGGCTTCGCTCGCAGGCTTCCGCAATATCCGCTGGTGCCAGATTCTCCTTCGCCACTTTCGACGAAATCACAATATCCGAGCGTTTATCACCCAAAGCGCGGGACAGAAGTTGCTCCGAATAGCCCTTGCCATAGGCTTCCGCCGTGTCAAAGAAATTGACCCCGACGTCGAAAGCCTCTTGCAAAGCTTCGATGGAATCCTTCTCTTCCTGAGCGCCGAACGCACCTGCCCCGCCCATGCAGCCATAGATGATGGGGCTGGTCACCAGATCGGTATTGCCGAATTGCTTGTTCACCTGTCTATTCCTTGTTTTTGCAATGGAGTTGGACCTCACCAACTCCAAAGAGTTCCGTCTTCAAGTCGGCTCACCGGCAAGTAAGACCGCTTGTAGGGATAATCTGCGGCGGCCTCTTCATTGAAATCCACACCCAGGCCCGGCATGTCGCCAACCATGATCATTCCGTCTTCCAAAGCCAGATCGTAGGAAAAGACCTGATCCGAAATCTCGGTCCCAAAGCCCACATATTCCTGTATGCCAAAGTTGGGTGCCCAAAGATCCAGATGGGCTTGGGCTGCGAAACAGATGGGGGAAAGATCCGGCGCTCCATGGGGCGCGATACGCACGTGGAAATGCCCGGCGAAATCGGCGATCCGGCGCAGGCCGGTCAGGCCACCGGCATGGGTCGCGGCCACGCGGATATAGTCGATCCACTGGTTCTGGATCATCTCCTTGCAGTCCCAGATCGTGTTGTAAATCTCGCCAATCGCCAGCGGCGTCGTCGTGTGGTCGCGGATCACGCGGTAGCTTTCCTGATTTTCCGCCGCCACCGCATCTTCGAGAAACAGCAGATCGTAGGGCTCCAGCATCTTGCCAAGCCGGGCCGCCTCGATCGGTGTCAGACGGCTATGGACATCGTGCAAAAGGGCGATCCCGTCCCCGAAGCGGGCGCGGGCTTCACTGAACAAAATTTCGATTGAATTCATGTATTTGCGGGTGGACCAGGGCATCTCTGGCGGAAGCGGTCGGTCGCTTTGCAGCTCAAAATAGTTTTTCTTCTCGCCCAGAACGCCATAGCTGCCTGCAAGACCAGGAACCGAACATTGCAGCCGCACCGCTTTGAAACCTTCCGCCATCAGTTGTTCGGTCCGATCCAGCGTGTCGGATACCGCCTCGCCTGTGGCATGGGCATATACAGTCACGCCATGGCGGCTTTTCCCACCAAGAAGCTCGTACACCGGCAGGCCCGCCACTTTGCCTTTGATGTCCCACAGGGCCATGTCGACAGCCGCGATGGAGGCCATATTGATTGGCCCTTTGCGCCAGTAGACACCCTTGTAAAGGTACTGCCAGATATCTTCGATCTGGTGAGCATCGCGCCCGATCAGGCAAGGCGCGACATGTTCCTGCAGATATGTCGCCACGGCCATTTCGCGACCGTTCACAGTGGCATCGCCGACGCCATATACCCCGCTTTCCGTGACGATTTTCACGGTGACAAAGTTGCGGCCCGGGCAAGTGACGATCACCCGAACGTCGGTGATTGTCGTGGATTTCGTCTTGGTCAAACTATCACTCCGCCGCCTGTGCTTGCACCCCGTAGATCTCTTCAACCAGAGATTTCAGATGGGCAAGGTCATGTCGGACAAAGGGCAAAACATCATCTCCCATACGCTGGCCTTTGACCCCGGCCTGCTGGCTATATTCGGCAGGCATGCAGAAGGTCCCTTGAAACCCTTTCTTGTGCAGCGCAGTGACCAGTTCGCGCCAATTGTAGCCGCCGTGTTCGTGCGTGGTCCAATGGACCACATATTCGGCCTCAAGCTCCGGTCCGTTGGCCCGCAGATGGCAGGCGCTTTTGAAGTTTACCAACCCGTTCATGTGAGGTGCCGCGATATCGACCGCCATGTCGACAGGTTCACCATCTACCGCGCAGTGACCCATATCCAAGACACCGCAGACTTGCCTGGGATCGTAGCCAGCTAAGGCATGGGCCAAACCTACAGCACTGGCAATATGGTGCCCGTAGTGGTTCTGCACACCAATCGCCACATTGTTGCGTTCGAGCGCTGGCAGCAAAGCATCGAATGTGCGCCGAAAGGCATCAACAGAGGCCTGATAGCCCCGGTTCATGTCAATCGACGCACAGATGCGGATGATCCCAACACCCGCCGCGCCACAAGCCTCTATCGTGGCTTCATCCGTATCTCCCGCTATGCTGGGTGTCTTGAGGCCTGCCGCCTCCAAAAGTTTGACCGCCTTGGGCAGATCGGTGCTCACATTTTCCGGTACCACTTGGTATCCGGGGCGAACGGCCAGTTCGACACCTTCGAACCCCAGCGCATTTAGTTTGTTTGCCAAGTGCGGCAGCGGATCCGTCCAGGGTTTGGTAAATACCGAGATCAGAGGTTTCGCCATTTTGGCTTCCTTTCTGTCGAGCCCCGTAGGCGATCAGCCCTTCAGGCCAGTGGTTGCGATCCCATCGATCAGCCGACGCTGGAAAATGAAGAACACGATGACCATTGGAACCAGCGACAGGAGCGACATCGCCAACATTGGCCCCCACGTGCTGGCACCTCGCGCAGCCTGCAACAGGCGCAGGCCCTGCGGCACCGTGTAATTTTCGATCGACGTCAGATAGATCAGCGGCGTCAGGAAGTCTTCGTAGGTCCAAAGGAACGAAAAGACCGCCGTTGTGACCAAAGCTGGGGTCAGCAGGGGCAGAATGATCGAGAAGTAAATACGGATCGGCCCCGCACCATCGATCATCGCGGCCTCATCCAGTTCGCGCGGGATGCCGCGGATAAATTGAACCATCAGAAAGATGAAGAACGCCTCCACAGCCAGGAATTTCGGCGTCACAATGGGCAGTATCGTGTTCACCCAGCCAAAGCTGTTGAACAGAATATATTGCGGGATCAGTGATGCATGAACCGGCAGCATGATCGTCATCAACATCAGCGCGAAGAGCGGCTTCTTGAAGGAAAATTCCAGCCGGGCGAAGGCATAGGCCACAAAGGAACAGGACATCACATTGCCGATCACGGCCAAGGTGGCGATGACGAAGCTGTTCTTGAAGAAAATGTTGAACGGCGCCGCCACGCCTTGCCAGCCGCGTGTGTAGTTTTCCCATTCGAAATGGCGCGGGACGATGCTGGTGTCCGAGAAGATGATGTTCGATGGCTTGAAGGAGCTGACCGCGAGCCAGATCAGCGGATACAACATCAGCAGCGCAAAGAGGATCAGGAAGCTGTGCATCATCAGGCGCGCGCGAACCTTGGACTTGACCGTAATGCGTTTGATATCAACGCTAACCGAGGGCGTTCCTGCTTCGGTCATAGCCATCAGTCTTCATCCCCGTAATGGACCCAGTATTTCGCGCTCAGGAACGACGCCAGAGTGGCAACCGAGATGATGGCAACCAGAACCCAGGCAATGGCCGAGGCGTATCCCATCTCAAAGTCTGTGAAGGCCTGTTCGTATAGGTAAAGCGTGTAGAACAGCGTGGAATCTGCAGGCCCCCCCGACCCGTCCGAGATGATGTAAGACGGGGTAAAGGCCTGGAACGACCCGATGATCTGCATCACGAAATTGAAGAAGATGATCGGTGTCAGTAGTGGGATGGTGACATAGAAAAACTGCTGGAAGGGACGCGCGCCATCTATGGCGGCGGCATCGTACATATCCTGCGGGATCTGCTTTAAGCCTGCCAGAAAGATCACCATTGGCGCACCGAACTGCCAAGCGGCCAACAGAACCAGTGTGCCCAGGGCATAGTCCGGGCTGGTGATCCAGCTTGGCGCGTCGTAGCCGAAATAGGTCCACAGAAAGTGGTTGATGATGCCGTCATAGGAAAAGATCTGGCGCCACATGATCGCGACGGCGACGCTGCCACCCAATAGCGAGGGCAGGTAAAAAACAGATCGATAAAAGCCGAGGCCCTTCAGCCCGCGGTTCAGGATCAGCGCAATGAAAAGGGCGAACCCCAATTTCAGCGGGACCGAAAAGAACACGTAGCTGAGCGTAACCTTGAGTGAAGAAACGTAGCGTGGGTCGCCGCCCATCAGCTTTTCGTAATTCTTCAGCCCGGCCCATTCCGGCGGTGTGAACAGGTCATAATCGGTGAACGACAGGTACATCGATCCCGCGAGCGGCCCGAGGGTCAAGAGCACGAACCCGATGATCCAGGGCGAGAGAAACAGAAAAGCAACCGCATTCTGCTTCTTTGACAGGTTTTGAACCGTACTCATCTGGGCGGGCCGCCTTGGCAATAGGGAAGAAGGTGCTCCGCGCCTGAAGGGACGGCGCGGAGCGAGGGGAGACAAAGCGGCAAAAAACAACCCGCCTTGTCCGGGGGGAGAAATAGGATCAGGTCTTCAGGGCGGCGAGTTTCTCTTCGGCTTCGTCTATGAAGTTCTCGGCCGCCTCTAGCGGAGTGGCTTCCCCAAATGACACCGCCTGGTTGGCACGGCGGAACATGCCGCCCAGACCACCAACGCCTGGACGGCGCGAAGGCGCGGGCTCTTCCCGCAGCTTGGCCAGATAGTCGACCAGCTTCTTCTCTTCGCGATTGCCCTGAGTGCCGAACTTTTCCAGCCCGGCGGTCGAGGCCGGGATCATACCGGCCCCTTCGTAGTACAGATTCACACCATCCGCGTCGAAATGCATGAAACGGATAATGTCGACGCACAGATCCTTGTCCGCCGCGTTCGACCAAATGCCTGTAGAATTGCCCGCATAGTCATAGTGATGCTGCTTCATTTCCATTCCGGCATGTCCGTTGGGCAGCATGTGCAGGTCCAGAGGTTCCTCCATCAGGGCACCGATCCCAACATAGCTGTCGGTCATCTGGATGAGCATGGCCGAACGGCCGCGTACGATACCGAGCGATGCCGAATTGTCGCCGGCCATCGCCGCTACATCGGCGGGGGGGCACCCTCCTGCCTGGCGCATGTCATCCCAGTACTGGAACCAGGTCGCCATATCTTCGGCCTCAAAACCCAGCGTATGTTCAGGCGTGAACATCGACTTGCCCTTGGCCCGCAGATAGATGTCGCAGGGCACATAGTTGCCGCCGCCATCTTCGATGCCCCAAAATCCGCGCCCATGCGCCTGCGACAAGGCCACTGCCGTTTCGTGCAGTTCCTCCCAGGTGAACATATCCGGAGGTACAGGCACACCCAGTTCTTCGAACCGCGCGGGGCTGTACAGGATCGCTGGCGCGATCGCGTCATTCGGGATCGCGTAAAGCTGATCATCATAGGTGCAGGCAAAGATGCTGCCCGCCTGATAGGATGAAACATCCAGTGGTTCTGGTATCCAGTTGGTCAGCGGTTCCAGCACGCCGCGCGCAGCATATTCCGCCAAAAGGTCGACATTGACGCTGAACATGTCCGGTGCGTTGCCACCCGCAGCTTCCGTCGCCAGCTTGTCGGTGAAGGACCGGAAATTGGAGAATTCCGGAACGATCTCAACGCTCGGGTTTTTGGCCATATAGGCCTCCAACACCTTCAGCGTGGTGCCCAACTGTTCTTCGGATTCGACATATCCGCTGAACCGAACCTTGGTTTTGTCTTGTGCCAAGGCTCCCTTCGAAACAACGGTCAGCGCAAACCCTCCCAGTCCCGCCGAACTCTGCTTCAGGAACCCTCTTCGCGTGTGTGTGGTGGCCATTTTATCCTCCCTTTGAGCGCGGCGAAATGAAGAAAGACCGACGCAGATAATGCCTCATGTTGCGCTCACGAATCAGATATTAGTAAAACGTTACACAAAAGTCGACTCCTGCTTCGAGCCTGCCTAGACTTCTGTGCGGTTGGCGAGCGGCCCTTTGAACCATAAGGCAAAAAAGGCGATTTTTCGCGCCAAATGGAGCAATTTCTTGAGATTTTTGACCATCAGGATCATAGAGATCGACGTGCATCAGAATCGCGAAAAACTCCCTAGAAAAAGAATTCGGTTGGAGTTGGTTCGAAAATCTGTCTAATTATGTGTAACGTAACACTAGCTCTACACCGACATGTATCTTGGCCTGCAGAACTCCACTGTGTTAGCGGCGACAACTGGGGGAAGAACTTGGAAAGACGGAAATGGCAGGTATCAAGGATGTTGCGAAAAAGGCGGGTGTTTCCGTGAGCACCGTCTCGAACGTCATCAATGGGCGGCACGCCAAGATGCGGGTGGAAACGTTGGAACGTGTGCAGTCCGCAATCGCAGCGTTGAACTATTCACCCAGCGCAGTAGCACGACAGTTGCAATCTGGGCGGATCAAGACATTGGGTCTGGTGGTCCCTTCGGTGGCAAACCCTTTTTGGGGAAACGTTTCCCAACTGATAGAGAAAGAGGCTCAGAAACGCGGATATCAGGTCCTGATCTGCAATGCCGAGCGGGACCCGGAAATGGAAGCCGAATATCTCGCGTCGCTCTACGATTCATCGATCCGTGGCGTCATCCTGGGCTCATCTCCGGTGACATTCGAACATCTGCGGGACCGCGCCGAACAAGGCATGCATATCGCTGCATTTGATCGCAAAACCAAAGGCGCCCAAGGCGCTGTGTCCTGTTCCGTCAGCATTGATCAAACGCTTGGGTCGCGGCTGGCCACCCGCCACCTGATCGGCTTGGGCCACAAGCGCATTGGCTTCATTTCGGGGCCGATTGGCACCTCAAGCCGGACCAGTCGCCTGGAAGGCATGCGGACGACGATAGAAAAGGCCGGGCTGGAGTTTGATGAAGAACTGGCCTGGCTCGCGCCGAACGTCATTGGTTTCGGCGACAGCCACGCCGCCGAGATTGGCAGGACAGGTATTCGCGAGCTTTTGACGCTCGACAATCCGCCGACGGCGGTTTTCACCGTGAACGATATGTACGCTATCGGTGCCTGCTCCGGCGCGCGCGAACTGGGTTTCCGCGTTCCGGAAGACCTGTCCGTCGTGGGTTTCGACGATGTCTTCATCTCAAAAGTGATGGAACCGCCCCTGACCACGGTCCGCCAGCCGGTTGAACAGATGTCTGCGCTGGTGGTCGCGAAACTCATCGAAACTCTTGAGAATGATGGCGCGGTCGAGGACCCCCATATTGAGCTTCGCCCGGAGCTGATTGTGCGATCTTCCACCGCTCCGCCCCGAAGCCCTGATTGAACCGAAAGACCCGATATGAGCGCGGACCAAAGTCTGACAGGACGACATATCTTCATCGCAGGGGCCACCAGCGGAATGGGTCGTGCAACGGCTTTGGCAGCGGCCCAGAAAGGGGCTAGCCTGGTTCTGCTGGGTCGCGACGCCACGCGCCTTCAAGAGGTGACTGCCGGAGCCAAGGTCGTGGGCGCAACATCAGTCACGACCTTGCAAGCCGATGCCAGTGACGCCGAAGCCTTGGCCCGGGCTTCTGGCCTGGAAGACGCCCTGGCCCCGGTCGATACGCTGATAAACACAGTCGGGACCAACTTAGTTCAGCGGGCATTCGTCGATCTGACGGCTGAAAGCTGGGCAGGCATGGTGGATACCAATCTTAACGCCGCGTTCAACCTGGCAAAGCTGATCGTGCCCCGGTTTCGGGAGCGCGGCGGCGGTTTGCTGATCAACGTCTCATCCACCGCGGCCCGCAAGCCCGACCCGTCTGGCGCGGCCTACCAGGCCACCAAGGCTGGCGTCATGGCGATGACCCATGCGATCCAGGAAGAAGAATGGCAAAATGGCATCCGCGCCACGGCCATTCTGCCGGGCATGACGGACACCCCGCTGCTGGAAAAACGCCCTGCCCCGCCGACACCAGAGATGCGGTCGAAAGCCTTGCAGCCCCAAGACGTGGCCGAAGCCTGCCTGTTCGTAATGGGCCTGCCCGAACGCGCCCATGTCTCCGAACTGATGATCCAGCCCGCGCAACGGTGATTGATATGTCGGCAATGCTCTCCCAAAAACCGAAGGTCGCTGTTCTGATCCCGCAGGAAAAGCGCGATCTGGTCTTTCGCAGCGAAGCTGAGGAAACACTGGCGACATTTGCCGATCCGTTTATCGCAACGGATCAAGAACTGGCCCAAGGCGACATTTCGAAGATGCTGCACAATGTGCCTGCCGTCATCACCGGTTGGCTCAGCCCCCCTATCCCAAAGTCTGCTTTTGCACCCTCGGGTAGCGTCAAGTTTCTGTCCCACACGGCTGGATCAGTCCGTAAGCTCGGGGTTCAGGGTGCCCTTGAGGCGGGCGAGGTTCGCGTCAGCCACGCGGCCTCGGTCATCGCTTATGCCGTAGCTGAATTCACACTGACGCAGATGCTGGCCCATGTGCGCCGCCATAGGGACACCGATGCTGGATTTCGAAACGGGACGCCTTGGTTCGACATTCGTGAAAACTTCCTGGGCCAGTTGCTGAGCGCGCAGGAGGTCGGGATAGTGGGCCTGGGCTATGTCGGTCGGCTGGTGCTGGATCTGCTGCGCCCGTTTGGCTGCCCCATCTCGGTTTATGACCCGTTTGTAGATCAGGTACAGGCACTCACTTTGGGCGTGACGTTGCGCCCGTTGGAAGAGCTTTTTCGGCGCTGTTCCATCGTTACGCTCCACGCGGCCAAGCTTCCCGAAACGGAACGTATGATTACCCGCGCGCATCTGGATCTGCTGCGCCCGGGCAGCCTGTTGGTCAACACGGCGCGGGCCCAACTGATCGAAGAGGGGGCCATACTGGACGTACTGCGCGAGGGCAAAATCTTCGCGGCGCTCGATACGTTCGAAAAAGAGCCGGGGCTCGGCCAGGACATGCCCCCAAAGATGCGGGAAGAGTTGCAGCGACTGCCCAACCTCTACGCCTCTCCGCATTGCGCGGGTCACACCAGCGACAGCTACATCCGCCAAGGCCTGAGCGCCGTGGAGGAGGTGCGCCGCTTCTTGGCGGGAGAAAGACTGAACCAAGAAATATCCCGCGAAAAGGCCCCTATGCTGGCCTGACGGGAACTGCAGCGCCCTCGGGTTGGCTGAGAAAGGGAGTGAGGACATGGCATCCGTCGAAATCGCTGGGCTCAAAAAAGCCTTTGGCCCGGTCGAAGTCATTCACGGGGTTAACCTGCACATCGAGGATGGCGAGTTCGTGGCCCTGGTCGGCCCGTCCGGCTGTGGCAAATCCACCTTGTTGCGCATCATTTCGGGTTTGGAGCCCGCCAGTGACGGCGAGATCAGGATCGACGGGACTATCGTCAACCACCTGAACCCGCGCGAACGCAATATTGCGATGGTCTTTCAGAACTATGCACTTTACCCGCACATGACCGTGGCGAAGAATATGGGCTTCAACCTCAAGCTCTCTGGCCGGAAACGCAGCGAGATCGATGCCAAAGTGAGAGAGGTTGCCCAGCTTTTGGAACTCGACGGGCTGCTCGACCGTAAGCCGGGGCAATTGTCAGGTGGCCAGCGTCAACGGGTGGCCATGGGCCGCGCCATCGTTCGGGACCCTGCCGCCTTTCTGTTCGATGAGCCATTGTCCAACCTCGACGCGAAGTTGCGCGTGCAGATGCGGTCGGAAATCAAAACCCTGCATCAGCGGGTCAAAACCACCTCGATCTACGTCACCCACGACCAGATCGAAGCCATGACCCTGGCAGACCGCGTGGTCATCCTGAGCGAGGGTAATATCGAGCAGGTCGGGCGGCCCATTGAGCTATATGACCACCCCGATAATCTGTTTGTCGCTAGCTTCATCGGAACGCCATCGATGAACCTGCTGGACGCGACGGTGGCAAAGTCTGACACAGGGCTTTTGGCCGTTCTCGATGGGGGACAAACCGTTGCATTGAAGCGTCAAACGGGTTTGCAAGAGCACCAGAAGGTGGTGATTGGAATGCGCCCAGAACATTTTTCTCCGGGCTCAGATGGTTTGACCCTGAGCGGCACGACAACGTTGGTGGAACCGACAGGCGCGCAAACGCATGTGACATTCGATCTGGCTGGCAAGTCGACCACAGCCGTGCTGGATGGCGGTGTGGCCATCGGGGTTGGAGAGCCGCTGACAGTGTCGATTGATCCCGCAAAGATCCACGTGTTCGACAAAGAAACCGGTCGGCGGGTCTAAGATCGGGGGCACATCAATGAAAGTTCTGATCTCTGGAACCGGCTTTGCGGGTCAGGGTCATGCGGATGCATTCCGGTGGGCTGGTGCCGAGGTGGTTGGCATGGTCGGGCGCACCGAAAGCGTGGTGACAGAGGTCGCCCAGAAGATGGACATCCCTTTTTCTGGCACCGATTGGCAGGCCGCACTCGACATATGCAAACCAAACATCGTGTCGATCGCTACGCCGGGCGGAGCCCATTACGAGCCCATCCGTCAGGCGTTGGATGTGGGATGCCATGTTTTTGTCGACAAACCCATGACAGAAAGCGGTGAAACGGCTGTGGCCCTGTACGAAATGGCCCAGACCAAAGGGGTCAAGACCGCCTATGCGGCCAGTTTCCGCTACACGCCGAGCGTGCTGCATGCCAAACGTCTGGTTGCAGATGGCGCGATTGGTGAACCGACCGAAATCGAGTGCATTTCCCATTTCAATCTGGAGAAAGACATACCTTTCGGCTGGTCCCATCGCCGGGAACAAGGCGGCGGACGACTGAACAATAACTTCACCCACACATTGTCCATCGTGACATCGGTCATGGATGGTGAAGTAACTGACGTGGCTGGTGAAATTCGCGACGACCTGGGCCGTGCGCCGATTGTGGAAGGCGTGCATAATTTCACCACGCGCCGCGACTTCATTCCCAAGGATCTGAACGATCCCACGTTGAAATGGGGCGAAAGCAATGTGGAATGGTCCTACACCGTGCTGGCAAAGCTTGAATCTGCGCTCGCCTCGCGCCCGGTCTCTGTTCTGTTCAAACATGGCGGGCTGGTGCCCCGGTTCCACGAGGACCACATCGTCTTTTACGGAACAGACGGGGCCATCTACGTGAAAGGCCATTATGCGAGCGGACAACTCTACCACTTTGGCGCGAAGAAAAGCTGGACCCCTCTCGATACGCCTAAAGACATTCTAGATGCCGCGCCAAAGGTGAAAGGTGATACCGAGCTATGTTGGCATCACATGGTGCGGGACTTTCTGCAGGACATAAAGGGCCAACCCGTTGAGCCTTATCCCACCTTCAAGGAAGGCAGCCGCTATCAGCTTTTGATCGATCTGATCCGGGCCAATGGATCCTGGACGGATGTGCGGCATTTGATCTGATCAGAACGCGAGCGGCGCGTTCTCCTTGATTTCCTTCAGTACGAAGAACGTCCTGATCTGGCGCACACCGGGCAAGGCGATCAGCATTTTGGTATGCATCTCGTTGAAATCTTTCATCTCTTTCACCCGAATTTTGAGCAGATAGTCGAAGTCGCCCGCCACCAAATGGCAATCGAGCATTTCTTTCATACCGTCCACCGCCTCCTCAAAGGCGGCGAAACTTTCGGGTGTCGATCGGTCGAGCACCACGCCGACCATAACGAGCGTGCCCAGATTTACAGAAGCTGGGTTGATATGACCCATGACGCTGGTGATGTGGCCTGCCTCGAACAGGGCTTGCGTCCGGCGATGACAGGTCGCCGGGCTCACATTTACTTTGCTCGCAAGCTCCGCATTGGTCAGCCGGCCATCGGATTGAAGATGGCGCAGAATATTCAAATCGATTCGATCTAGATCGGTCACGGAAGATCCTTCCAAAATCAGTCGCTCTTTCGGTACATATTGAAGATACTTTCCGCCTAAACCTCAAGAAGAACAAACTCTGCGCCAGCCTTTGAAAGCACCTCTCACCGCCTGCTTGTTAGGATTGTTCCGAAGCAAAACAGGAGACTGCTGATGTCGCTGCTCGATAAATTCGAACGCTACCCACTGACCTTCGGAAAAACGGCTATCGAGCATCTGCCTCGTTTGACCGAGGCCGTTGGCGCGGGTGTGGAGTTCTACGCCAAGCGCGAGGACTGCAATTCTGGCCTGGCGTTCGGCGGCAACAAGCTTCGGAAGCTCGAATACATCGTCCCCGATGCCATTGCGAGCGGTGCTGACACCCTGGTTTCAATCGGCGGCGTCCAGTCGAACCACACGCGCATGGTGGCCGCAACCGCGGCCAAGATCGGAATGAAGTGCGTTGTGATCCAGGAGAAATGGGTGCCGCACCACGATGCTGTCTATGATCGCGTGGGCAATATCATGTTGACCCGTCTGATGGGGGCGGACAGCCGTCTTGTCGATGACGGTTTCGATATCGGCATTCGCAAAAGTTGGGAAGATGCGATTCAGTCGGTCAAAGAGGCTGGTGGGAAACCCTATCCGATCCCGGCTGGAGCCTCTGTCCACAAGTTTGGCGCGCTCGGCTATATCGGTTTTGCCGAGGAAGTCGCGGAACAGGAAAAGGAACTGGGCTTCACATTCGACTACATCATTGTCTGCGTGGTGACAGGCTCGACGCAGGGTGGCATGATCGTTGGGTTTGCGGCGCAAGACCGCGCAGACCGCGTTATCGGAATCGATGCGTCAGGCACGCTTGATCAAACCCGCGCGCAGGTGCGCGAAATCGTCGACAAATCGGCCGCGCTGGTCGGTCTGGGGCGCGAGGTGCGCGAGGACGAAATCCACATCAACCCAGACTACGCCTATCCCGCCTACGGTGTGCCGTCCGAGGAAACCAACGAGGCGATCCGCCTTGCGGCCAAAACGGAAGCCATGATGACTGACCCGGTTTATGAGGGCAAATCGATGCAAGGCATGATCGATCTGGCTCATAAGGGGTTTTTCCCGAAAGGGTCCAAAGTTCTCTACGCCCATCTTGGCGGCGCACCGGCTTTGAACGGCTATAGCTATTATTACAAAGACGGCTGATCCCTTCATGGCGGGTCGCCCGACAGGCGACCCGTCGCCAGGCGGATTGCAAGATTTGATGGATCCGCCGTCAGAAGATATTTGCGGAAACCGGCAACGCACCTACTCTCCGATGAAATCCTTGCTAACACAACGCTTTCAATGAAGCGCGAATCTTGAGGCCGGAATGCATTTATGAGTGGTCCAGACACTAGCCAAGCGGTCCAAAGAGTTCATTCGGCCATGGCGTCGCTGTTTTCCGACGACGCCAAACCAGACGCAGCCCCCGTGGATTTCACATGGATGGACTTCGACCAAACGCAAACACTGGTCGGAGGCGGACAGTTCGATCTGCGCACCAAGATCGTGCGATCCCTGCCGCTTACAACAGAGCATGCAAAAGAACTGTTGGGCCTTGCAGATGACGCAATTTTCAATCCGGGCAGCACAGCGCTTAGCCCACAACATGGCCAATTGATCTGGTCTTTGGCGCAGCCCAGTACGAACGGAGGTTCGAATATTTCCGTCTTTGCGGTCCGGCGAGATGCGTTCGTTGACTACATTCGCACCAGGAACCACGCTGCCCGACTGACCAAAGCCGAAGCCGTGGCCCTATTGCAGATCGTTGGCGGCGCCTCCTGGCGCGATGCTGCAGCGGTTGATGGTGTGACGGTCGAGACCAAGCGCAAACAATTTAAATCCGCTTCGGCCAAGCTCGGTGTCAGTGGTCAAATCGAAACGGTTATACGCGTACTGAGCCAGCTTTCCATGCTGAACAGCCATCGCATGCACGCGATGCAAGACCATCAAACGCTGCAAGAGTTTTGGGCGAAGTTCCTGGCACGTGAAACGCGCCTTTCGATCATTCCAGCCAACTCGGGGCGCCACCTTCGCTTCTTTGAAGCCGGGCCCGCAACCGGGCGACCTGTCCTTGTTTTTCACGGAACGGCTTTTCCTATTATCCTGCTGGATAAAGCAGAAATCCTCCATGAGCTCGGGATCAGGGTCATTGCGCCATTGCGGCGGGGTTATTTCGAAAATGCCAATTACAACATTGACGTGAACTCACTTGATACCGCCTTGCAAGATGCGGCAACGGTTCTCGATATGGCTGGGTTGGAAAAAGTCGATGTTCTTGGATCTGGCTTTGGCGTAGCGTATGCGTCGTATTTTGCCGCTAACTACTCCAATTATGCTAATAAGCTCATTTGTTTGTCACCCTTCATTCCTGTTCAAGACAATTCGCAACCAAATGCATTGGCAGATTTAATCAATGCCCTTGGCAAGATCGGCTCAGATACAGAACAGATAAAGGAACTTATTGGCCAATACATAGATCATAAATCCAATCCTCATTCGCTCATTAAATTGTTTGACGGGTTATTGGCCTCAACAGAGATCGATCGCGAATATCTACGTGAACCGGTATCAAACAGTTTTAAGATCTACGAACTGCTTGCTGAAGTTTATCGAGTTTCCATGTTTGGTATTGTTCAGGATTTTCAATATGATGTTCAAAATTACACGAGTGTCTTTCAAAAAATTGAATGCCCGATTGCTCTCATTCGCGGAGCTGAAGACGAGATATGCACCAAGGCTATCTGTCAGTTACTTCGGCATCTTAATCCCGCTGCGACCTATATGGAAATTGAAGAGGGTGGGCAGTTTACCGAGTCAACTCAGAAAAGCCGATCAAGCACTTGGGAAGCCATGTTTGCCAGGTAACCGCGCTTCAGGCTGAATACCACTTAGGTATTTTCTCGGAAGAGTTGTGCGCCAAGACTCTAGAGCCGGGAAATTTGGATTTGGAACGGTAATTTGGCTCCGTTTCCAAAGCCGTACCCCAATTGGGTGATGACAGATCCACAGAGATACCGGAGCCGTTGAGGCGAAACTATCTTGGGCTTTATCGGACGCATTTGAAAACAACATTCAGTCAAAAATGCGGGGGCTTTGCGACGATCCGACGTGAAGGCTCACCAGTATCGGGGCACATCAAAAATGACGAATTATACCATCCGCGGACTTCCTCTGACCGAGATTTTAGAGCAGAGCAGGCTGAGCGAAGACACACTCGCACCAGGTGAGACCTTAACCGGTGATGATGGTGGGCCAGATGACGTCGGTCGCCGGGTCTACAGTGGCACAGTCGACAATTCAGGCAGTCTTGCCGTTCAGCGGAACGGCTCCTTTGCGAGCACCGTCCAAACGTTCTATGGGCCCAACCCGGATGATGACCTTGGCCAGTTGCGCGCCACCGTTAGTCTTGATGCCAGCCAAGCTTTTACCGGTGGCTCCGTCAGTTTTGTGTCCAGAGTTGTGGTGGTGCCCATCACATCGCAGGCCCCTTTGGATGTCCAAATTCCCGTCTTCGCCGGTTTCGGTTATGACAGCACAGTTAATAGCGCAATACGCGTCGATGGTCCGCAGGCGGCGTACAGTTTGGATCTCGGGCCAAACATCATCTCAAGACAATTCCTGGATCCCGATGGTGACGAAATTAGCTTCGCACAGGCGACCGAACTAGACCCCCTGGCATCAAACCGTTTGGCACTGGAGGTCGAGGTATTTACAGGCGACGTGACTGGAGGCTACACACCGTTTCCCGAAGGTTCTAGGGTCATTGACGGCGAGCTAAAGTTCGGGACCCAGGACCCTTACAGCATTAACCTTGATTTCGACGTCTTTTTCCCGACCCTCTCAGTTTCCGACACCTTTATGGTTGAGGTGGACGGTAAAATGGTTCCCGCATCCGAGGTGTACGTGATCGCTGGCGCCGAAAATAACGGTATCCTTGGCGTTTTTCCCGAAACGATACCTAACTCTCTCGATGGGTTTGAATTTGAACCACACAACATCCTGCAGATTTTCAACCAAACGATTTCTGCGCGCGGGACCGATGAAGACGGGTTTGAGGCAGGCTGGCAGGGTGGAATTCTCTTCAATCCGGATCTGGGGAACTTCGAACAAGTCCGGGGCCTGACGCTTGACATAACGGCCGGCGCAACGGTGACTCAGACGCAATTGCGTCCTCTGGCCCTGTCGGTGTTTGAGACCGAACAACCGGTGATCGCCGTTGTTGGAACCGATGTGACCATCCAGAACAAGGGGACGGTTGCAGGGCTGGTGGATGGCGGAGCGGGTATTCTGCTCGCGTCCGATGCGGAAGCCTCCGGCAACAGGATCGAGTCCAGCGGCACGGTAGAAACATCTGGTCAGATTGCGCCCGGTATATTCGGCGCCGCAAACGGAATAGTGATTGAGCAATCCGGATCTGTCGAAACCAGCGGTGTGTCCTCCTACGGGATCTGGGCGGTCGGCAAGGATCTGGACGCCACGAATGACGGGACGGTCGAAACCAGCGGCGACAATGCAATCGGTGCGAAGATTGGCAACCTCGGGGATCGGGGGGCCTTTCTGGGCCTGACTGTAGGCGCGCTGCGTGATGTCGAACAATTTGTGGCGAACGGACTCGAAAATCAGGAAGCTGCGGCGTTTCTTTCTTCATCCAATGGTAGTTTTGTAAACAAAGGTACTATCACCACGACGGCAGCCTCGGTTGTTGCCAATCCGGACAACAATACCGTCGCAAGTCTTGCACCCGCGCTGTTTGCAGCCTTGGACAATTCAACCGTTGCAAATGAAGGTACCCTAACCGCCGACAGTGTTGCTGTTGCCCTGATTGGCAACAACCTCACCTTTGAAAATTCGGGTGAGGTCAAACTATCGGGAACCCAAGGCGATGGTGGCCTGCTCGAAAGCACTGCCGTGCTGGTCGATGGGATAAACAGCGTCGACATCTCCAACAGTGGGACGATCGGTGGGGATGTCACCTTTGTCGGAAACCAAGGTTCGCTGACCAACAATGGCGAAATCGAAGGCGTTTTGACTGCCGGCGGCGGGATCGGCATGATGGGCTCGGCCTCCGGGGAATTCGAGCTGACGACCGGTGCGGGGTCAATGCTCGGCGACGATCAAACTGTGTCTCACGTGCTCGGTTTGATCGGTGATGATGGCAACTTGGCCGCCAGCAAGTTCGATCTGACCTCAGCCGGAACAATCCTGGGCGGCTTGCGTGTTTTGGCCGGGCAACAGTCGATAAAACTGACCGATTCAAACGCCAAAATCCAGTCGAACGGTGTCACGGCCCTGGACCTGGTTGGCAATGTGACCGCAGTCCTTGATGGTACCATCCAATCGACAGGTGCCCACGCGTTCACTGTCAACGAACTGGATGGGTCTAGCCTTGACCTGACGATCAATTCGGAAGGCAATGTAACGGCTCAGGACGGCAACGGCGTGACGGCGGTGATCGTTGGCAACATCGCCGCAACTAACGATGGTACAGTCACCGTCATCGGCAGCGAAGCCCGCGGCTTCAACCTTTACTCGGCGGCTGGTGGATCCGCTGCTTTGATCAATTCGGGGACGATCGACGCTTCCGGATCCGCGACCGGGATTCGTATGATCCTGGGAACGGTTACAAATTCAGGGACGGTCACGGCAACCGGGCCAAGCGCCAGGGGGGTAGAGGTCGGCGGCACCAGCATTACCAATAGCGGCAGCATCATCGCCACGGGTACAGACGCAATCGCCGTCTTCGGCAATTCAGCCTTGCTGCCACTGGATGGCTTAAATCTGACCCTGGTCAATACCGGGCGTATTGCGGGTCAGCAGGGAGCAGATGCCATCGTTGGCTCCGTGTTTGGCGACAGGATCACCAATTCGGGTTCGTTCGAAGGTGATGTCCGGCTCGGCCCCGGAAACGACATACTGACCTGGCAATCGGGCGCGACGACGACCAGTGCGATTGATGCTGGCACCGGCGGCATGGACGAGATCGTTGCCGAGGGCGGGTTCATTGACGGCTCGCTTTTCCTCAACTTCGAGCGCCTTAAGATTACAGGCGACGTCTTGGTCGATGGGTTGCTCGACATTGATACGGCCACCGTTGAAAGCGGCACGCTCACGCTGAGCGGCGTCATTGATGGCGATGTGGAGGTGCAGGACGGTGCCGCACTTCTTGGTGCTGGTGTCATCAAAGGAAACCTGACGGCAGAGCCCGGATCGTTTCTGGGCCCCGGCTTCAGCCCAGGCAAAATCACGGTCGAGGGCGATGCCACGATTGGCGGCCAACTTCTGATCGAAATCGACGGGCCCAGTGCAGATCAGTTGGACGTGATAGAGGTTCTGGGCACACTGGATCTGACATCGGCAGACATTCTGGTACGGTTTGCGGACACCTACCAGCCGGAACCGGACACGACATTCTCCATTTTCGACGCGGACTCGGTGGTTGGGCTGGACCCAGCCTCGGTGACCATCGAAGGGTTGCCATCGGGCAGCACACTGTCCTTCACCGAAGATGGTAACGCCTCCGTGGACGCGGCTGATCCCGGGAACACACCCCCCGTGGCCACGAATGACGCCGTCACAACAGGCGAAAACACTATCGCCCGCATCAATGTGCTGGCGAACGACACCGACCCGGACGGTGACCCATTAACCCTCGCTGGCCTGAACGACGACGCGACACTGGGCACGGTCTTCATTGATCAAACCACCGGCGAGATCGTCTTTGACCCTGGCACGGTTTTCGATGGTCTGGCCCAAGGCGATATCGGCTTCGATACGCTCAGCTACGACATTAGCGACGGACAAGGCGGTAGCGACACCGCAACGGTCACCATTGAAATCACGGGCCAGAACGATGCGCCTGACGCTATCGACGACAGGTTCGACACGGAGGGCGGCGTTGACCTGATCCTGGCCAACAACGCCAATTTGGCCAATGACACTGACATAGACGGCGATGATTTGATCGTGACTGACGTTGGCACTGCCGCCAACGGGATCGCGACGTTGGTGCAGGACGGGACGATCACCTACACTCCGAATGCCGGATTTGTCGGAACCGATACGTTCACCTACACGATCGCCGACCAAAATGGCGGAACGGATAGCGCGGTCATAACAGTTGATGTTGGGCCAATATCAAACAGCCCACCGATCGTAACGGCAATCGCGGCGGGTTTCGGTGAAGACGACGTTGGCAAAATAGTCAACTTACTTGATCCCGCCCTGGTCTTCGATCCGGACGGCGACGACCTCAAGATAGCGAATGTCTTAATCGACGGCGATGATCTGCGCGGATTAGATTTCAACGCTGATCCGGAAACCGGATTGCTCACACTTGCGGACGACCAGTTTGATGATCTGGCAGGTGGCGAGCGCTTCACGGTCTCGCTCCGATACGATGTCACAGATGGGATAGCCTCGATTGCCAATACGGCCACCATTACGGTGGAGGGCGCAAATGACGATCCGGTGGCGGTTGATGATGCTGGCGCAGGATTCAGCACCAAAGACGACATCGCCTTCACAACAGCCAATGTTCTGACAAACGACACAGACATTGATGGCGACGCCCTGTCCATCGTCGCGGTTGATACGGCGGGAACCCTTGGTTTGATCACAGACAATGGCGACGGCACGTTTGGTTACGATCCGAACGGCGCGTTCTCTGCTTCGAACGGCACAGCGACCGACCGGTTTACCTACACGATCAGCGATCAAGATGGCGCGACCAGCACTGCGACTGTGGAAATCTCCATTGAAAGCGATGGGCCAACGCCCGCCCTAAACGAAGTGATTGGCACAGATACCAGAGATGTTTTGATTGGAACTGTTGAAGGTGATCTGATCCTCGGAAAAGGCGGGAATGATCGGATCTATGCGAAGGCTGGTGACGATCGGATTGATCCGGGCTCCGGCAAGGACTGGACGGTGTTCGGCGGGGCTGGTGCAGATACGTTCCTGTTTGGCTTGGGCAGCGACGTCATCAAGATCGGAGATTTCCAGTCCGGGGTCGACCTGATCGAACTGGGCGACGGACTTACTGTGGATGACCTGCGGATCATCGCGGGGTCAAACGCAGTTAATATTTTCACACCCGATGGAGACCGCCTCATTCTCAGCAACCTGGCCGAAATCACCGAAGCCGATTTCGGTTTTGGAGCCTCCGCGAACGTGATTGAAGGGACAGACAACCCCTTTGAAACACTGCTGGGAACCGATGAGGCAGACGACATCATCGCCCGTGGCGGCAGCGACCGGATCTTCGCAAAGGCGGGCGACGATAGAATTGATGCAGGTTCTGGCAATGATTGGACGGTGTTCGGCGGGGCCGGGTCCGACACATTTGTTTTCAACCTCGGTAGCCAAAACACGCGCATTCAGGACTTTGAAGATGGCCTCGACCTGATCGAACTAGGTGAGGGCCTCACCTTTGCCGATCTGACCTTGAGCTTCAGTGCTGCAACCGGCGCGACTAACATTTTTTCCCCGAACGGAGATCGATTTATTTTGAGCGATACAGACTTGTCGGAGGTTACCGAAGCTGACTTCGTCTAATTTGAGGGCGTCGAAGGCCCCTCGCGCCGGGATCATCTGAATCCTGTCCGACCCGCGAAGAAAAATCTTGCATATATGCAAGTCGACCGTAGGGTCAGGGGCATGGTGGGTCTGCTTTCTGCTCAAAAAGATACGCACCGTGCTCCGGTTGAACTCGGAACACGCATCAGACAGGAGCGCGTCGCGGCCGGGTTGACGCTTGGCGAACTTGCGAGCCGGGCAGAATTCTCGGAATCGACATTGTCCCGGATCGAAAACAACAAGTGCGAAATTGGGGCGCACAAACTCTATCGCCTGGCAGATGCGCTCGGGATCGACGTTGGTACCCTGTTCGGCGATGCGCCGCAGAAGATGGATATGTCCCGTCGATCCGTGTCACGCGGCGGGGAGAAGCCGCAATTTCTGACCGAACGCTTCAATGCTCGGATCCTATGTTCCGACATTAATGCCAAGTTGATGCATCCTTTTCTGAATATTGTAAGCGCCCGGACGCTTGAAGAGGCAGGTGGATGCAATCCGCACGAAGGCGAGGAATTTCTGTTCATCGTCTCTGGATCGATAGATCTTCACATGGCGCAGGAAGAACCTATCCGCCTGGAAGAAGGTGATAGTCTCTATTTTCATGGGTCACGGCCCCACGCCTATGTGAATGCTGCACCTTTGCCGAGCCGCATTCTGGTGGTGACCAGTAATGGGCGTGCCACGCCATCTTTCGGAGATCAGTCATGAACCAGGTCGACAGGGTTAATTTGTCAGTGGCCAGCGCCGAAATTTTACTCCAGTCGGATAATGTGACCGAAGATCTGGGGTTTTTCACAAAAAAACTGGGATTTCGGCTGGACGAAATCTTTCCCGCCGATGATCCCGCCTCAATCCTATTGTCCGGCCACGGGATTCGCCTGCGACTAGAGCGTGACGCCGAAAAAGGGGCGGGGATCGTCCGTTTGATGTGCGAAGATCCCGATGCGCTTGGTGGCGGCACACGGAACCTGACATCGCCCTGCGGTACCAAGGTGGAACTGATCCCGGCAAACCAGCCGATGCAGATCCCCGACACCCGGCACAGCTTCATGGTGCGTCGCCTGAAGGACAAAGCGCCCTGGGTCATTGGCCGGGCCGGGATGCATTACCGCGATCTGATCCCCGACCGGCTGGGCGGTTCAATCATTGCCAGCCACATCCGCATTCCCGACGGCGGCCCGGTGCCGGACATGGTGCATTATCACACGGTCGGTTTTCAGTTGATCTACTGCTACCGCGGCTGGGTCGATGTGGTCTATGAAGATCAGGGGCCAGCCATGCGTCTGACGGCGGGGGACTGCGTGATCCAACCGCCAGAAATTCGGCATCGCGTGCTGGAAGCCTCTGACAATGTGGAAGTGGTTGAGATTGGTGTCCCCGCCGAACATGTCACCACCATCGATCATGAGATGGAACTGCCGACGCCAGACTATCGCCCCGAGCGGGAATTTGGCGGTCAGATCTTCGTGCATCACGAGGTTTCCAAAGCCGTGTGGCACCCTTGGCGGATCGCAGGGTTTGAACATCGGGACACGGGGATCAATGCGGGCACCAAGGGCGTGGCCAATGTGCAGGTCGCCCGTTGGGCGGGTGGGTCCACCCCTGCCCCGCTCACATCCCATGACACCGACATTTTGTTCACCTTCGTTCTGGAAGGAAGCATGCAGCTTGAAGCTGCGGGCGCCACCCATGCCCTGGAGCCGGGCGATGCCTTCGTGATCCCGCCTGGAGAGGTCACTCGCTATGGCTCTGCCTCGCCTGACCTGGAACTGTTGGAAATTTCGCTGCCGGGAAAGTTCGCAACAGCGGAGCATGACGGTTTTTCGAAGAACGGCGAGCCGGACTAGCACATGCCGGCCGCGCCCAAGGAACTGACCAGAACTCTGCCGCACAGCTATCTGACGCCACTGGCGGTACGGGGGCGCATCACCAAAGCACAGCCGTTGGGTCTGCCGGTT
This sequence comes from Pseudomonadota bacterium, assembly GCA_038526275.1. Taxonomy (GTDB): domain Bacteria; phylum Pseudomonadota; class Alphaproteobacteria; order Rhodobacterales; family Rhodobacteraceae; genus 188UL27-1. The sequence goes on along the minus strand of JBCBGY010000028.1, from coordinate 3,863 downwards.
GTCAATATGGGCTTCAATGAACTGCCCTACCCGCCCACGCCTGCTGTGAAGGAAGCAATCACAAAAGCTGCCGCAGTGCCAAACCTTTACGGCAATCCAACCTGTGTCGGACTAAGAGAGGCGATTGGCGAAACCTACGGCCTTGATCCCGAAACCTTGGTCTGTGGAAACGGCTCGGAAGAGCTACTGGACGTGATTGCGCGGAACTTCGTCCAGCCTGGCGATGACATCGTGATTTCGGCTTTCGGTTATGTGCAGTTCGTGCTGACTGCAAATCGTCTGAACGCCAATCTTATCAAGGCTCCGGAGACGGACTTCACCACCGACATCGATGCTCTCTTGGCAGCGGTGACACCGGCCACCAAGCTGGTTTTCCTCGCCAATCCAAACAATCCGACGGGAACAGCCTTGCCAGTGTCCGAGATCGAACGTCTGGCGGCGGCGCTTCCGGGGCACATCGTGTTGGTGCTGGATTTGGCCTACGGCGAGTTTTGGGGAAAGGCCCATTGCGACGACCTGCACGATCTCGTGCAACGGTCCGAAAATGTGATTGTGACCCGTACCTTCTCCAAGGCCTTCGGGCTGGCCGGATTGCGGGCGGGCTGGTGCCATGTGCCGCCTTGGATGGTCCCGCATATCTATGCCGCGCGTGGTATGGGCAGCGTCAACGCCATGGCACAGGCCGCCGCAACAGCGAGTCTCAGCGAGATGAGCCTGGTCGAAGACCGCGTGGCGCAAGTCAACGCTGAACGGGACAGGATGCGCGCCGCGCTCGACGAAATCGGCATCGAAACCCTGCCAAGCCAGGCCAATTTTTTGGCAGCCACCATACGAGGCCACGGCGCAGAGGCCACCGAAGCCCTGGTGAATTACCTTTTCGACAAGGCCGGGCTAGTTGTGAACCGGACAAGAGAGGCGGGGCTCGAACATTTCATGCGCTTTAGTATTTCGCTCGACGAGCACAACGACCTGCTGATCCAGACGACTAAAGCGTTCCTGGACAGTTCGGAACCAACAACAAGAGGCTGAAACCAGCCCGAGGCAACAGAGCACAGACATCAGGGGAGATGAACGATGACGATCAGACGCGCAGCTTTGGGGGCACTCACTGCCTTGGCCGTGGGCACAGCGGCATATGCCGAAGATAAAGTAACGGCGGTGCATGCCTTCCCGCCCTTCCTTGTCTACACGAAAACCTTTCTTGCGATGGTGGATGACATTAACACCAAAGGCGAAGGCGTGGTGTCGATCGATGTGCGCGGCGGCCCCGAAGCCATTGGGATGTTTGAACAACCCGCTGCTGTGCGTGACGGCGTGGTCGACATGGTTCATACGCCAGGCAGCTTCTACTCCGCCGCAGTTCCAGAGATCGATGCGATGGTCGCAGCCTCGATCACGCCGGTCGAAGCCCGGGCCAATGGCGGCGCAGCCCTCATGGACGAGGTCCACCAGAAGCGGATGAATGTCCGGCATCTGGGCTGGATCGATGGCGGGGTGAAATTCTACATCTACACAGTGAATGAACCCACATTTGGCGAGGATGGCGTGGTCGACATGTCTGGCGTCAAACTGCGCGACAATCCGATTTACAATGCCTTCTTCCAAAAGTTGAACGCTACGACGGCATCAATGCCCGTATCCGACGTTTTTGGCGCGCTGGAAAAGGGCGTGGTCGACGCCACCGCCTGGACGTCGATTGGCCTGATGGATCTGAAATGGGACCAATTCCTGAACTACGCCATTGAGCCGCAATTCTACGGCACCGATCTGGGCATTATCTTCAACAAGGATAGCTGGGATGCGCTGTCACCGGAATCGCAGGCCATCATCTCCGAAACGATCATTGAGTGGGAAGCCAAATCCTACGAGGCGCGGCAAGCCGATGTTGCGGCCGACAGGGCCGAGCTGGAAAAGCGCGGCATGACCTTCGTGTCTGCCACTGCCGAGGGCGGAGAGAAATATGTAGGCTTGGCCAGCGATGCAGCCTGGGACCGTATGAAGGGCCGGCTTGAGGACATGGACGACGTGGCCTCCTACGAGGCCATGAAAGAGCACTACAATCCGTAAAGGTACAATGCCCCAGCGCCCCGCCGCGCTGGGGATCCGTCACTATGCTGAAAATCCTAGACGCCATTTGTAATGTGCTCGCCATCCTGGCGGGCATCTATCTGGTCGCGATCATGATTGGCGTCGTCTTTCAGGCGACGGCCCGATCCTTTGGTCTCTCGGGCTCGTCCCACATTTTCACCTTTTCCGAATATGGGCTGCTTTACATCGCGATGGCCGCCTCGCCCTGGCTGGTACGGGAAAAGGGTCATGTGTTCATAGAACTCTTCACCGCTGCCCTGCCCGAACGATACTTTAAAAACTATTCGCGCGGCGTGGCCGTCCTGTGCTTCGTGATCTGCGCGGTTCTGGTTTATTATTCCTTCTCCAACACCATGCGGGCTTACCAGTTTGGCGATGCGGACATGCGCTCGCTTGACATGCCGAAATGGCTGCTCTTGGGGTCCATGCCCATTTGCTTTTCCCTGATGGCTGCCAATTTCCTGCGCTTTGTTTTCGGCCCCGAGACGATGCATTCGGGCGAGGCGGGCGTTCATGAGTAGACCAAACTGATGGAATGGTATTGGGCACTGACCTTCCTGCTGGGTCTAATCCTGTTTTTCATGTTTCTGGGCGTGCCGGTTGCCTTGTCGTTTTTGGCTGCCAACATGATCGGCGCCACATACTTCATGGGCGGCAGCGGCGACATCTTTCGGCAGATGTCGCGCGGGATCGGGCAGTTGACCAACAACGCCTTGCCCACGATCACGACCTTCAATCTGATGCCCGTGCCAATGTTTCTGCTGATGGGCGAGATCTTCTTCCATACTGGTCTCGCCAACCGAATGTTTTCCGCCATCGATAAGCTGATGGGCCGGATCCCCGGGCGTCTGTCTTACGTGACGGTTGCCGGCGGCACGGCCTTTGCGACGCTTTCCGGGTCTTCGATGGGATCGACGGCTTTGCTGGGGTCGCTGATGGTCCCGGAAATGCAACAGCGTGGCTACAAGAAACATATGGCCATTGGCCCGATCCTCGGCACCGGCGGGTTGGCCATGCTGATCCCACCATCTGCCCTCGCCGTCCTGTTGGCCACGCTTGCAAATCTCGATGTTGGCAAACTGCTGATCGCGGGGATCATGCCCGGTCTGGCCCTGGCCTGTCTTTATGTGTTGGTTATCGTCCTGATGTGCCTGATCGATCCAAGCGCCGCCCCATCCTATGATGTGGAACGGCAGCGCTGGTCTGAAAAACTGATCCTGGTCGCGACCGATGTGCTGCCAATGATGTCCATCGTCCTTGGCGTGATACTTCTGATCCTAAATGGCTGGTCCACACCCACGGAATCAGCGGCCTTTGGGTGCATCGGCGTCCTGCTTCTGGCGATCATCTACCGTAAGCTCACCTGGGCCAGCTTTGTCGCATCGGTCACGGGTGCCCTTCGGGTCACGACCATGGCTTTGCTGATCATCTTCGGCTCGGCCACTTTCTCCGCGCTGCTCGCATTTTCCGGGGCAAGTGCTGGCCTGATCGACTGGGCCACACAGTTTGAATTCTCCCCCATCACGATGCTGCTGATCATGTTCGCCATCTTGCTCGTCTTGGGCATGTTCATGGACCAGCTTTCCATGATGTTGCTCACAGTGCCGATCTTCTTCCCGCTCGCCGAAACGCTGGGCTTCGACCTGATCTGGTTCGCAGTGATCATCCTGTTGGCCCTCGAAATTTCGTTTACGACCCCGCCTTTCGGTTTACTTCTGTTCGTTATGAAAGGGGTATCGGTGCCGGGAACGACCATGCGAGAGATCTACATTGCG
>JBCBGY010000027.1:16893-29620 GCA_038526275.1 Pseudomonadota bacterium | reverse complement strand
CCTGACCGCAGCGCGTCACGGTGAGGGCCTGGGCAGCCATATGATGAATGACCTTTTGGGCAAGCTGAACGAAATGGGCGTGCGCAAGATCTTCATTGCGACCAGCGATTACGCTGAAAACGGCGTTCCGATCTATGCCAATGCTTTCCGCCTTTATGAAGAGTTCGGCGCGAACATTGAGCTGAAGATCCCTGACTATCACAGCCCCGGCGAAACCAAGATCATCTACGGGCTGGCAAACCCGGAATATCCCGATACCGCGCCTGCTTACCGTGACCCGCCCCAAGGCGTCCGGTTCACTGGCACAGATCTGGCGCCCGAAGCGACCGGCACATTCGGCATCACCTGGGCTGAAGCGCCGGACGGTGTGTCGGGTCTGTCAGAGGCCACGGCAGCAGCCCGCGCCAAAGGGGGTCACTTGGCCGTTCTCGCACTGCCCAGCGATCTGAGCGATTTGGCCCAGGATCAACTCCTGGCCGATGGCTACGCCGAACAGGGCCAGCTTACCGATTTCTACGCCAAAGGGCTGCACCAGGTCTGGTGGAGCCGAAACCTGAAAAACCAGTAGGGCCTGGAACAGGCCAAAATCAAAGAGGAAGTTATGTTTGAGAAGCTGAAAGGGATTGCGATCTTGGCCGTCGTCGGGTTCGTCGCATACACGTTCTTGTTCGACGGTGGTGGCGAGCAAACTGCTGACCTGGGCGAAGTATTGGACCGCACGGAATATTCGCTCAATGCCTACCAAGGCTATCTGGAGGAGAACCAGATTGAAGCTGCTGGCGAAAATGAACTGGCCGAGTTCACCAATTTCTACGCAGCCGTCCTGAACAGCGACCCGCGCGCCTACCCCCGCCCCGCCTTCTACGACAAACCGCTGGGCCTTTCCCTGCAGCAGGACGCAACATTCCTGGGTTTTGCCGACGACAACCAGAATGGCATTCAGGATGACGGCGAAGGCAAAGTCTTCACCGTGGAAATCGACGAGGAAAACAACCGCCTGATCGCCACTGACGTGGCTGGCAACTCCTCTGGCCTGCGCTTTTCGGGCGCTGGCTTCCTGGCCGGCGCGTTGCTCGGCACGCTTCTGAACCGTCAGCGGAGCGCTGGTGTCCAGAAAGGCGCGTTCAACAACCGCAATGTGACACCGCGCAGCGCATACAAGGCGCCAAGCAGCGCACGGTCCGGTGCCCGCTCCGGCGGCCTACGCTTCGGCAAGTAATCTAACGTCAGGGGTCCGGCCTTTGGCTGGGCCCCTAATCTCCGGGGGCCATCATGCATACTGCCGACCAAGTCGTGGACAGCGACTATTCTGAACTGCCGCAGGCGCAAAAAATAATCCTGTTGGCATCGATCCTCATCGTTGCCATGTGCGGGATCGTCTATGAGCTGATCATTGGAACGGTGTCCAGCTATCTGCTGGGCAATTCCGTCTACCAATTCTCACTGACCATCGGCTTTTTCATGTTCGCCATGGGCGTGGGATCTTACGCATCGCGGTTCGTGATGGGGCGGCTGATTCAGTCCTTCATCTATGTGGAGCTTTTGTTGGCCGTCATAGGCGGCATCTGTTCGATTGCCCTTTTCATGCTGTTTCCCGCCGCCCCGTGGCTGTACCTGTTCGGCAAGTTCTTCTTCATCTGCACCATTGGCTTTCTGGTCGGGCTGGAAATCCCACTGCTCACCCGCGTCTTGGCGCAAAAATCTACCACCCGGGAAAGCATCGCCGACGTCCTGAGCCTCGACTATGTGGGCGCCCTTGTCGGGTCGGTGGCCTTCCCCATCCTGCTTCTGCCGTCGCTGGGCTTGATCACCTCGTCCTTCGCAATCGGATTGGTCAATGCAGCGGTCGCGGCAGTCAACGTGATCTGGCTGCGCGAGCATCTGTCGAACCCGCGCAGCGCCATGATCGCAGTCGGCGCCACGATAGCCACTTTGTTCCTCTTGACTCTGTCTGCCTCGCGCATCACCGCCTATGCGCAGGACCATCTTTACTTCGACCAGGTCCTTTGGAAGGAACAGTCGCAATATCAGTCACTTGTCGTGACCAACAACTGGCGTACCAACGATATTCGTCTCTATATCGACGGCCATCTTCAATTCTCGGAAACCGACGAATACCGCTATCATGAGGCCCTGGTGCATCCCACCATGGCCATGGGCGGCACAGCCGAAAAGGTGTTGGTGCTGGGCGGCGGCGACGGTCTGGCCGTGCGAGAGATCTTGCGCCATGGAACCGTTACCCAGGTTGATGTGGTTGATCTGGACCCCGCTATGACCGACCTGGGCCGCGATTTCGCCCCGGTTGTCCGGCTCAACCAAGGCGCACTCAGCGACCCGCGCGTTCACACAATCAACACGGATGCTTTCACGTTCGTTCAGGATGCCGATACGATCTATGACCGGGTCATCATCGACTTCCCCGATCCCCATAACGAGGCCCTGTCCAAGCTCTATTCGGTCGAATTCTACGCGATGGTTTCACGGATCATGTCGGAAGACGGGGCGATGATCACGCAAAGCTCGTCACCCTTTTTCGCACCGCGCAGTTACTGGACAGTGGGCACCACGCTCGATGCGGTCTTCGCGGATCGCAAAAGCTTTCAGATCAGCATCCCGTCCTTTGGGCTTTGGGGCTTTCACCTTGTCACAAAGGTCGAAAACCTGCCGGTCGGCCCCTTCCCGGGGGGCCTGAAATCCATGGATCCGGCCATATTTGCCGCCGCTCAAGTCTTTCCCATGGATATCGCCGAACGTCCCGGTCTGGTGGTTAACTCGATCTTCGATCCCACGATTTACCGCCTTTACGCGGAAGATCTAAGCGGTGGGTAGAACATCCATTGACTAGACAAGTTCTGCGACAGGACTGACAGCAAACACGTAGTTGTGTGGCCATAGCGCATTCAGCGTCCGAAAACTAACGTTGAACCATGTTCATTGATGAGGTATCCTCCTCCGATGGACAAAAGACGAATAGACAAACCTATACAGTCCGCACGCGACACGCGAGACAGGCGGCCCTACTTTCAACGCGCCATTGAGGCACATGTTCCGCGCAAATTTTGCCGCGATTTGCTGAACCGCGTTCGCTTTGGCGCAGGCTCCCCCAAAAGCGACATGGCCATTTACGTAAGGCCCAGAGATGTGACCCAAGTCTACGCCCCCCAAAATCCCCGAACGAGGCTAGGCCGCAAACAAAGCGGCATGGTCCTTTCCGGCAACTGGGATTCTCAACGGTATAGCATTGACGACAATACCAAGTTCATCAGTTGCCGAATGCATTGGGTAAAAGGACGGGATTGGGAAAGCACACCCATCTTTGAGCGACTCTGCCGCGAGATCGAAGCTGGCCTCACGCCAGACGGCTGCCGAACAATCGAGGACTTGCGCGCCAGGTATGCGGCGCTTGACCAAATCTTTGAGGAAACCCGCCGCCTCGGTCGCCTGTTGAACATGCGCGAACTGCCAGCCTTCTTTCGCAGAGAGCATGGCGCCGTTCTACTTCATATCGGCCACGATGGCGCCTTGTTGCGCGCAGGCGGCGGTGCGCACCGCTTCGCCATCGCCAGGATCCTGGATCTACCGGAGATGCCCGCCCAAATGGGCGTGATCCACAAAGACGCTTTGAAATCCGGGGTGCTGGACAAGCTACGTCTGCCGTCTGATCGTCTTTCGACCTGAATGCATCGACCAACTGATGGCATCAACCGAGAGAAACTGTCATGCTCCCGTCATTGAAATCGTGGCAGTTCGATAACTTATGCGCAGTGTCATATTCGATATTGGAAACGTCATCCTTCATTGGCGCCCAGAGCGGCAATTCGGCGGGGTCTTCGCCGATCAGGCCGACATGGACACACAACTCCAAACCCATGGCTTCGCCGAATGGTACGGTGACAGGACAGATCAACGCCCGTGGGAGGAGCGGCTGGCGGAGGTGCCCAGCGGACCAACCCGCGACGCGTTCGAGGCCTATCTGCTGGGATTTACGGCAGCCACTCGGGATCCGGTCGATGGAAGTGAGGCGCTTGTTCAGGATCTAATCGCCGCTGGCTGCCGGGTCTTTGCCATCACCAACGCGCCGCCCGAAGCCGACGAGATCGTTCCGCGCCAGCATCCAATCGTCACCCGGTTCGAAGATGTCGCGGTTTCGGGGCTCGAAGGGGTGAAGAAACCTGACCCAGAAATTTTCCAGCGCATGTTGGATCGAAATGGCCTGACCGCAGCGGACTGCCTGTTCACCGATGACGGGGCGAAATATCTGGAAGGTGCCCGTACCGTCGGAATGCACACCCACCTGTTTCAGGGCGCGAGTGATCTTCGGGCACGGCTCCAGACAGACGGCTTTATCTGAACGGATTGCCGACCGCCTTAGTTGACGACAAGCGCCCGCAACCGTTCCGCAGCCTCTTTCATCTGCGGAAGATGCTTGATCAAGTCCGACAATTGCTGCCGTTGAACCGGCGCGTGGATCGTCAAGGCCGAGAGCAATCGACCGGAACCTGCCTGCAATGGCACGGCAATGGCCGCCATGCCTTCCAGAAATTCCTGATCTTCGGTGGCATAGCCTTGTCCCCGGATCTGGCGGATTTCTTCGGATAAGGCATCGGGGTCGGTCTTGGTGCGTATGGTATAAGATGTCAGATCCGCATTCGCTACATAGGTGCGAAACATGCGGGGATTGAGACTGGCCAAATACATCTTGCCAGAGGCCGAACAATGGAACGGTACTCGAGCCCCCGTGGGCAGTTGGATACGCAACGGCCATTTCGTCTCTACGCGGTCGATGTAGACCATGTCATCGCGGTCCGGCACCGAAATGTTGCAGGTTTCGCCGATCTCGCCCGCCAGCTTTTTCAAGATGATCGAGCGGGTCATCCGGATTTGTCGAGATGATAGGGCATCAGCCGACATGCGCCGTAGTCGCTCGCCCGCGCTGTAGGAACGCCCATCAAGATCGCGCTCCACAAACCCTTCTTCTTCCAATCGCCGAAACAGGCGATGGACGGTAGGTTTGGGCAAGCCCAAGTGGCTGTTCACCTCGGTCGGCGTCACAGGTTCGCCTGAGCGTGCGACCTCTTCCAGCAGCAACAGAAGCCGCATGTTCGTTGGAATCTGATCCGTGTCCTGGGCGGAGCCATCATGGGGCATTTGAGAACCTTCTCTTGGCTGCAAACCAAGGCCGACGCCAGCCACGTCCAAGCCAATCTCCATCATGGCGAGGTTTAAACCACCGCGAAAGCAGATTGCGTTAAGATCCCTCAAAACGGTGGTCTTTTGCCTGTCTTCTCGGGCAAGCAAATGCACAACTCGCCCGCTAATAAGTCGATTGTCGACCGATCAAGCGTCCATCAGGGCTCCGCGGTGCTGAACCACCGCAGCCGCACAAGTTTGGCCCGCCAGAATCGCGGCAGCCAGATCGGAGGACCGAACAAATTCGGCCAAGAACGCTCCGTTGAACGAATCACCGGCGCCGGTTGAATCGATCATTTCCTTCACAGGGGTCGTGTCGAACCTGTCAAACGCGCCATCGGCCAAAGTCTCGACCGCCGCCGCGCCGTTCTTCAGCACAACGGTTTTTGCTCCCGATCCGGCATAGCGCTCCATTGTGTCGCGAGGTGTAGCATCGCCAAACCCTGCGGCCTCGTCGTCAAAGCTGGGGAAAACGATATCAGCGACCTTGGCGGCTTCGGTTATTCGCGCCCGCATCTGTTCGGGGCTCGCCCAAAGGGCTGGTCTCAAGTTGGGGTCGAAGGCGATCAGCGTGCCTTCAGACCGGAAAACACGCAAAGCGCTTAACAGGGTATCGGCATCTTCTTCCGACAATATCGCCATGGTGATCCCGGAGAAGTAGATCATCCGCGCATCGGCCAGCTTGTCTTTCAGATGCTCAGGATCAGAGGCCAGAAGGCGCGCGGCAGAGACATCACGCCAGTAAGAAAAGCTGCGTTCTCCGTCTTTTAGTTGGATCATGTACAGCCCCGGACGGCGATCCGGGATCCGGCGGACCGCGTCGCAACGGATGCCGGCTTGTTCCAGGAATGCCAGCATATGGTCTGAAATCGGATCCTCGCCCACGGCTGAACAAAGGTCCAACGTCCAGTCACTGCCAAGCCCGCGTCGGGCATACCAGAGCGTGTTCAATACATCACCCGCAAAGGATTGCCGGTACATTCCAGGGGAATCCGGCGCAAACTCAACCATACATTCACCAATTCCGACGATCCGGTTTTGTGTCATCTTACTTCCCACAGTTTGCGCTGCAGGCCTTAGTCCCCGCGTGGCCCGGGCGCAACCAATCGGCCCGATCTTTGGCTGAGATCCACTCGACAACTGCCAAAATCCTAGGCTACGACTTGAAATGGGGACAAGGACGGCACGCGCATGACATCACTTCTGGTTCTAAACGGACCGAACTTGAACTTGTTGGGCCAGCGGCAACCGGAGGTTTACGGTTCAGTGACCTTGGCCGAGATCGAAGCCCAATGCCATGAAATGGCGGAGCGGCTGGGCATCAGTGTGACTTTCGGCCAAACGAACCATGAAGGCGACTTGGTGGACGCAATCCACAGTGCGCGTGAAATGTATCAAGGCATCGTGCTGAATGCTGGTGCCTACACCCACACCTCGATTGCCATTATGGATGCAATCTCGTCCACGCAGATCCCGGTGGTCGAGCTTCACCTGAGCAACATCCATGCCCGAGAAGCTTTTCGCCATACGTCCTATATCGCGCCGGTCGCGGTCGGACAGATCTGCGGATTCGGCCCGGCAGGCTATTCCCTCGCGATCACCGCACTTGTGGGACACTTGGAGGACGGTTGATATGATTGAATATACCGAGAAGGTCATGGCCGCACGGGACATGGAAACCATCTGGGAATACCACATCGAGCGGATGGCCTTCTATGGTTTCGACAAGCTGATCTACGGCTTCACCTACCACCGAACCGAAAATTCACTCGGGGACCCGCAGGATTGGTTGGTCCTGACCAACCACAAAAAGGACTATATTGAGCCCTTCCTAAAGGACGGCATCTACTTTCACGCCCCCATGGTGCGGTGGGCCCTGGAAAATGTGGGCCATTGCAGTTGGGCCTGGATCGACGAGCAGGCCCGCCAAAACCTGCTCACGCCGAGCGAACAGAAGGTCTACGACTTCAACCGGCAAAACGGCGTTCAGGCCGGCTATACGATCAGCTTCAATGAAGTGTCCGCCCGTACCAAAGGCGCCATGGCCCTGACCGCGGCACGTGGCGTTACGCAGGCTGAGCTGGATGAGATGTGGGCGGTTCATGGCCGAAAGATCGTGGCGATGAACAATATTGCACATCTGAAACTGATGAACATGCCCTATTCAGGCGAACGGCGTCCGTTAACCAAACGCCAACGCGAGGCCCTAGAGTGGGTCGGAGAGGGCAAAACGACTCAGGACATTGCAACCATAATGGGATTAACCGCCGCGACTGTAGAAAAGCACTTGCGACTCGCTCGAGAAGCCATGGACGTCGATACGACGGCCCAAGCAGTCCTGAAAGCAAGCTTCCAGAACCAGATATTCATGCTGGAACGTTAGCTTTGTTACATAAGCGGAAACAGTATCGTGTGCGCGAATCGTTCGAAAATGCCTTGAACCGGATCATTTTTCGGTAATTTCGACCAATTTGGGACGCCGACGCCCAGATTACGTGAATGAAGCGTGAAAAACCCGGGACATTGGTGCTGGTACCAATTTCCCCACTTCCTTTACCGGGCGTTAATTGGCATCTTCAGGTTGTTCCGTGAGTGGTGGCATTGGCCAAGGAACAGTGACCAGGAGGCGGCAACATTTCGCCAGCCAACTGAGCGCACCGGGAGACCGGATCGTCGATCTGTCAAGCATATTTTTCGCTTGGCAGGTCGGCACAACAAGATAGGCGCCTGTCCTCATCCCCAATGATGTGGCGCTTGGTAGAACAGTAGTGCGGATTTGTGTGCTTCCGCGAGTGTGTGTAACAGTAAACGTAGCTAGTTTAGGCATGCCGTCAATTATCGTCGGCATGCCTTTTTGTTTTCGGTCAAGATTGGCCGACTTTTGCAACCTCTGCGGCGAAGTCTTCCTTTTCGACCTCAATCCCCTCACCGACCTCCAGGCGCTTGAAGCCCGTGATTTCGACACCGGCCTCCTTGGCGGCGGCGGCAACCGTAAGGTCCGGGTTCACGACGAATGACTGGCCCAGCAACGTGACTTCGGACATGAACTTCTTCATCCGGCCCACGATCATCTTTTCGATCACGGCTTCCGGTTTGCCGCTTTCGCGCGCAATATCCATCTGAACCTGCTTTTCCTTCTCAACGACCGCCGGGTCCAGGTCAGCTTCGCTCAGCGAGGCCGGGTTGGTCGCAGCGATATGCATCGCAACCTGGCGGCCGAATTCGGCATTGTCCCCGGACATGGCAACCAGAACACCGATCTTGCCCATGTCAGGCGCAGCCGCGTTGTGCACATAGGTCACCATGGCATCGCCCGCCAGGCTCTCCATCCGGCGCAGTGTCATGTTCTCACCGATGGTCGCGATTTTGTCGGTCAGCGTGTCAGCAACGCTTTTGCCGTCCAGTTCGGCAGCGGACAGTGCGTCCAGATCGCCGACGCTCAGCGCGACGGTCGCGATGCCTGACACCATTGCTTGGAATTCGGCGTTCTTCGCGACGAAGTCTGTTTCGGAATTGACCTCAACAGCCACACCTTTGCCGCCGTCGACCTTTACCGCAACCAGACCTTCCGCAGCAGTCCGGCCGGATTTCTTGGCGGCCTTGGCCAGACCCTTGGTGCGCAGCCAGTCGATCGCGGCTTCCATGTCGCCATCGGTTTCGGTCAGCGCCTTCTTGGCATCCATCATGCCAGCGCCGGACTTTTCACGCAGCTCTTTCACCTGAGCGGCTGTAATCGCCATCTTGGCTCTCCTCGATCAGAATTCTTGGTGGGCGGGGCGTAACCCGCCCTGGATGTCAGGACTATGACAATGGCGGGTGCGTTACGCCTCCGCAGGGACTTCTTCGGTTGGTGGGTTTTCAGCAGCACCTGGATCCCCAATGGTCAGATCCTCTTCCAAACCGGCTTCCATCTCGCCCAAATCGATCCCGGCGGCGCCCATCTGCGCGGTCATGCCGTCCAGTGCCGCGCGGGCGACCAGATCACAGTAAAGCGCAATGGCCCGGGCCGCGTCGTCATTGCCGGGGATGATAAAATCCACACCGTCCGGCGAGCAATTTGTATCGACAACACCGATCACCGGGATTCCCAGTTTCTTGGCTTCTGCAATGGCCAGATCTTCCCTGCCCACGTCGATGACGAACAGCAGGTCGGGCACACCACCCATTTCGCGGATACCGCCAAGTGAGGCCTGCAGCTTCTGCTGGTCACGTTCAATTCCCAGACGTTCTTTCTTGGTCAGACCTTCTGCGCCCATGGCCATCTGCTCGTCGATGCCCTTCAGACGTTGAATCGACTGGCTGACCGTCTTCCAGTTGGTGAGCGTGCCGCCCAGCCAACGGTGGTTCATATAGTACTGCGCGCATTTTTCGGCAGCATCTGCGATGGGCTTTTGCGCCTGCCGTTTGGTGCCAACGAACAGCACCCGGCCACCCCGCGCGACCGTTTCGCGCACTGCGTTCAGGGCCTGGTCCAGCATCGGGACGGTTTGGGTCAGGTCCATGATGTGGATGCCGTTGCGTTCACCATAGATGAACTCTGCCATCCGCGGGTTCCACCGCTGCGTCTGGTGACCAAAGTGAACGCCAGCTTCCAATAGCTGACGCATCGTGAAATCCGGGAGCGCCATGTCTCGTCCTTTCCGGTTTATGCCTCGGCAGAGCGTCAAGGACGTGCGTCCAACCGGCGGACCTGCAGGGATGTCTCCCCTGCCGGCCCATGCCCTGCCTGTGAAGTGCGCCGCTGTTAGACGACAGACCGGGCGGATGCAACAGTTTTCCACAGCGCTTTGTCTGTAGATACGCAGCGTCAAACGCCGACAGCGAGGATCTGCTTGTTCTGGCCGCCGCCACGGGCCAAAAGAGCGGTAATGGCCAGCAAGAGTGACATGTTGTGTATTGGTTCGGTCCTTTGGGATGTCATTGGTCGGCGGGACGATCCAATGTCTTATGGAGACGACCGTCCGGGGCGGATTGAACGGATACCTGGCGGCGTTGCGTTGAATGTTGCCATGGCCTTGAGCCGCGCCGGGCTTACACCTTCCTTACTGTCCTGTGTCGGCAAGGATGTGGATGGGGACGATCTGATTGCCGCGTGCAATCATCTTGGGATCGAAACCGACCATATCTACCGCAGCGAGACTTTGCGCACCGACATCTATATGGCCATCGAAGCGAATGGCGAACTCGTCGCAGCCATGGCGGACGCCCATTCACTGGAAGCTGCCGGATTTGCCATTCTGGCGCCTCTCGCAGATGGGCGGTTAGGTTCGCCTTTGGCGCCTTATGCGGGCACAATCGTGCTTGACGGCAATCTGACTGTCGAGGTGCTCGACCATGTCAGTACCGATCCGCTCTTTGCCAAAGCCGATTTGCGGGTTGCTCCTGCCTCTCCGGGGAAGGCAAGGCGCCTGCGCAGTTGTTTCGGCCACGACCAGGCAACCTTCTACTTGAACGTCGAGGAGGCCTGCCTGATCTGCGACACAGATTTTCCTTCGGCCCGTGAGGCTGCCATCGCGATGCGAGAGGCTGGCGCAAAGCGGGTCGTGGTTACCCATGGCAGCCGGTCTGTTGCCTTGGCATCGCGGGACGGCGTCATAGAAGTGAACCCGCCGGAAGTCACCGTAACCCGCGTCACCGGCGCAGGCGACACTTTCATGGCAGGCCATATCGCCGCCGAAAAGGCGGGCAAGGACAGGTATGGCGCATTGGCAACTGCACTCGATGTGACCGCAACCTATATCGCTGGCGGAGAGAATACATGAATATTCCGTTCGACATCCTGCCTGAGGTCGACGCCGCTCTGAAAACGGGCGCGCCGGTCGTGGCGCTGGAAAGTACGATCATCTCCCACGGCATGCCCTATCCGCAGAATGTAGAAACGGCTCGCGCGGTGGAAGCCACGATCCGTGAGCGCGGTGCGACCCCGGCGACAATCGCGGTGCTGGACGGGCGGCTTTGTGTTGGGCTGTCTGATGCGCAGCTAGACATGCTTGGGCAGGCTGAAAATGTGGCGAAGCTGTCCCGGGCTGATCTGGCCATTTGCATGGCGTCCAAAGGAACCGGGGCCACGACAGTGGCCGCGACGATGATCGGGGCTCGCCTGGCCGGGATATCTGTGTTTGCCACTGGCGGCATTGGCGGCGTGCACCGTGGGGCGGAAGAGAGCTTCGACATCTCAGCCGATCTGCAGGAGCTGGCGCAAAGTCCGGTGACGGTGGTCTGCGCAGGTGCCAAATCCATCCTCGACATTCCGAAAACCCTTGAGGTGCTGGAAACGCTGGGGGTACCAGTTATCACCTACGGTGCTGATGATTTTCCGGCCTTCTGGACACGCGGTGCAGGCCTTCCCAGTCCGCAGCGCTTGGACGACCCGGCCCAAATCGCCCAGGCTCACCTCTTGCGGGGAGCGTTAGGTCTCCCAGGGGGACAGCTTGTGGCCAATCCTATCCCCGAGACTGACGAAATCCCTGGAAATGTCCTAAATCCGCTCATCGAACAGGCCGTTCGAGAGAGTGAATCCGCCGAAATCGTCGCCAAGGAGGTTACACCTTTTCTACTGGCGCGAATTGTCGAACTGACTAAAGGTCGATCTTTGACGGCAAACATTGCCCTAGTTCTGAACAATGCACGTCTTGCCGCAGAGATAGCCAAGGGAATCAGCGCCCAGCGTTCGACATAGAAAGTTGTAATTGTCGTCATGCTTGCGTTGTACAGATGGCGTGCCTACCTGATAGGCCGAGGTTGCAGGCGAGCGGTCGAATGAAATCATCTCCCCCGGATCAGAATCCGCTGAAAACGGTTAAGCAGCGGAAGCGGCCCGGTTGGCTTGCTAGTTTGCGGTCCAGTTTCTTGACCGGATTGGTTGTCATCGCCCCGATCGGGATGACGGTTTGGCTGATCTGGACGGCAATCGGCTGGGTTGACGGGTTCGTTTTGCCCTTCGTGCCCGAGCCCTATCAGCCCGAAGTGTTGGTCAACCGATTCTTCGGTGATCCTGATGGAGAGCCGATCAAGGTGAATGTTCGCGGCGTGGGCGTCGTGGTGTTCCTGTTGTTCACCATTTTCGTGGGATGGGTCGCCAAAGGGTTCATTGGCCGATCCTTGCTGCGTTGGGCCGAAGCCTTGGTCGAAAGCGTGCCTGTCGTACGGTCGGTCTATGCGGGCCTGAAGCAAATCGCTGAAACCGTCTTTACCCAATCGAATGATGCGAAGTTCGACCGGGCCTGTCTGGTGCAATATCCGCGCCAGGGCATTTGGGCCATCGCTTTCGTTTCGACCCAGACCAAAGGCGAAGTGAATCGCAAAGTCCCCCGCGATGACAAGATGATCTCGGTTTTCCTGCCGACGACGCCGAACCCGACATCGGGATTTTTGCTGTTCGTCCCCGAGGCCGACATCCACTACCTTGATATGAGCGTCGAGGATGCCGCGAAACTGGTGATTTCTGCGGGGCTGGTAAACCCACCGGATCGCGCCCCGACTGACCCTGTACCGCTGCCGGTTCGGGAAAAGCGCGACGCTTGAGTTCATTCCAGTT
>JBCBGY010000027.1:0-16793 GCA_038526275.1 Pseudomonadota bacterium | reverse complement strand
GACCCTGTACCGCTGCCGGTTCGGGAAAAGCGCGACGCTTGAGTTCATTCCAGTTCGTCAGCACAGAAGAGTTTTCGACACTTCTTTCGACCCGCATTCGGGGGCTTCGTGCATTACACCGCGTTTTTCGCGGAGTTGGACGACCCGGACTTCGGTCGGGATACGCCTGCCCCTGTGCCTCTTCCGGCAAGCCTGTCCTTATGCCTTTTGTCCGGCCTTTGTCTTGGAGCAACACGCTACGCGAAGGTACACCGCAGGCACCCGTCCAATCCAACGGGTGCTACAGCGCCGTCCAACCGCCATCGACGCTGATCGTGGTACCTGTGATCTGCGAAGCTGCATCGGAGCACAGGAAGACGGCGACGCCGCCCATCTGTTCGGTCGTGGCAAATTCCTTCGACGGCTGGCGTTCCAGTAGGACTTCGCGGATCGCGGTGTCGCGGTCCATATTGTATTTTGCCATCGTGTCGGGGATCTGGGATTCCACCAGCGGCGTCATCACATAGCCAGGGCAGATCGCATTGGCGGTGATGGGCTCTTCCGCCGTTTCCAAAGCCACCACCTTCGTCATGCCAACAATGCCGTGTTTTGCCGCGACATAGGCCGATTTGAAGGGCGAGGCGGTCAGCCCGTGGGCGGAGGCGATGTTGATCACCCTGCCCCAGCCAGCTTTGCGCATCATGGGAAGTGCTGCGGCCGTCGTGTGGAAAGCCGAACTAAGGTTGATCGCAATGATGGCATCCCACTTTTCAGGCGGGAATTCATCGATACCGGCCACATGTTGGATACCGGCATTGTTCATCAGAATATCGCAAGACCCGGCTTTCTCGACCAGGGCACGGCATTGATCAGCTTTCGACATGTCGGCCTGAATGTACCGGGTATTCGTTCCGGTTTCGTCGGCGATCTCTTTGGCAAGCGCGTGGTCGCCATCACTGTCGGAGAAGGAGTTCAAAACCACATCGGCTCCAGCCCGCGCCATTTCCCAGGCGATGCCCAATCCGATGCCCGAATTTGAACCCGTGATGATTGCGGTCTTGCCTTTGAGTTCCATTCGTTCCCCCAACCGATGCTGCAATTGCGCGGACCATGCCATGCTGCGTTTGCGAAGGAAACGGTTCTTTTCCAAGTAGGTTGCACCTGCATTCTGGCCCTGCCGCCACAGAAACGACATTGTCGCGACCCAGAGAGGCCCAAAATTCTAACCACAGAGTTTAGGGCGCCTTCAGATAGGAAATCGATTATGGACAGTGAATTTTCAAACGCATCCGCCACCGGCTTTCAATACGGCTACATTGATCCGATGGGCGTTTTCATTGGTGTTACGGTCTTTGGCGAAGACTTCACCTATGACATTGATGGCGCGCCAACGGCTGGAACAGTAACCAAGCTGGAACTGACCTCCCAAGATGGCTTGGGCGGCTATGCTGTGTTCCGGCTGAGCAACCTGCCCGTGGATACAGTCGCCGGTTTGGACGCCGCCCTGCCCGATTGGTACACGATTGAGAAGTTCTTCTCGTTTGTGCTGACATTCCCAGGGGTCGAGTTCTCACTGGTTGATGAAACGCCAGCGCCTCCGGTCGGCGACCAGGTTCTGGTGGGTGACGCTGACAACAACACGCTTTCGGGTGCCGAAGGCAATGACAACATCCGCGGCAAGGCCGGTGACGATCAGCTTTCAGGCGCCGCTGGCAATGACGAATTGTTCGGCAATCAGGGCATGGACCTGCTTTTGGGCGGTGCTGGCAACGACACGTTGCGGGGCGGCCAGGACGATGACCAGCTTTACGGCGGCGATACCAGTGTGCTCCTCGGCAGCATTGATCTGCCTGGACTGGAGATTGAGGAAGACGACACCAACACCGGCAATGATCAGTTGTTTGGCGGCAAGGGCAATGACGGGCTCTATACCGGCGATGGAAATGACCTGCTGAATGGCGGCGACGGCAACGACAACCTGTTCTCGACCGGCGGCTCAAACACATTCATCGGCGGGGCGGGCAACGACGCCATGATAGGCGGCGACGGCGATGACATCATGAAGGGCAATACCGGCGAAGATATCATCCTGGGCAATGCCGGTAATAATGAACTGCGCGGCGGCAAAGGCGACGACATTCTGATTTCGCTCGGCACCGATGATGACATGTGGGGCGGCCAGGACAGCGACCTGTTTGTCTTCAGCGACGAAGAATATACCGGTACGGCGACAATCCACGATTTCGACACAAGTGAGGATATGTTTGCGGTGCAAAAGCTACTGACCACCACGGCTCAGGAGCAGTTCGACGATTTCACCGCGCGGGCGACGCAGGCTGGCGACAATGTCATGTGGGACAATGGAAACGGCTTCTCGGTTCTGATCCTTGATACCGATCTTGCCGACTTCAGTCTGGCAAATTTTGAAGATGTCGAAGGCCAGTTGGTTTTGTACTAACCCGTCTAGGGGCCCCGCATTCTTGGAAACAGGCGTGCGGGCCCTTACCTTAGCTGAGGTGCGGGCGTCGAAACGACGAATGGATACGATTTGACTCTTCTGAAGTACGCCAATCTCAGCCTTCTGATCCTCTTTCCGGTGGCCTGGTTTGCCCCGCTCATGCGGGCCGGTTTGCTGCCGTTGTTTGGGTTGAGCGAGATTTCGGTGATTTCTGGCCTGCAGGCGCTGTGGGATACAGATGTTATCCTGGCGCTGGTCGTTACGGCATTTGCACTCTTTGCCCCCTACCTCAAGACCATCGGGCTGGCGCTGATCCACTTCGGCTTAATGAAACGCAAGGTTCTGCCGGTACTGGGTTTTCTCGGCAAGCTCGCCATGGCCGACATCTTCCTGATCGCGATCTACATCGTTCTGGTGAAAGGCATTGGTGTCGGCAAAGTCGAAACGGCGTGGGGCCTTTACCTCTTCACGGCCTGCATCATCGCGTCGATCGGGCTCAGTTGGGCCACGGAAAAGGGCCGCAAGTCGGATAATGTTGACCAGACGTCCGACAGTGCCGTGACTGTTTGACCTTTCTGCCGCAACAGCCCATGGCTGGGCCATGGCGAAGCTAGCGTCCTTTACCTGTACCGAATGTGGTGCCACCCATTCCAAATGGTCTGGCCGGTGCGAGGCGTGTGGTGCCTGGAACACCATCGTCGAAGAAGTGCCTTTGTCCGCCGGTCCTGGCAAAACGGCCCTTGGGCCTGGACGGGGTGTCGCGGTCAAGCTGACGGATCTGTCAGCGACGGAACCGCCCCCGCCCCGCTGCAGTTCTGGCTTATCAGAGCTGGATCATGTCCTGGGTGGCGGCTTGGTTGCGGCGTCGGCCACACTGGTTGGCGGCGACCCTGGCATTGGCAAGTCGACCCTTCTGCTGCAAGCGGCGGCCAAGTTCGCGGGGAACGGCCTGTCGACCATCTACATCTCGGGCGAAGAAGCCTCGGCCCAGGTCCGGATGCGCGCCGGGCGCCTTGGGCTGGCCCAAGCACCAGTGCGGCTGGCAACTGAAACCAACCTGCGCAACATCCTCACCACTCTGGAAGAAGCAGAGCCCGATTTGGTGATCATCGATTCGATCCAGACCATGTGGTCGGACAAGGTCGATGCCGCCCCGGGTTCAGTCGGGCAAGTCCGCGCTTCGGCCCAGGAACTGGTCAGCTTTGCCAAGCGGCGCGGCACGGCGGTCGTGCTTGTCGGTCACGTCACCAAAGAAGGCCAGATCGCGGGTCCAAGAGTAGTCGAACATATGGTCGACACGGTGCTCTACTTTGAAGGTGGTGGCGGGCACCCATTTCGGATCCTGCGCGCCGTCAAAAACCGCTTCGGCCCTGCAGACGAGATCGGCGTCTTTGAGATGACGGGCGCGGGCCTTACCGAAGTCGTCAACCCATCCGCATTGTTCCTGTCAGACCGGGAGGACCCGGCACCCGGGTCCGTGGTTTTTGCCGGAATCGAAGGTACGCGGCCTGTGCTTACCGAAATACAGGCACTGGTCGCCCCTACGCCACACGCTCAACCCCGACGCACCGTTGTCGGTTGGGACAGCGGTCGACTGGCCATGATCCTGGCCGTGCTCGACGCCCGCTGCGGTATCCCCTTCGCGGGACTGGATGTGTACCTGAACGTCGCGGGCGGACTACGCGTCAGCGAACCGGCAGCCGATTTAGCTGTGGCATCTGCGCTACTGTCTGCCCGCGAAGATGTGGCCTTGCCGAAACAAATGGTGGTTTTTGGCGAGATTAGCCTCAGTGGCGCCATCCGTCCGGTCGCTCAAACTGAAAATAGGTTGAAAGAAGCCAAAAAACTTGGTTTCAACGCAGCGGCCTTACCGTCCGGCTCTAAAGGGACGGTTCCGGGCTTGGAATTCCGCAAAATGGCCGACCTCACGGTCTTTGTGGGAGAGATGTTCGGCGCGGGATAAGAGCAAGAACAGGCACAGCGGAACGGAAGAATGGAATTCACAATATTCGATGCCGGGGTCGCGGTTGTGATCGTCCTCTCGGCGATATTGGCCTACAGTCGCGGGTTCGTACGCGAGACCCTGGCGATTGCGGGCTGGGTGGTTGCCGCGATTGTAGCCTACCTGTTTGCCCCCCGGGCAGAACCGCTGGTGCAGGAAATTCCCTATGTCAGCGATTTTCTGGACAATTGCCAAACCTCTACCATCGGCGCCTTTATCGGGGTCTTCGCGGTCTGCTTGATCGTCTTCGCCGTCTTCACACCGCTCTTCTCATCGCTCGTTCAGCGCTCTGCTCTCAGCGGCCTGGACCAGGGTTTGGGTTTTCTGTTTGGCGCGGCACGCGGGCTGCTTTTAGTGGCCATCGCATTGGTCGTGTACGACTTCGTCGCAGGGACTCAGACCTTCGACATTGTCGATAACAGCCAATCCGCGAAGCTCTTTGCGTCTGTCAGCGAACAACTGACGACCGAAATTGCCGACCAGGAAGTCGCTCTGGCTTGGCTGACCGGGCAATTTGAAGGCCTGATGGATGCTTCCTGCGGCGGACCAAGCGTCAACTGAGGCAATCCTTTACCTCGCATTAAGAAACCCTGTTTGCAGAGGCTGACAGGCGCTAGGGAACCCGCTATGGAACAGATGCGGGACCCGGGCATCGGAGTGCATATTGTCTCAATCAAAGTCGCTGCTGACGACGCATCCATTCGACGATGACAAGCTTCGCGAAGAGTGCGGCATATTCGGTGTGATCGGCCCCATGGAGGCGGCCAATTTCACGGCCCTGGGCCTGCATGCCTTGCAACATCGCGGGCAGGAAGCTGGTGGGATCGTCTCATATCATCCCGATCAGGGTTTCTGTTCTGTCCGGCGCTTCGGCTATGTCCGGGATAATTTCACCGAAGCCAAGATCATGGACGGATTGCCAGGTAACCTCGCCATCGGTCATGTGCGCTATTCGACCGCCGGGTCAAAGGGCAGTACGGCCATTCGGGACGTACAGCCTTTCTTCGGTGAGTTTTCCATGGGCGGCGCCGCACTTGCGCACAATGGCAACATTACCAATGCCGCTGCCTTGCGCAGGGAGCTTGTCGACCGGGGGTCAATCTTCCAAAGCTCGTCTGACAGCGAATGTATCATTCATTTGATGGCGCGATCGCTGCAACGGGACATCACGGAACGTATGAAAGATGCGCTGCGCCGGGTGGAAGGTGCTTTCAGCGTTGTGGCCATGACCCGCACCAAGCTCATTGGCGTCCGCGACCCGCTGGGTGTGCGGCCCCTCGTCCTCGGGCAAATCGGCGAAGATGGGTGGGTTCTGAGTTCGGAAACCTGCGCGCTCGACATCATCGGTGCGGACTATGTACGCGAGATCGAACCGGGCGAAATGGTCGTGATCACAACCAATGGCGGCGTGGTCAGTCACCGGCCATTCGAACCCCGCAGCCCGCGTTTCTGCATCTTCGAACATGTCTATTTTTCGCGGCCCGACAGCATCTTGGGTGGCAGATCCGTCTATGAGACCCGGCGCCAGATCGGCGTGGAACTGGCCGCAGAGGCTCCTGTCGAAGCGGATCTCGTTTGCCCTGTGCCCGATTCAGGCACACCAGCGGCAATTGGATATGCTGCCGCCAGCGGCATCCCGTTTGGGATGGGCATTATCCGGAATTCCTACGTCGGACGCACCTTCATCGAACCCACGGAACATATCCGCAATATGGGCGTTCGTTTGAAGCTGAACGTCAATCGCGCCCTGATCAAAGGCAAAAGAGTCATTTTGGTTGATGACTCAGTCGTGCGCGGGACGACAAGCCGGAAGATCAAAGAAATGGTTCTGGATGCAGGCGCCGCTGAGGTTCATTTCCGCATCGCATCACCCCCAACCGCTTGGCCCTGCTTTTATGGCGTGGACACACCCGAGCGCGAAAAGCTTTTGGCCTCAACCATGAGCGAAGCTGACATGTGTGCACATTTGCAGGTGGATAGCCTCAAATTCATCAGCTTGGACGGACTGTACCGGGCTGTCGGTGAGGCGAAGGGGAGAAATTCATCAGCACCGCAATATTGCGACGCATGCTTTTCGGGGGAATATCCGGTTGAACCGGCTGATATGATTGATCAGGGTTTCAAATTGAACACAGCTGCCGAGTAAACGGACCTAGGCAGCTGTGTCAGTCTTTCCCAAAGCGCCCCGCAAGACCATAAGGTCTTCGCTGCCTTTCGGGCACAATTCCGAACCCACGCGGTTCAATTCCTCACGGAAAA
Organism: Pseudomonadota bacterium; assembly: GCA_038526275.1. Lineage (GTDB taxonomy): Bacteria > Pseudomonadota > Alphaproteobacteria > Rhodobacterales > Rhodobacteraceae > 188UL27-1. The sequence goes on along the minus strand of JBCBGY010000027.1, from coordinate 10,095 downwards.
GCACCGTCAGTTCGCGCTTCGAAAGGCTTTCGACTGGATTAACATCAATGGCTACCCGACGCGTGCGCCAAGCAGGTATTGCAATACGAATTAACGGAGTCGGCAGCTTGCTGAAACGTTCTGAAATACTCATGTCAACTCCCCCTTTTGCGATTCTCATCCACACTAGAGGTAGTACCATGCGTTTCATCCACATGGAACAGTATACAACTTGGGGATAAGGTGATGAAACATTTCAAGATCAGCCTATACAGCATTGTAAATAAAGAATTAATCTGCCTGAGCTTCGTTTGGGTTGAAGGAAAATGTTTACGCGAGGTAATTAGCGGTTTTTTGCCGACCCCCAAAATCGGATCAATTTCTACGCGAAATTTTAGGCAAAATACCGCTCAAAGAGCGTTTTGGGCACGGCCAACAACCGTATCTGGGTCCTCGGTATGAAACTCGCCTTGGTCACAGGCGCGTCCCGAGGACTAGGTGCCGCCCTAGCTGAGTCGCTCGCCGACGATCACCATGTATTGGCGGTCGCACGAACGATTGGCGGTTTGGAAGAACTCGATGACCGTATACAAAGCAAAGGCGGGGCTTCGACCCTCGCGCCTTTGAACATGCTGGAACATAATGCTGTCCAACAGCTTGTCCAGTCAATTTTCGACCGCTGGGCGAAGATTGACGTCTGGTTACACGCTGCGGTTCACGCAGCTCCCTTGGCGCCCACCCCATTCATCGACAAAAAAGACTGGATGACCTCCTACCAGGTCAATGTGGAAACAACCCTTGCATTGATTGTGGCGCTCGAACCTTTGCTCCTTGCGGCTCCAAATGGTCGGGCCATATTTTTCGATGATCCCCGCGCCGGTGAAAAGTTTTTCGGCGCCTATGGCGCGACCAAGGCCGCCCAGATCGCCTTGGCCCGCAGTTGGCAAGCCGAAAGCGTCAAAACCGGCCCGGACGTCCGAATCTTGCAGCCCGCTCCTATGGCAACGGCCACTCGCGCCCGGTTCTATCCTGGCGAGGCTCGGACCAAGCTCGCCTCACCGATGGACGAAGCCAAGCGGCTCTTGCCAGAAATTCTGGAGTAGTCGAACCTATCTAGGTTTCTTTTCTGCGGTAAAGAATTCTTTGACGATGGTCAGATCCCTCAGTCAAGGCGCCTTGATGTACGACAATGTCATAGTGTGCTGGGCAATCAGCCGCGCCGCTGATCTTGTTGCGAATGTCTCCAAGCAACGCACCGAATTGATCCACGATGTCTTCCGCCTCTTCGCGGTCATCAAGGCTTTCGTCAGCGAGTGTGACCCTGAGATGCCAGCTTGATGTTTCGTAACGCAATACAATCTGCCGAACATTTGCTGAAATCGCTCCGATCATGGCATCCCGAAACATGGCCTCGACCCAAACCCAGTCGGTTAAAGAAGGTTCTGCCATCATCCGCTCCAGTTAGGGTTGATCGGGACAACGCTGACTTTCTTCGTCCCTTTGATTGTAAACACATTGGTCTCCTGGTTCATGTAACCTGCTCTGGGATTGTTATTATATCCGGTGACACCCTTGAAGCGGACGACTGGCTGGCCCTGACCATTGGTACCCAATACCTCAACCCGGCCTTCTTTGGCCGCTGTTAAGACTGATTGCGCGTCTTCCTTGTTATTGAAGTACCCGCCTTTGCCTCGGGCTTCCCATTCTTTACGGCCTTTCACATGCCGATATTGTGCCTGATCTGAGATCCTGTCGTTGATTTGCGAAAAGTCAAAGGTAGGTTTCGGTTTGGGTGGGGGCTCGTCAGGTTTCTCCTTGGGTGCGTCATCATCCCTATCGCGCCGGGTTCGGCGGTCGCCGCGTCGTGGGGACGTGTCGCCGCCGCTGCCTCCGCGATTGCCGCCAGAACCACCGCCGCTATCGCCGGTTTGACCACCGCCCCGCCCTTTCGGAGATTTCGGGGTGACCTTGCGCAAAAGCGCCTTGAACCCCGCAATACCCAGGATCGCGATGGCAGAGGCCAAAAGACCCGCGGCAATCTGCAAATCACGCTCTGAGCTTGCCGCGTAAACCTCCTGAAAAAACTCACCGATCTTCTCGAAGGCTTTGATCGCCTCCCAACCTGCAAAGAAAAAGCCCACAGCCAACAGGGCGCCATCCACGATAAAGCCCACACCAACAGCATGGCTGCCGGCCCATACGGCGAGTATGCCCGCCGTAATCGCCAGATTCTCAACCGAGAAAAAGCCTTCGATCTCTTGCTTGGCCCGCGCACCCAGCTTTTCGCCAATCTGGTCGGGCACCATCTCGCAACACCGCATGAGCTTTTGCGAAAAACTCATGCCGGCAACATTTCCACCGGGCGGAAGCGGCGGCAGCTTTTTGTCCACGCCTGCCGCCCGCAAATCAGAAACGGTCACCTCCTGGCGCTCATCCAGCCGGAACAAGACGCCCAGCAACCTCCCACTTTCGATCCCCTGCATCACCGCATCGACGATGTCGGGATGTGTGGCATCCGGCGAAAAGCAAACGCCGATTTCGTCCCATTGCTCGGCGGCGGCGCGCAGTTGCTCTGCCGCTCCCAGTTGCATCTCGGCGGACAGTAAGAACATGCGAATTGCGTCAGGTTCTTCGCTGCCATCGACTTCGACAAAGGTCGGGAAAAGTCGGTGCGGCGCAATCAAAACGCGAGACGGATGCAACGTGATGTCGCAAATTTCAAACGGGTTCAAAGCACTTCCATCCAAATATACGGGCACAAAATCCCCATTGCCCAACTCTAGACAACGCGCAAAACAGACAAATTTCAATGAAAAACCGCCAAGGGCGTGAATGCTGGCCACGCTTTGCCCGGGGAAACGAAGCCGCACAGGCGCATTTCGATTCCATGCTCCGGGGAAAGGCACTAATCAGGATCCGATATCAGCAAGGGTTGGATGATGCGGATTTTGGTGACCAATGATGACGGTATAAACGCGCCAGGTTTGGCGGTGCTTGAACAGATTGCCACAGAGGTCGCGGGGCCAGACGGGGAAGTATGGGTTGTGGCTCCGGCCTTCGAACAGTCCGGCGTTGGGCACTGCATCAGCTACACCCATCCTACCATGATTGCCCGTATGGGAGAGCGCCGCTATGCGGCGGAAGGCTCCCCGGCCGATTGCGTCATGGCAGGGATCCACGATGTGTTGACAGATATACCGCCCGATCTGGTTCTGTCCGGTGTGAACCGGGGCAACAATGCCGCCGAGAACGTTCTCTATTCAGGCACGATCGGTGGCGCGATGGAGGCGGCGCTGCAAGGGTTGCCCGCCATTGCGATGTCACAGTTCTACGGCCCCGGCAATAACGGCCTGGACAATCCGTTTGAGGGCAGCGCCCACCACGGCGCCCGTATCGTGAAACAGTTGCTGGAGCATGGAGACTGGTCCACTTCAGCCGGCTACAAGACCTTCTATAACGTCAACTTCCCGCCTGTGCCCGCCGATCAGGTGAAAGGGATCCGGGTGGTGGCACAAGGCTGCCGCGAAGGGGTTCGGTTCCACACCGTGCCGCATGAGGCACCGTCAGGGCGCCGGTTTCTCTGGGTGCGCGGCGGAACCCAAAGTGTGGCATCGGCGCCAGGCACGGACGCCGCTGTGAACCTGGATGGCTATATCTCTGTCACGCCGATGCGAGCCGATTTGACGGCACATGATCACCTGGCTGCATTGGGGGCTGCTCTGGAATGACCTTCGACGCAGAACGCAAAATGCAGTTTCTGTTCGCCCTGCGGTCAAACGGGGTGACGGATGCGCGCGTTCTGGAAGCGATGGAAAAAACGGATCGCGGCACATTCGTGCAAGGCGTGTTCGAGGATCGCGCCTATGAGGACACGCCATTGCCCATCTCCTGCGGGCAGACCATCAGCCAACCGTCCGTTGTGGGGCTGATGACACAGGCACTGCAAGTGACACCGCGGGACAAGGTGTTGGAGGTTGGCACCGGGTCCGGCTACCAGGCTGCGGTGCTCGCGCATCTGGCCCGGCGGGTCTATACGGTGGACCGGTTTCGCCAACTCACGCGCGCCGCCGAAGAGCGGTTCAGCGCGTTGAAGCTCTCCAACATCATTACCTTCACGGCGGACGGATCGCACGGTCTGCCGGAACAGGCACCCTTTGACCGTATCCTTGTCACTGCAGCTGCCGAAGATCCGCCCGGTCCCCTATTGGCGCAATTGCGGATCGGGGGTATCATGGTCGTGCCGGTCGGGCAGTCAGATACGGTGCAAACCCTGATCAGGGTGACCCGTACAGAGGCCGGTTTGGACTATGACGAGCTTCGCCCGGTGCGTTTCGTGCCGCTTCTCGAAGGTCTCGGGCGGGAATAAAATGACACCGGACATCCGATCAACGGGTGCCGTTTTTGAGGAAGAGCCCATGCAACGCGCCGTTTCGCGCTTCTTTGTTGTTTCTGTGTCCTGCCTTGCGTTGGCCGCTTGCGATAATTTCGATTTCGATCTTCGCGAGAATTTGGGCAACGGGTTTGACACATCCCAATCCATTGGATTGGCCGCAAGCCCCCGCCCCATCGCCGATGACCGAGGTGTCATTTCCTATCCCAACTATCAGGTTGCCGTGGCCCGCCGGGGCGATACGGTGGCAAGCGTCGCAAGCCGCGTTGGATTGCCCGCCGATGAGTTGGCCCAGTTCAATGGCGTGCCCGCGAACGCGGCGCTGCGCAAAGACGAGATCCTGGCCCTGCCCCGCCGCGTGGCCGATCCAGTTCCCACAGCCAGCACCATCGCGGAGCCAGGTCAGGTTGATATTGCCAGCATAGCCGAAGGCGCAATTCAACGGGCCGAACCCGTCGAAACGGCGGCCCTTGCACCAGCGCAACCGGCAGCCCCGAGCACAGTGGAACCGGTGCGGCATAAGGTCGTTCGCGGAGAGACCGCCTATTCGATCTCGCGTTTCTATAATGTCTCGGTCCGGTCTTTGGCCGAATGGAATGGTCTGGGCAGTGATCTAGGGGTACGCGAAGGGCAGTTCCTGCTCATCCCTGTGGCCAATGCCGCACCTCCCGTCCGGGAAGGCACACCTCTGCCAGGGGCTGGCAGCCAGACACCGACACCGCCAAGCGCCTCGACGCCGCTACCGGATGAAAAGACGGAAGCCGTCGCGAAGACGACAGAGACCAAACCGGAAACCGCCCCCCCATCGCCAGAGCTTGACCAGTTCAAAACCTCGGCCAGTTCATCGGCCATGGTCATCCCGACCTCTGGCAGCATCATCCGTGATTTCCAGAAGGGCCGCAGCGAAGGGATCGATATTGCCGCATCGGCGGGCGCGCCTGTGAAAGCGGCAGCGGACGGTACGGTAGCCGCAATCACCGAAGACACCGATCAGGTGCCGATTGTGGTGATCCGCCATGATGGTGGCCTGCTGACCGTCTATGCTCAGGTCGACAAGCTGAAGATCAAGAAAGGCGATACGGTCAAACGCGGCGAAACCATCGCCTCTGTCCGGGCCGGTGATCCGTCATTCGTCCATTTCGAGGTCCGCAAAGGCCTGGAGGCGGTCGACCCGAACGAATACTTGCAGAACTAGGGGGCTGCTTGACAGTCGTTGTTTCTGGCAGGTGCTATTGCGGAAAGATCCGTATCACGGCCACCGCTCCCCCCGTGGCTGTGACGTACTGCCATTGCGACGACTGTCGCAGGGTGACAAGCGCACCGGTCGCCGCTTTCGCCGCTTTTGACATCGCGAGCATTGCCTTTACGCCGGACGAAGGGAAATCGATCAGCAAGGCCCCGGGTGTCGTTCGAACCTTCTGTGACGCCTGTGGCTCAACTATTGCGGGCCACTACGATTATCTGCCTGATCAGGTCTATGTTGGGCTCGGCCTGCTGGACCAGGCCGATGACTTCGCGCCTCAACTTCATGCGCACTACGAAAACCGCATGGCGTGGTTAGATATTCAGGATGACCTGCCAAAATCCACCGGATCAGCGCGGTGTCAACTCAACGACAAATCGCAGAAACCTGAGGATTGATATGCCGTCCGACAGTGTGGAATTTGATGAAGCCGGCGTCCGAATGGCTTTGCGCAAAGCATGGTCCATTGAAACGGCACAACAATGGTCGGCGGAAAACCCTGCCAACGGCCAATGCAATGTCACAGCTGCCTTAATCCACGATCTGTTCGGCGGAGAGGTTTTGCGGACCCGCATGGAGGGCATCTGGCACTATTACAACCGGATCAACGGAGTGCGCATGGACCTGACCGATAGTCAGTTCACAGATCCTGGTGCTCGATTTGATCCGCCCGACGGATATGATGACGACCTGTCCTCACCGGAAGCAGCCCTGCAGACGATCCCGCAGTCCGAATATGACACTCTAAAATCCCGTCTGCTGCAGGAGCTTGGCAAAAGCGCCTGACAACGTTGCCGAAGTATTGGCCCCGGGAAAGAACGTAATCGATTGCAACCAATCAAGGAACGTGGGATCCTAGAAAGCATTTTTCTTTTTTGAAGGGTTTCCAGATGCATAAACGCTGTTTCTTGACTTTAGTATTTTTGATTTTGGCGGGGTGCCAGATGTCCAACACTGCCACCCAATTGGCGCCTGGCCTGCCGCCGCTGGTCCACGCAGGGACGTTTCCCCTAACGAACCCGTCAGACGCGTCAGACAAATCTGATGCGGTTTTGGCCAGGTTTCAGTCTTCCCGCGCGGGCCCCGCCTTGGCGAATGGTCCAACTGCAGGTGATCGCGCATTGTTAGAGAGATTGTGCCGAGAGGCCAAAGCGAAGCTTGTGCCAGAGTTGACGGCCCCTGGCGACAATTACGAGCTGATTGTCGAACTTGTCGACGGCAATCATTGGACAACCCAACAACGTTTTGCGCGCGCATGGTCCAAAAGTATGCAATGCGTCTATGGCGTGAGTTTTGAGGTATTCACATTTTAAAGTGACACACCATGCCGTCCGGCGAGATCGCAGAAGAACTGCCAGGCGACGCGGCCTGAACGGCTGCCGCGTGTCGCCTGCCACTCGATGGCCTCGGCCCGCAACTCCGCCTCTTCGACCGTTAGGCCATGCGCCGCGCAATAGCCGCGGATCATGTCCAGATACTCGTCCTGGCTGCAAGGGTGGAAGCCCAGCCACAGGCCGAACCGGTCGCTCAGCGATACCTTTTCCTCCACCGCCTCTGACGGGTTGATCGCGCTCGACCGTTCATTCTCGATCATGTCCCGGGGCATCAAGTGCCGCCGGTTGGAGGTGGCATAGAACACCACATTGTCCGGGCGGCCTTCGATCCCGCCATCCAGCACCGCCTTCAGCGACTTATAATGCTGGTCGTCATGGCTGAAGGACAGGTCGTCGCAGAATAGGACGAAGCGCTGTGATGCCCCCCGGAGCAGCCCCAGCAAGCGACCGATAGAAGGCAAATCCTCGCGCTGGACTTCGACGATCTTCAGATCGTGCCCCTGCCGCACAGTTTCGGCATGTACGGCTTTCACCAGAGACGACTTGCCCATGCCGCGCGCGCCCCAAAGCAGTGCATTATTCGCGGGTAAGCCGCGCGCAAACTGCAAGGTGTTGGCCAAAAGCGTGTCGCGACTGCGATCAACGCCCAACAGCAGCGACAGATCCACCCGGTTTACGGCGGCAACGGGTTCAAGCCGGTCCGGAGAAACGTGCCAGACAAAGGCCTCTGCCGAGCCGAAATCGGGGGCAGACAGCGGGGCGGGTGCCATCCGCTCCAACGCGGCGGCAATCCGCTCCAACAGGTCGTCGGTCATGCCTTATCCAGATCCTCGTCGTCGACCCAATCTTCGTCTTCATCGTCGAGAAGACCTTGTTCCCGAAGCTCGTCATTGCGACGCTTCTCAACGCCCGCGACCAGCCAGATCGAGATTTCGTAAAGGCCGTAGACCACAACGAAGAGGATCATCTGCGTCACCACATCGGGCGGTGTCACCAAGGCGGCCAGCACCAGAATGCCCACCACGGCATATTTCCGAACGTCCGCCAAGCCCCTGGCAGAGACCAGACCCGCCTTGCCCATCAGGGTCAGAAGCACCGGCAACTGGAAACAAAGACCAAAGGCCACGGTCATCTTCAACGTGATGTCCAAGGTCTCGTTCACCTTGCCCTGGAACACGATGTCGACGCCGCGGTCGCTTTCCGGCGTTGGCGAAACGCCCTCTTGCGCGACGCCAAAACTCAACTCTATGCCCGGCAACGCGACCGATATGAGTGAGTACGCATCCGCAAAGCCAAGGAAGAAGCGCATGGCCAGTGGTGTCACGACGAAATGCGCAAAGGACGCCCCCAGCAGAAAGAGTAGCGGAGAGGCCAGGATGAATGGCAGGAACGCGGCCTTTTCCTGGCGGTAAAGCCCAGGCGCCACAAACCGCCACATCTGATGCGCGATGACCGGAAAGGCGAAGGCCAGGCCAAAAACCATCGAAATCCGGATCAGCGTGAAGAAATATTCCTGCGGCGCGGTGAACTGCATCACCGGGTTGGGGTCGCCCAAATCCCGCATCGTGTTCTCAATCGGGATCAGCATGAAGTCGAGGATCGTGCCCCCGAACGAAAAGCAGATCACCATGCACACTAGGAACGCGCTAACAGAACGGATCAGACGGGTCCGCAATTCCGCCAGATGTTCGATTAAGGGCGCGGCGGTATCTTCCAGCTCGTCGGTTTCAGTGCTCATGCTTCGGGTTCCGGATCTGCGGCAGGGCTGGCACTTTCAGATGCTGCTTTGCGCGCGGCTGCGCGTTCGGCTGTTTCTTCTCGCAGCTTTTTCGCCGCATCCGCCCGTTCTTCGGCCAATTTCTCGGTCTCGGCGCCGCGCGGTTTTTCGGCAGGTTTGGCAGCACTCGGTTTCGCTGAGGGCTTGTCATCCAGCCCGGTGGCTTTCTTGACAGCATCCATCCCAAACTTCTTCGGGTTACTGGCGGCGCGCAGCGTCTTGGCCATGTCATTCATGCCGGACTGATCCGCAGCCTCATCCATCGCGCGGGAAAATTCCCGGGCCATGGACCGGACCCGCCCCGTGAACCGACCAACCTCGCGAAAGAGGCCCGGCAAATCCTTTGGCCCCACGACGATCAGCGCCACAATCGCGATGATGATGATCTCAAACGTACCTATGACCGCTCTCCCCGGATGCGCGACGTTGCAAAAGCCGATCAGGCCCCAAAATCAGGCCCCAAAAATCAAGCCTTGTCTTTCTCCGCCGGTTCCGGCGTTACATCCCGAGCCTCAGCCGCGGTTGTGTCTTCGATTTCTTTCTTCGTATCATCCATACCCTTCTTGAAGGCGGTGATACCTTTGCCGATCTCGCCCATCAGCGAGGAAACCTTGCCGCGCCCAAACAGAACCAGAACAACCACAGCGATGATCAGAAAGCCCCATGGGCCGATATTGTTCAGCATCGTACTCTCCCAAATATCCGCGGGTTCCCGGCCCCGCGCCGTCCACCTTGTGTAGGCATCGCACGATGGGGCGTCCAACCCGCTGCTGTCGATTCCACCGCGGAAAATGAGGCGACGCAGCGGATAACGCTTAAGATTTGGCTCTGACGCTTCCATTACTGACAGGTTTATGTCAGTTACACTCCATGCCCCGTTCTGATCGTCTTCGCTCCCTGGCCCAGTTTCTGCGCGACGGGCGCCTTCATCGCGCCGAAGATCTGGCGCAGCATTTTGGGGTCTCTGCCCGAACGATCTACCGGGATATGGAACGGCTGGCTGCGTCCGGTGTGCCGGTCGAAGGCACGCGCGGCACGGGCTATCGCGCCACGGCAGAGATCACGGTGCCGCCCCTTAACCTGACATCAGACGAGTTGGAGGCGCTGCATCTCGGCCTCGCCGTTGTGGAAGAGGTTGACGAACCTGAACTGCGCGCCGCCGCCAAGGTGCTGAGCGCCAAGCTCGACGCGGTTCTGCCAGAAGGTACGCGCAAACCGGCGGAGGGCTGGGGATTTGCCGTCTATCCCTACATCGAAGGCAGCACCTCCTTTCACCTGATCCCCGGCATCCGTAAGGCAGTTCACACGCGCCGCAAGCTCAGCATCACCTATCTTGAGCCGGATGGAAGCGAAACGCGCCGCTACATCTGGC